>NZ_JBMDKE010000024.1:0-111121 GCF_057809555.1 Niveispirillum sp. FG156 | reverse complement strand
GCCCCGGCCTTCGCCGGGGAGGCAATCTATGAGTTCCAATGGGTTAGAAAAACTACACCCTGAATCTCAACACACCTTAATCCGCGCTACGAAGCCCCGGTGCGTCGCCTCAAGCCGGCAGCAGCACCAGACCCGCCAGCGGCGGCAAGGCGATCTCAACACTGAACGGCTGCCCGTCCCAGGGCAGGGGTTGGGCCTGCACCGGTTCCGGGTTGGTGATGCCACTGCCGGCATAGGCGGCGGCGTCACTGTTCAACGCCTCCCGCCACATCCCCCCGAACGGCACACCCACGCGATACCGCTGACGCGGCACGGGCGTGAAATTCACCAATGTCACGGCGACCGCCCCCTCGGCAAAGCCATGGCGGCTGTAGGCCAGCACGCTTTCATCCGCCGCCCCGCCCTTGATCCAGCGGAAGCCCTCGCCCTCACAGTCTCGCTCATGCAGGGCCGGTGTGTCACGGTAGAGATGGTTCAGGTCACGGACCAGATCGCGCACGCCCCGGTGCCAGTGGCCGCCGCCATGATCGTCCAGCAGATGCCAGTCAAGCTGCCCATCATGGTTCCATTCGCGCCCCTGCGCGAATTCCCCGCCCATGAACAGCAGCTTCTTGCCCGGATGGGTCCACATGAAGCTGAAATAGGCGCGCAGATTGGCGAATTTCTGCCAGTCATCCCCCGGCATGCGGGCCAGCAGCGAGCCCTTGCCATGCACGACCTCATCATGGCTGAGCGGCAGGATGAAGTTTTCGGAAAAGGCGTAGAGCAGGCCGAAGGTCAGGTCGCTATGGTGATGGCGGCGATGGATCGGATCACGCTGCATATATTTCAGCGTGTCATGCATCCAGCCCATGTTCCATTTATAGCCAAAGCCCAGGCCGCCGGCATGGGCCGGCTGTGACACGCCGGGCCAGGCGGTGGACTCTTCGGCAATGGTCATGGCCCCGCCGCCCTGCCCTTCCTCGGCCCCATAGACCAGGGCATTCATGCGGCGCATGAAATCAATGGCTTCCAGGTTTTCGCGCCCGCCATGGCGGTTGGGGACCCATTCACCTTCCTTGCGGCTGTAATCCAGGTACAGCATGGAGGCGACGGCATCCACGCGCAGCCCGTCAATATGGTAATGCCGCAGCCAGAACAGGGCGTTGGAGATGAGGAAATTCGTCACCTCGTTCCGCCCGAAATTATAGATCGCGGTGTTCCAGTCGGGGTGATAGCCCTGGCGCGGATCGGCATGTTCGTACAGGTGCGAGCCGTCGAACTCATACAGACCATGGGCATCGGTCGGGAAATGGCCGGGCACCCAATCGATGATCAGGCCAATTTCCGCCTGATGGCAGGCATCGACAAAGGCCTGGAAATCCGCCGGCGTGCCAAAGCGCGAGGTCGGCGCGAACAGGCCCAGCGCCTGATAGCCCCAGGACCCGTCAAACGGATGCTCATGAACGGGCATCACCTCGATATGGGTGAAGCCCATTTCCCGCACATAGGGCACCAGTTGGTTCGCCAGTTCGCGCCAGTTCAGGTAACCGGCATGGCCGGGCCGCCGCCAGGAACCGGGATGCACCTCATAGATGGAAATGGGGGCGGAACGGGCATTGCGCGCCGCCCGCCGGGCCAGCCATTCCGCATCCTGCCAGGGGTGATGATCGATGCGCGACACGATGGAGGCGGTGGCGGGCCGGAATTCGGCAGCCAGCGCATGCGGATCGGCCTTCAGCGGCAGCATGTAGCCGCCGGCATCCAGCATCTCGTACTTGTAATGCGCACCCTCGGTCACGCCGGGGATGAAAATCTCCCAGATGCCGGCGCCTAAGCGCAGGCGCATGACATGGATACGGCCATCCCAGCCGTTGAAGTCGCCCACGACCGACACGCGCCGCGCATTGGGCGCCCAGACGGCGAAGCGCACACCGGCGACGCCGTCGATCACATCCAGATGCGCGCCCAGCTTTTCATAGGATCGCCAGTGCCGCCCCTCGCCCAGCAGATATTGATCCATCTCCCCCAGGATGGGCGGGAATCGGTACGGGTCCTCAATCTCCCAGCGGTCATGCCCGCGCGACAGACGCAACCGGTATCCCGCTGCCTGTTCAGCGGTCAGGGTGCCGGCGAAGAACCCGTCGCCATGCAGGCGCGGCAGGTCCAGCCGTTCCGCCCCATCCGCACCGATCACCGCTACGCGTTCCGCATCGGGCCGGAACACCCGCAATTCCACCCGCCCCGACCCGTCATGCAGCGGATGCGGCCCCAGGATCGCGAAGACGTCGCCATGCGTCGCCTGGATGATGGCGGCAATTTCGGCTTCGGACGGGGTCTGGGGCATGATGGTCCTGGGTTGGGGTGATGAGGAAATTTACCATGTTTGCGGGAGCGTGGGGATATGGAGCGTAGCTCCCTCACCCTCCCACGCCTTCCGGCGCGGGCCCCTCCCTCTCCCGCCAAGCGGGCGAGGGGCTAAATTTTCACCCCTCGCCTACGAACGTGGGAGAGGGAGGGGCCCGTCGGCGCCAGTCGACGGGAGGGTGAGGGTTCAACGCCAACCGGGAGGTTCAACGCAAAACCGGTGAAGGAACTCCCCTTTACCCCCGCTGCCCCAACCGCCGCTCCCGGATCGGCCGCTTGGACCGGGCCAGGCTTTCGGCCAGATTGACGCCACGGCGTAATGCGACGGCCACCTGCAGCACGTCCAGCATGGCCAGATGCGCCAGACGGCTGACCATCGGCGTATACATGCTGGTATCTTCCACCACATCGACCAGTAGCGACACCGTGGCCTTTTCCGCCAGCGGTGACCCGCCCGAGGTCAGCGCCACCACCTTGGCCCCGCTGTCCAGCGCCAGATCAACCGAGCGCAGCAGCTCGCGCGTGCGGCCCGTGTGGGAAATGACCAAAGCCGCCGCAGTCGGCCCCAGCAGGGTGGCCGACATGGCCTGCACATGGAAATCCGTATAGGCGACGCAAGGGATGCCCAGACGGAAGAACTTGTTCTGCGCATCCATGGCCACCACGCCAGAGGCGCCGAAACCATAGAATTCCATACGCTGCGCCTCGGACAGGATGCGTACCGCCGCCTCCAACGCCTCCGGGTTGGTATGGTTGCGCACGCGCGTCAGCGACGCGATGGAGCGGTTCAGGACCTTGGCGGCCACATCGACCACCGGATCGTCGGGCCGCACCTCCTCATGCACATAAGGGGTGCCGGTGGCCAGATCCTGGGCCAGGCGCAGCTTGAAATCCTGGAACCCCGCACAGCCGATGGAGCGGCAGAAGCGGACGACCGTCGGCTGGCTGACCTGCGCCTCCCGCGCCACCTCCGCAACGGAGGCATTGACCACCGAATGCGGGCGCTTTAGCACCACTTCCGCGATCTTCTGTTCGGATCGGCGCAGACCGGACTGCATGCCACGGATACGTTCAAGCACGTCGGCCACTCCCCCCAACATCTGATACCGGCCAGCAGGGCCGTGTAAGGGAATTACACGAAATCCAACCGGATTTGGCAAGGCCGGCATACCGGCGGTAACAGCGGGGCACCCCTGCCCGCCAAGTTTGGCCCGTTCCACCCCCGAAATGCCTTTCTCAGGGCAAAAGCCGTAGTAAAGTTACGCCGCAGCGCAGCATGCCGGTCACAAACATGCGCGCGAATGCCGGAAATGCAGACAGACTACGTAGTCGCCGCTTGCGAGCTTTGGTAATTCTGCTACATTCAATGCAGAAGACGGCGCGGACCGCGCGCCGCCTCGGCCAGGAAATGGCCGGAAATCAAGGGACGGGCGGGCCGGGTGCCATGGCTGATGTGATGCAGGTTAATCCCTTCGACTATGTGGTGTTCGGCGGCACGGGCGATCTGGCCCTGCGCAAGCTGATGCCCGCCCTTTATTACCGCGAACGCGACCATCAGCTGACCGATGACAGCCGCATCATCGGCGTGTCCCGCACCGATCAGAATACCGACGCCTTCCGCGCGCAGATCACCAAGGCCCTGGGACAGTTCGTTCCGGCGGAAGATATCGATCAGGCCATCCTGGCCCGTTTCCTGGGCCGTATCACCTATGTGCCGCTGGACGCGACCAAGCCCGCCGGCAACTGGCCGCTGCTGGTCGAGGCGCTGAAGGATGGCGGGGAAAAGGCCCGCGTCTTCTATCTGGCGACCTCGCCCGTCCTGTTCGGCGCCATCTGCCGCAATATCAAGGAAGCGGACCTGATCTGCCCCAAGACGCGCGTCGTCCTGGAAAAGCCCATCGGCAAGGATCAGGCCTCGGCCAATGCCGTGAATAACGAGGTCGGCGCCATCTTCAAGGAAGAGCAGATCTTCCGCATCGATCACTACCTGGGCAAGGAGTCTGTGCAGAACCTCATGGTCCTGCGCTTTGGCAATGCCCTGTTCGAACCACTCTGGTCCGCCAACTATATCGACCATGTGCAGATTACCGTGGCCGAAAAGGTCGGCGTCGAGGGCCGTGCCGACTATTACGACAAGGCCGGCGCCCTGCGTGACATGGTGCAGAACCATTTCCTGCAGCTTCTCTGCCTTGTGGCCATGGAACCGCCGTCATCGCTGACGGAGGACATGATCCGCAATGAGAAGATCAAGGTGCTGCGCGCCCTGCGCCCCATCACGGCACAGGATGTGAAGGCCAAGACGGTGCGTGGCCAGTACCGCCAGGGCGCCATCGAGGGCAAGACGGTCCCCGGTTACGCCGAGGAACTGGGTGCTGCGTCCAACAATGAAACCTTCGTCGCCATCAAGGCGGAGGTGGATAATTGGCGCTGGGGCGGGGTTCCCTTTTATCTGCGCACCGGCAAGCGCATGCCCACGCGTTATTCCGAGATCGTCATCCAGTTCAAGGCCACACCGCACAATGTCTTCGGGCGCGGCGCGGGGGAGTTGACCGCCAACCGTCTGGTCATCCGGTTGCAGCCGGATGAGGGCGTGAACCTGTCGATCATGACCAAGGTGCCCGGCCCCGGCGGCCTGCGCCTGCGCTCGGTGCCGCTGAACCTGTCCTATGCGGAGACGTTCAAGGACCGCTATCCCGACGCCTATGAACGGCTGCTGATGGATACCGTTCGCGGCAACCCGTCCTTGTTCATGCGCCGGGACGAGGTGGACGCCGCCTGGGCCTGGATCGACACCATCCAGAAGGGCTGGAAGGACACCGACCAGCCGGCGGAACCCTATCCGGCCGGAAGCTGGGGGCCGCTGTCGGCAGCCCTGCTGCTGGCCCGTGATGATCGGCGGTGGAATGATGCCGACTATTAATAGCCACGCCGACAAAGGGTCCCTGGTCACGGCCCTGGCCGACCATATCGCTGGCCTGATCCGCGATGCGGTGGCCACCCATGGCCGCGCCTCGCTGGTCCTGTCGGGCGGCACCACGCCCGCCGACCTGTTCGCCCGGCTGGATACCTATGATTTGCCCTGGGACAAGGTCTATCTGACCCTGTCGGACGAACGCTGGGTCGATCTGGACGATCCCGCCAGCAATGAGGCGATGGTGCGCCGGACCCTGTCCGCCGCCGTCGCCAAGGGTGCAACCGTGGTCGGCCTGAAAAGCGTGGGCGCCACCCCCGCCGACGGTCTGGCCCGCACCAGCAGCCGGCTGGCCACCATGCCCCGCCCCTATGACCTTGTCCTGCTGGGCATGGGGGAGGACAGCCACACGGCCAGCTTCTTCCCCGGTGCCATCGGTCTGGCAGAGGCGTTGAGCGGTGCGCTGGGTCTGGCGGTGGCCGCCGTCACGCCCGCAGGTGGTGTGCCGGCACGCATCACCCTGACCTTGCCGGAACTGCTGCGCTCCCGCGCCGTTGCCCTGCTGATCACGGGCGACAAGAAAAAATCCGTTCTGGACGACGCATTGAAGCCGGGACCGGTTGAGGCCGCCCCCGTCCGCTCCGTGCTGCACCAGAATCAGGTCCCCGTTTCCATCTGGTGGGCGCCGTAACCCCCACGGCCTTTGCCGGGCGCCCCTGAAGGAGGAAGTTCGAGATGACACAGGACGCCATCCGCCGCGTCACCGACCGGATCATCGGGCGCAGCGGCGCCACCCGGTCCAAATATCTGGAGCAGACCCGCGCTGCCGCCGGCAAGGGTCCCAAGCGCGGTACGCTGGCCTGTGGCAATCTGGCCCATGGTTTCGCGGCCTGTGCCGCCGATGACAAGGCCAAGCTGAAATCGGGGACAGAGCCGAACATCGCCATCGTGTCCGCCTATAACGACATGCTGTCGGCGCATCAGCCGCTGGAACGCTATCCGGCCCTGATCAAGGATGCCGTGCGCAAGGCCGGTGCCGTGGCGCAGTTCGCGGGCGGCGTACCCGCCATGTGCGATGGCGTGACCCAGGGTCAACCCGGCATGGAACTGTCGCTGTTCTCCCGCGATGTCATCGCCATGTCCACGGCCATCGCGCTCTCGCACAACATGTTCGACGCCGGCCTCTATCTGGGGGTCTGCGACAAGATCGTGCCGGGCCTGTTCATCGGCGCCCTGTCCTTCGGCCATCTGCCCGCCGTCTTTGTGCCCGCCGGCCCCATGACGTCCGGCCTGTCCAACCCGGAAAAGGCCAAGGTCCGGCAGCTCTATGCGGAGGGCAAGCTGGGCCGCGACGCGCTGCTGGAGGCGGAGTCGCAGAGCTATCACGGGCCGGGCACCTGCACCTTCTATGGCACGGCCAATTCCAATCAGATGCTGATGGAGATCATGGGCCTGCACCTGCCGGGCTCCAGCTTCATCAACCCCAACACGCCGTTGCGCGATGCGCTGACGGTTGCCGCCGCTGAGCGTGCGGCCAAGATCACCGCGCTGGGTGACGAGTACACGCCCATCTGCGACGTGATTGATGAAAAGGCCATCGTGAATGGCATCATCGGTCTGATGGCCACGGGCGGGTCCACCAACCATGCCCTGCATCTGGTGGCCATGGCGGCCGCCGCCGGCATTCAGGTTGACTGGCAGGATTTCAGTGACCTGTCCTCCTCGGTCCCGCTGCTGGCCCGCGTCTATCCCAATGGCGTGGCCGATGTGAACCATTTCCACGCCGCCGGCGGTATGCAGTTCGTGATCTCTGAACTGCTGGATAGCGGCCTGCTGCATGGCGATGTGAAGACGGTGGCCGGCGAAGGCCTGGACGCCTATCGCCAGGATGCCTTCCTGGACAATCACGGCGTGGCCACCTGGCGGCCCGGCGTGAAGGAAAGCGCCGACACCAAGGTGCTGCGCCCCGTCGCCGATCCGTTCGACAGCACGGGCGGCATGCGCCTTCTGTCCGGCAATCTGGGCCGTGGCATCATCAAGGTCTCCGCCGTGAAGCCCGAACACCGGGTGATCGAGGCGCCGGCCGCCGTATTCGACAGCCAGGATGATTTGCAGGCCGCCTTCAAGGCCGGACAGTTGAACCGCGACGTCGTGGCCGTTGTCCGCTTCCAGGGTCCGCGCGCCAATGGCATGCCGGAACTGCACAAGCTGACGCCCGGCCTGGGCGTGTTGCAGGACAAGGGCTTCAAGGTGGCGCTGGTCACCGATGGCCGCATGTCGGGCGCCTCGGGCAAGGTGCCCGCCGCCATCCACATCACGCCGGAATGCCTGGGCGGCGGCCCGCTGGCCCGGGTGCGCGATGGCGACGTCATCCGCCTGAATGCCGAAACCGGTGAATTGAACGTGCTGGTCGATGCCACCGAATTCGCGGCCCGCACCGTCACTGTGCCCGACCTGTCGCACAATGAATGGGGCATGGGCCGCAACCTGTTCGGTGCCTTCCGCGCCTCTGCCACCGGTGCCGAACAGGGCGGTTCCTGCTTCGCCGCCCCCTCCTCCACCACCGCCTGATCCGACCGGAACCTGACAAGATGAGCATGGATATCGCCCACATCGCCAGCCTGGCCCCGGTCATTCCGGTGATCATCATCGACCGGCTGGAAGATGCCCAGCCCCTGGCAGAGGCGCTGGTAGCCGGCGGCCTGCCGGTGCTGGAAGTCACCCTGCGCTCCGCCGCAGCCTTGGACGCCATCCGCATCATGGCCAAGGTGCCGGGCGCGGTGGTCGGTGCCGGCACCGTCATCGCCCCGGAACAGGTGGCGCAGGTGGCCGATGCCGGCGCCAAATTCATCGTCAGCCCCGGCACCTATCCGGCCCTGGTCGACACCATCCTGGACAGCGGCATCCCCTACCTGCCCGGCGTCGCCACCCCGGCGGAGATGATGTACCTGCTGTCGCGCGGCATCCGTCACCAGAAGCTGTTCCCCGCCACCGTCGTGGGCGGCATGGACATGCTGAAGGCGGTCTCCTCGCCGCTCTCCCAGATCAAATTCTGCCCCACCGGCGGCGTCACCGCCGCCACCGCGCCCGACTTCCTGGCCCTGCCCAACGTCATGTGCGTGGGTGGCTCTTGGGTGACGCCCGGCAACATGGTCAAGGCCGGCGACTGGGCCGGCATCACGGCGCTCGCCCGCGAAGCCGCCAGCCTGCCGCGCCGCGCGTAACTCTTTTCCGGTCCTCTACGATCGCCGTTGTCCGGTCATTTCACGGCGATCGACCTTATGGGCGGTTGGGGGAATCCCGACCGCCCATCTTTTTTGGGGGGATATGGCGAGTCACGCCAATCCAATTCCAAGTTCAGTAAGCTTGGCTTTCAAATGTTCTACGTTAGTTGTCGGACCCGTTAGAATTTGGGTGATTGTTCCATCAAATATAGCTTTCGCGAAATCGAATTCCATCAATAGATCCGGAGAAAAATTCATCTTCCGACCGTCATTCAACATAGGCGACCCAAGCCCTGGCACCGACAGAGAAATTCTTAGCTCGCTCTCGTTATAGTAAATTTTATCTTTTAAGTAGGTATAAATAATTGGATTCGGAATATCCCTGCCGACGGGGTTATACGCATCCCGATCTATGTATAATATTTTGCCATAGTTTATTGAAAATATTTGATGACATTGTATATCTCCGCACATAAGCGCCGATGGACCGCTCAGCGTTGCATTTAAGCTTTCTTTAAGTTTTTCAAAATCAAATTCTAAACACACTTTTCCCATCACGGTGTTTCCACCATAGTTTTTCCAAATATAATCAGAATTCATCGTCGAAAAGCAACAAGCATAGGTTCGACTTCGCACCAACGCATAATAATCCGATAGACTAAATGTAGATAATCTCTCAAAAACTATACCCTGACTAATGACCTTGCCGTGCGGTGGTTCAGCGCCGTCATCTACATCTGCACCAGGAAAGTCCTTATACGAATCAACACGATTAAAATGCAGATATCTACCGGAGATGGATTTTATCAAGTTTTCAACTGATATGACTTTGTAGAGGCGTTGACCAGGATTTGGCTGCCCCAATATTAATTTATGCGGCTCAATGAGTACGGGAGGTGATTCGTTTACAGTCAATGTCACCTCCATTCCTGGCTAGACGGCCTCCAGCATGGAGACTTGATCCAACGGAAAGCTAAATCACTATAAGCATTTTTACTATCCACATTCTAACAATTCTATATATCTACAAAGAAAATCTATTTCAAAATTGATCATTTAACCTATACACAAGCCAGCCATCTTCTTGGTCGGACAGATTATCGGTATCGGCTCCATAATCGAGCATCATTGGCCCAAAAATTACCCCCCTTACAATCCCCGCCTAATCCACCCGCATCTCACCCACAAGGTCATCAAGATCAACCCTGAGTACACCCGCAAGTCGGGTCAGCACCTGGACGCTTCCCGCTTTCTTGCCCGTTTCGATTTCAGACAGATAGCCGGGAGCGATCCCAACCTGTGCCGCCAAATCACGGGCTGTCATACCCCGGTGTTTGCGCCAGGCACGGACCGGGTTGGCCCCGTCGCAGAGTGCCACGGCCATCTCAAAGGGGATGGTTTCCGTACGCCCGGCGGCAAGGTCGGCATCAATCTGCCTGATGCGAGCAAGATCGTGCGCTTCCTCTAACTCGTCCAGCAAAGCCTCGTAATCGGTACGGGCAAGCGTGACGGTCTCCGCAGTGACGGACAAGGGCTTGATGGCATTCATTCATAAACCTCCCCACGCACATCAATGATCAGAACGAGGATGCTATCTTCGACCCTGACCACGCGGTACACCGCACGCCAGTCCCCCTGACGAATACGAAACGTGTCCTGCACGCCCTTCAACGCTTTCACATCGAAAGTATGCCGGGCAAAGGGGGCCGCCGCCACCGCTTGCAACTTGCCAAGCAAGGTCGCACGGGCCTTTGCCGGCATCTTCGCCAGCCCCTTCTGTGCAACCTTGGTCAGCTCGACTTTCATGCCGAAATATTCTCTCAGAGCTAACATCCGCACAAGATGAAAGTTAGCTGTCGGCGAACATTTGGACCTATCCTAAGCCCCTCATGCTGCACCCCTCACGGATGCGGCAACGGTATCCCATACCTTACGGCCAGCGCTTTCATGATCGCCGTCCTTGTACCGGCAAAGCGCACCCCACCATGCCGCCCCGTCTCCAAGCCATCATCGGCTTCATCACCAAAGATCAGCAGCGGCAGGCCTTGGTTTGCCTGTCCCACCAGCGCCACCACCTCGGCCCTGGGCCGGGGAAAATCGTGGCGCCGCACCTCCACCCGCTCCGCAATCACCGGAAACCGGGCCAGGATGCCCTCCATGAACATACAGTCGGCGCAGTAGAAGCGCTGGCCGGGGTACTTCTCATCCGGGAAATCGGGCGGCAGCAGGTACAGGATGTCGCGGGCCATATTATCAATCATCGGTCCAGGGGTTGATCAGGGCGATCCCGCAATCCCGGAAATCCGGGATATTTCGGGTCACCAGCGTGGCAGAGTGAAGATTGGCAATCGCTGCAATCTGGGCATCAAACACGGAGATCGGGGCACCGGCTCTTTGGCGGCGTGATCTTATATCTGCATAGATAAGGCTGGATGGCGCATCAAAGGGCAGGATTCGCTCGGCGAAGTCCTGCACAAACATTGTCTCTGCTGCCTTCATAAGCAGGGCTTTGCGGCGCCCGGTCGGCATAATCGACAGACCGAAGAAGATTTCAGCC
Source organism: Niveispirillum sp. FG156 (assembly GCF_057809555.1). Taxonomy (NCBI): domain Bacteria; kingdom Pseudomonadati; phylum Pseudomonadota; class Alphaproteobacteria; order Rhodospirillales; family Azospirillaceae; genus Niveispirillum; species Niveispirillum sp. FG156. The sequence goes on along the minus strand of NZ_JBMDKE010000024.1, from coordinate 100,083 downwards.
TGTGTTACCGATGTCGTGAAGAGCAGGGAAGGTGACTGTCGTGAAATCCAATTGAAGACACGGTCGGATCCGGCTGGCCGCATCAATTCACTGATGACATTCGTGTCCAACACGAACATCAACGAAAATCCGGCGGCGGCGGACCATCTTCACGCAGCACCTCTGGCAGTTCAACCCCACCCAAAGCCGCGAAACGGTCCCGGATGGACTGGGCCAGATTACCAGCCTCGCGCTTTGGCGGAGGCAGCGCATCCAGCAGAATATGCTTCGCCTCCTCCTCCTCCGACCGGCCACGCACAGCGGCGCGGGCGCGCAATCGGTCCTGCAAGGTGGGATCAAGATCGGTAATGGTCAGGCTGGCCATGGGCACCTCCCTGTCATCCATCCATAATAGGTGCTGCGGCCCCCCTTGCCAACCACCCGCACCCGCGCCATTGTTGCGAATGATTTGCGATTGGCAGCGGAAAGCAGCATGACCGAGCCGACGAGCAGCCGCCGCTGGCGGCCCTTCTATATGGCGCTGGGCTATGTCTGCGTGGGGCTGGCCATGGCGGGGGCGGTGCTGCCGGTCCTGCCGACCACGCCATTCCTGCTGGTGGCGCTGTGGGCCTATTTCCGCTCGCACCCCGAAAAGGCACAGAAGCTGCTGGACCATCCGCGCTGGGGCCCGCCGCTCCGCGACTGGCGCGAACAGGGCGCCATCCCGACACGCGCCAAAATCGCGGCGGTATCGGTGATGGCCCTGTCCTGGGTCTTCGTGTTCTTCACGACACGCGGCACCTGGGTGCCCGTGATTGTCGGTGTCATCCTGTGCTGCACGGCGATTTTCGTCGCCACACGTCCGGCACCGAAGCGACTGAAAACCCGTAGCGCGGATTAGCGTCAGCGTAATCCGCGGAAACCCCGTCGCCGGAGGACCCGCGGATTACGGCTGCGCCTAATCCGCGCTACGCGTCACGTCACCCCGCCAGCAGCCCGCGCAACTGCCGCCCCGCCACCGCCAGCATGGCGATGTCGAGGGCTGCCACGCCGCGCAGGTCGGCCAGCAGGCTGTTGATCCGCTCCAGCGGACCGGTACGCTGTGCCGCCCAGGCGTCGAACGGATCGCCGCCCTGGCTCTGGATCAGCACGCGGGCCGTCAACCGGGCCTGCAGGTTGAACAGATCATCCAGCGAGGCCGCCACCGCCTGGCGCTGCCAGTGGTTTTCGGACTTCACCTCTGCCGTCCGCGCCCGCAGATATTCCAGGCCCAGGCGGTCGCCCAGGTCGAAATAGAGGTTGGCCACGTCCGACGGATCGCGGTTGGCCTCAACCGCGATTTCCGCGATGTCGGTACTGGCCGCCAGCAGCGGCAGGGCCGCGACACGGCGGGCCAGATCACCCGGCACCCCATCCTTGGACCAGTTGCCCGCCGTCTCCGCCAGCCATTTCAGGGCCGACGGCGACAGGATATCGGGCAGATGGCCCGTCAGTTCCTCCACCACGGGGGCCAGACGCGCCACTTCCGCCGCGATATCCAGCGGGTAGCTGCCATGGGCCAGGACCCAGGGCACGGCCCGGCGCATCAGGCGGCCCGTATAGAGCATCATGGCCGTTTGCACCGCCGCCGGCACCTTGGTATCCAACGCCTCCACCGCGTCCCACAGCCGGCGCAGGCCGAAGGCGTCGCGGACGATCAGATAGGCACGGGCGACATCGCCCTCGCGGCGGCCCGTCTGTTCCACCATTTCCCAGGTAAAGGTGGGGCCGACGCGGTTGACCATGCCGTTGGTGACAGCCGTGCAGATGATCTCGCGCCGCAACTGATGGCGCCCCAAAGCGTCGGGGAACTTCTCCTGCAATGGCTTGGGGAAGTAGCGCATCAGATCGCGTTCGACGCTCTTGTCCTCCGGCAGGTCGGACGCCAGCAACTGGTCATAAAGGTCGATCTTGGCATAGGCCAGCAGCACCGCCGTTTCCGGGCGGGTCAGGCCGCGCTTGGCGTTGACACGGGCGGCGATTTCCTCGTCATCGGGCAGGAACTCGATGGCGCGCGACAGCTTGCCGGCCTTTTCCATGGTGCGGGCGAACCGGGCCTGATCCTCCAGCGTTTCCACCGAAATGGCCTGGGCGATGGTCAGGGCCTGGGTCTGCTTGTAATTATCGGCCAGGACCAGATCTGCCACCTCGTCCGTCATCTGGGCCAGCAGCACGTCGCGCTGTTCACGCGTCATGCCGCCGCCATCCATGACGTCGCGCAGCAGGATCTTGATATTCACCTCATGGTCCGAGGTGTCCACGCCGGCGGAATTGTCGATGGCGTCGGTATTGATCGACACGCCGGCCTGCGCCGCCTCGATACGGCCGCGCTGGGTGAAGCCAAGGTTCGCACCCTCGCCCACCACCTTGGCCCGCAAATCCCGGCCATTCAGGCGGATGGGATCGTTGGCCTTGTCACCGGCATCGGCGTTGGTCTCGTCCGACGACTTCACATAGGTGCCGATGCCGCCCAGCCACAGCAGTTCCACCTTGGCGCGCAAGACGGCGCGCATCAGCTCCGTCGGCGTCACCCGCTCGTTCTGGATTTCCAGCGCCTGACGGATTTCCGGCGACAGCGTCACCGACTTGGCCCCCCGGTCGAAGATAGCGCCGCCTTGCGACAGCTTCGTCGTGTCGTAATCAGCCCAGGACGAGCGCGGCAGATCGAACAGGCGCTTGCGCTCCGCCCAGCTGCTGGCCGCATCCGGGTTGGGATCGACAAAGATGTGGCGATGGTCAAAGGCGGCGATCAGGCGGATATGCTTGGACAGCAGCATGCCGTTGCCAAACACGTCGCCCGACATGTCGCCCACGCCGACGGTGGTGAAATCCTCGTTCTGGATATCCTTGCCCAGCTCGCGGAAATGGCGCTTCACCGCCTCCCACGCGCCGCGCGCGGTAATGCCCATGCCCTTATGGTCGTATCCGGCGGAACCGCCAGAGGCAAAGGCATCGTCCAGCCAGAAGCCATAGTCACGCGACACGCCATTGGCGATGTCGCTGAAGGTCGCCGTGCCCTTGTCGGCGGCAACCACCAGATAGGGATCGTCGCTGTCCAGGCGCACCACATCAGTGGGCGGAATGACCACACCGTTCTTGAGGTTGTCGGTGATATCCAGCAGGCCGCGCATCATCGTCTTGTAGCATTCGATGACCTCGGCCATCACGGCCTCGCGTCCGGCGCTGGCCGGCACGGGGTTCTTCACGATGAAGCCGCCCTTGCTGCCGACCGGCACGATCACCGCATTCTTGACGATCTGCGCCTTGATCAGGCCCAGGATCTCGGTGCGGAAATCTTCCTTGCGGTCGGACCAGCGGATGCCGCCGCGCGCCACCTTGCCACCGCGCAGATGGATGGCCTCCACACGCGGGCTATAGACCCAAATCTCCCGCCACGGGCGCGGCAGGGGCAGGTCATCGATCGACCCGCTATCCAGCTTGAAGGAGATGTAGCTCTTCGCCTTCCCGTCCGCCCCCTTCTGATAGAAGTTGGTGCGCAGGGTGGCGCGGATGATGTTCAGCATCCGGCGCAGGATGCGGTCCTCATCCAGGTTGGTGACGGCATCCAGCGCGTGGTCGATCTCCAGGATCAGGCCCTTGCGCTTGGTATCCACCTCATCCCGGCCCAGCTTGGCCAGGATGGCCGGATCATGGCTGAGCCGGAACAGGTCCAGCAGCAGGCGGGCGATCTTGGAATGGGTCGAAAGCGTATTCTCGATATATTCCTGGCTGAAATCGAACTTGGCCTGCTTCAGATACTTGGCATAGGCGCGGAAGATCGTGACCTCGCGCCAATCCATGCCCGACAGCAGCACCAGACGGTTGAAGCCGTCCGACTGTGCCTCTCCGGTCCAGACGCGGTGGAACGCATCCTCGAACGCCGCCTTCACGCGATCCAGCTCGACGGCGCGGCCATCGGCGGTGCGCATGTCGAAATCCTGCATGAAGACATTGGGCGTATCGCCGGGGAACTCCACCTCGAACGGGCCGCCCTCGGCCAGGATGCGCAGGCCCAGATGCTCCAGCATGGGCAGCACCTTGGACAGTTCCACCGGCCCGCCGGTCTGATAGACCTTGAAGAACAGCTGATGGGCGTCGGCCTCCACCGGGCGGTGCAGGTTGAGCGCGATGCCGCCCTGGGCAATAACCTGCTCGATCCTGGCGATATCGACCACCGCCTCATCCGGGCTGTAGGCCTCCTGGTACGATGCCGGCAGGGTGGCATTATACTTGCGCGCCAGGGCCAGACCGGCAGCCTCGCCCTTTTCCTCCACCATTGCCTGGGTGAAGCGGTCGCGCCAGCCGCGCGATGCCTCGATCAGCTGGCTTTCTAGTTCCCCCACATCCACGTCGGGCAGCTTGCCGGGTGTGGTCTGCACGATCAGATGGACGCGCGCCAGCACGCTTTCCGACAGCGAGACATTCACCTGGGTCGAGGTGCCGTCATAGGCCTTCTCGATCAGGGCCTGCAGGCGCTTGCGCAGATCGGTATCGTAACGATCGCGCGGAACATGGATCAATGCGGAAACGAAACGTTCGAACGGGTCCTTGCGCACGAACAGGGCGACGCGCTGCCGCTCCTGCAGATGCAGCACACCGGTCGCGATCTCATACAGCTCATCATCGCCGATCTGGAACAGCTCGTCACGCGGATAGGTTTCCAGGATATGGACCAGCGCCTTGCCATCATGGCCGCGCCCGTCAAAGCCCGACCGGGCGATGACGCGCGCCACCTTCTGGCGCAGGAACGGGATATCGCGGGATGACCGGTTATAGGCAGTGCTGGTGAACAGGCCGACGAACAGCCGCTCGCCCACTTCCTCCCCCGCCTCGTTGAACAGCTTGACCATGACGGCGTCCAGCGGCGCGCGGCGATGCACCGTGCTGTCCTTGTTGGCCTTGGTCACCATCATGAAGCGGGGGTGGCGGACAAATGCCTTCACCTCCGGCGGCAAGGTGGAAAAATAGCGCAACCCGTCAAAGACGCTAACCTCATCATCGCGCAGCAGGCCCAGGCCAGCACCCGTCTGGATGTCCAGCGTCTCCTCATCCTTCTCCTTGCCCAGGCGGTATTCGCGGATGCCAAGGAAGATGAAATGGTCTTCATCCATCCAGCGCAGGAAGGCCAGGCCCTCCTCCCGCTCATCCGCCGCCACGGGGCCATATTGGCCCGCAATGGTTTCGGTCAGACGGGCGCGCATGGCGTGGAAATCGGTGACGGCGGCGCGGACATCGGCCAGTACGGCGGCGATGCCGGCGCGGATCGCGTCCAGTTCATCGTTACCGGTGATCTGATCGACCTCGATATGCATCACCGATTCCGCGATGGCATCGGCGGGCGCCTCGCCATTCTGCCAAATGGCGGTCAGGCGGCCATCGCCATCGCGGCTGACCTTGATCACGGGATGCACCACCAGATGGACCGTCAGGCCCCGGCGGTTCAGTTCGGCGGAAACGCTGTCCACCAGGAAGGGCATGTCGTCATTGACGATTTCCACCACCGTATGGTGGGCGTGCCATCCGTCGCTGTCGACGCGCGGGTTCAGGACGCGGACCAGCGCGTCACCCCGCTTGCGCGTGCCCCCGAACTGCATGATGGCGATGGCGGCGCCATACAGCTCATCGGCGGTGGAGCGCAGCATGTCGTCGGGCGACACGTTGCGATAGAAGGCCCGGACGAACGCTTCGGCCAGGCCGGCCTTTTCCTTGGACAACCGGCTGCGCAGCTTGGCGACAACCTGTTCCACCAGCTCGGACTTACGCTGTTCGAGCTTGAACGCCATGGTATTTCTCCCGCAATGGACCGCATCTTTGTCGGGGCAATTTTGTGGCTGGATGGGCCCCGGCACGGTTCGCGGGCAACACCTTGCTCCTTTTATGCGTCGTCAGAAAGAGTGTCGGGTGACAGTTCGGCGTTCCGGAACGCTTATGCCGCCGACGGGCTGGCATACGGCATTCCATTGCTTTACAAGCGACTACGGCTTTCTTTTCGAATCCGACCGTCCCCAACCGTCCGCCAGAGAGGGAGCAAGCGACCCGTGCCCGTGCCCGACTCGACAGTGCTGGGCCTGACCGCCGTCATCGTCGCCGTGACGGATGAGGTGCCGCGCGTGCTGGTGGTGCGGCGCATGACGCACAACCTCGCCACGCCGGAACAGCGGGATGCGACGGCGGGCCAGGATGCCCTGCCCTTCGGCCCCTTTACGGCTGACCGCGACCGCACCCTGGAACAGGGTTTGCGCCGCTGGGTGGAGGAACAGACGGGCCTGCCGCTGCGCTATGTCGAACAGCTTTATACGTTCGGGGACAAGTATCGCGACCCGCGCGAGTTGGAGGGCGGGTCACGCGTCGTTTCCGTCGGCTATATGGCGCTGGTACGCGAGGCACCGCTGTCGGGCAGCGGGGCCGCCGAATGGCACGACTGGTACGATTACTTCCCGTGGGAGGATTGGCGCGATGGCCGCCCCGCCCTGCTGACCCGCACCATCATGCCGGCCCTGAGCCGCTGGATCGCGGCGGCCCCTGACAGCGCCATCGCCGCCGCCCGCGCCGAACGTGTCTCCACCACCTTTGCCGAGGAGGAGCTGTGGGACACCGAACGCGTGCTGGAACGCTACGAACTGCTCTACAGTGCCGGCTTGGTGGAAGAGGCCTTGCGCGACCGCGCCATCCGGCAGCGTCTGGGGTTGAGCCTGGACAATGGCCACCTGAACGAACCGGGTCTGGCGGCCCAGATGGGCACGCCCATGGCCCAGGATAACCGCCGCATCCTGGCCGTGGCACTGGGCCGCCTGCGCGGCAAGCTGAAATACCGACCCCTGGTCTTTGACCTGTTGCCCCAGCAATTCACCCTGTTCCGGTTGCAGCGGACGGTGGAGGCTCTGTCGGGCGTGCAGCTTCACAAACAGAATTTCCGCCGTCTGGTTCTGGCCGGCGGTCTGGTGGAAGCCACCGGGTCTCAGGAAGCCCATACCGGCGGCCGCCCCGCCGAACTGCACCGCTTCCGCCGCGATGTGCTGCGCGAACGCGTGGCGGCGGGCATCGGGCTGCCGCAGGTGCGGATGGTGGATTGATGATCCACACGCCCCGCCTGCTCCTGCGCCCCTGGCTCGACAGCGACCTGGACGCCCTGACGGCCATCAATGACGATCCCGCCGTTTATGAATGGCTGGCCGGCCCCTTCACGCGGGAGATGAATGCCGCCAGCATCAAGCGGCAACAGGGGTTTCAGGCCGAACACGGCTTCTGCTACTGGGCCATGGTGGAAAAGGCGTCGGGCACCCTGATCGGCATGGCGGGCCTGATGCCCGTGACCTTCGATGCCGGTTTCCTGCCCGCCGTTGAAATCGGCTGGCGTCTGTTACCTTCGTTCCAGGGGCGGGGATATGCGACGGAGGCGGCGAAGGCGGCCCTGGACTACGGGTTCGGCCCGGCGGGATTGCGGGAGATCGTATCCTTCACGGTGCCCCATAACCGCGCGTCGCGTGCCGTCATGGAACGGATCGGCCTGCGTCACGAACCGGCCATGGATTTCGACCACCCCCGGCTGCCAGAGGGACATCCCCTGCGCCGGCATGTGTTTTATCGGGTGAGGGCCGCCCAAACCGTCATCCCGGCGGAAGCCGGGACCCAGCGTGAGGCGCGGTCAGCGCCGATATGAGTCATGTCGCGGCAGACGCCGCTCTGCGCTGGGTCCCGGCTTCCGCCGGGATGACGAATGGGGGGGGGACGCCCCCCAAAACAAACAACGCCCGGCAGCAGGTCACCCCGCTGCCGGGCGTCGATCCCCAGCCGGACCCCCGTGAAGGGACCCCAATTTCAACATCATGCCGACCGCCTGTCGCCAACCGGTGGGGTTACCCAATATCCCCGTGCATGTGCATGACTTAGAATGCGAATCGCGTGCCAAGTGCCAATCCGGCCCCTGACAACGCTTTCCGGCGCCCCCACCACCACAGCACCTGCCCATTCAAACGGCACTGCCGCCCAAATGGGCAGAAAACTCAGCGCACCACAGGCACGCGGGCTTCGGACTGCCAGAAGGACCAGCGCACGCCGGCACCGACGCTGACATTGGTCTTGTCGCGGAACAGCGGGCTATCCTCGTTCGCCGACCCGCCGTAATAGCCGACCTGCGCCGCGCCAAACACCAGCAGCCGGTCATTGATGGGATAGGCCACACCCAGCGTGGCTTTGGTGCCGATATAGCCGTCATCGGCCTTGTAGGCCCGGCGGCTGGCCGTGGCATAGGCGGCATCGACGCCGTAGAAATAATCGTTCACCCCGTCAAAGCCGAAGACCGGCCCGATGGCGGCGTAGCCGCGCAGCTTGGTCCCGGCCAGCGAGCGGTCAAACCAGCTCAGCTCCGGATTGACGCTGATGCCTTCATAATCAAACCCGATCAGGCGGGTGGCGATCACGGCGCGCACCTCCACGCCCAGATCAACCTGCACATCCGCCTGTTTGGGCATGAAATGCCAGGTGGCCTTGGGCCCCGCCTCGATCAGCAGGTCCAGGTCGGGCATGCCCTGGCGGGCCTTGTTGTCCTTGCTGTCGACATCGAAGGACCCGTCCAGGCCGATATCCAGCTCAAACCGCCCGCCCGCCATTTCCTGGCGCGCGCGGATGAAGCCATTGTCGCCGATGCGCAGATTGTCGCCGCGATAGATCAGGAACGGCACCGGCAGCGCCTTGAACTGCCCCTGCGACGCCGCCGGGTAATGCGCGACATAGCCACCGGCGGCCAGGATGCTGCCTTCCCACAGGGGGGCGGTTTCGTCCGTCGTCTCCATCCCGAACAGGGCCGATTGTGCGGCGGCGGCGCCGGACAGGGCCAGCAGGGCAGCGGCAAGGGTGGCAAGGCGGCGGATCATGGAGCGTTGAACCTGATCATGTTGCAGGGCGGCATAGCTCTACCGCATCGCCGCCCCCACCGCCACATCCACCAAGGGGCTATACAAAATGCCGCCCCACCCGCCTCTCCAACCCTTACTTCTTGCCCTTCATCATGAAGGCCTGGAACGCCGCCATGGCTTCGGGGGAACGCAGGCAGGCCCCGAAAATCTGGCCTTCCTTCTTCATGGTGGCCAGCACTTCTGCCTGATTGGGCCGCATCAGGGCCTTGGTCTGGCGCATGGCCCCCACCGGCTTGGCGGCCAGGACCTTGGCTTTGGAAAGTGCCGTGGCGGCCAGATCGGCGGCGGGCACGATGCCCGACAGGATGCCCGTGGCCAGCGCCTCATCGGCACCCAGCGGTTCACCCAGCATCAGCATGCGGGCCGCCTGGGCATGGCCCATGGTGCGCGGCATCAGGATGGAACTGGCCGCTTCCGGCACCAGCCCCAGATCGACGAAGGGCACATGCAGGCGCGCGTCGGGCGAGGCATAGACCAGATCGCAATGCAGCAGCATGGTGGTGCCCACGCCGACCGCCATCCCCTCCACCGCCGCCACCAGCGGCAGCGGCGTGGTGGCCAGCGCGAACAGGAACTGGAACACCGGCGCCTCGTCATTGGCGGGCGGATTGGCCAGGAAATCGCCGATATCATTGCCGCCGGTGAAGAACCCGCCCGCCCCCTGGAACAGGACGGCGCGAATGCCGGCATCGGGCGCGCTCTTCAACGCCTCGGCCATCGCGGCATACATGGCGGCGGTCAGGGCGTTGCGCTTGTCGGCGCGGTTCAGGGTGATCGTGCGCACGCCGTCGGCGTCACTGATCAGCACATGCTCGGTCATTTCGGGCGCTCCCCAGCCTGGGATTATGGTTGGCGCACAGGACGCCCGAACCCGCCTGCGCCGTCAAGCCGGAAAGCGCACGACCGTGCGGAAAGGCGGCGGGGCGGCTATTTCTTCTTCGGCTTGCGGGGTGCGCGCAACGCCACCTCGAACGCGGGCCGGACCCAGACCATCAAGCTGTCCGCATCCTCCAACGCGTCTGCCGGGGGACGATGATAGTTCATCGTCCGCTCCGGCTGATCCTCATAGGGTGCGAAGGCCGGCAGGCCCAGCGCCTCATAGGCGGGGCGGTTCTGCGCGTCGGTTTTCAGATACAGTTCCTCGCCCGCGATCAGGGCGAAATTCATCCCGTCAATCGACAGGCCCCAGCCCCCGAACATCGACCGCGCCACCACCGGCCCCAGCGGCTGCATCAGCTCCAGAACATGGGTGACGAACGGGGGTGGGCGACGCGGGGCCATGGGCGGGCCTTACTTCTTGCGAAAGGCGTCCAGCGCGACGACGGTGCCGGTCGGCTTGGGCGCGTCCTCGTCAGCGGGTTCATCGTCGGCGGCCACCGGCTCCGTCCCCTCTTCCTCCATCTCCTCCTCGTCCACCAGCAGGTCCGGCATATCATCGGGCTGGAACTGCAGGACGAAATTCACCGACGGGTCAGCGAAGGTGATGATGGTGATATAGGGAACGACCAGCCGGCGCAGCACACCGCCGAACGACAGGGTGACGGCGAACTTATCGTTCTCCACCGTCAGGTCGTAGAACTGGTATTGCAGGACGATGGTCATCTCCGTCGGGTATTTGGCGCGGAGATAGTCGGGGATATCCACCCCTTCGGCATCGGTGCGGAAGGTGACATAGAAATGATGTTCGCCCGGCAGCTGTCCGCCCCGGTTCAGAACCTCGCGCAGGGCCTGTCTGACGACGCCACGCTTGGCGGCCTCGACCATGCGGTCATAGCGGAGCATTTCCTCGGACATCGGTTAAGCGAACCCCTGGCAACGAACGCGACGGAACAGACCGTCCCCCATCTGGCCCCAGACAAGCCTATTACGGACGGATAATCAAGCGTCGGGCGCAAATGTCTGTGTTCCCGCGTGCAGCCATGCGGGAATGGGGGCACAGAGGGAGCCAGTGATGAGCTGCAAGGGGCAACCAAATCCCAAGCGCAGCTTGGGTGGCGCGTTGAGCGCCCGCGACCCCATGGTCGCGTGAGCCAAGGCGGCGGATGCCGCCGCCCGGCGCCTGAGGGAGCAAGATAAGGTGGGGGGATTCTGTTGCCCAGCTCCCCCCGGGCTGCGAACTAAGCTAACTGACTAACGCCCTTAAGGGGGAATTAGGCAGCCATGCGAAGGTCAGACGCCGAGTTATCGTTGGCATCTATGAGGTTTGACCCGATAACGGCGGTATCATGCCGAGGGAAGACTATGCCTTTATTACGCGCGTCGATCCTGTTTCGCCCCCATGAACCCCTGGCCATCAGGCCAGAAGTGAATGGTGGAGGCGCCGGGTACCGCCCCCGGGTCCGCAACGTCTATTCCACACCGCGTTTATCCCCATAGTCGGGCGAACCCGACAGGCTTCATATAGGCGATTGCGACGCGGGTTTAAAGGGGGATGTTCGGGGGCGGGGCTAGTGCGTTCGGGAACCGTCTCCACCCTCGTCCTCCCAAACGCTGGCGCGTTCGGGAACCGTCCCCGCCCTCGCCCTCCCAAACGCTGGCGCGTTCGGGAACCGTCCCCGCCCTCACCCTCCCAAACGCTGGCGCGTTCGGGCCCCTCCCTCTCCCATTTCATGGGCGAGGGGCGTAACCTTGGCGTCAGGCATTATTTAGCCCCTCGCCCACGAAGTGGGAGAGGGAGGGGCCCATCGGTGTCAACCGATGGGAGGGTGAGGGAACCACAGCAGGGAACCACAGCCCCCTTACGGCGCCCCCGCCGTCCCGTTCGACCGTGGGTCCGCACCCCCGCGCCATTGGCCCGTCATCTTGTCGATCCCGTTCAGCTTGCCGCCGAAATCATCGACCACGACCTCATGCCCCATGGCGCGCAGTTGGTCAGCCATGCCACCAACCGCCGTCCCCGCCTCGATCCGGATCGTCTCCCCACTGCCCATGAAGGTGGGCAGGGCCAGGGCCGATTGCACGTCCAGCTTCCAGTCCAGCACGCCGACAATGGCCTTGGCGACCTGAGCGATGATTGTCGGCCCGCCGGCGGCACCGATGGCCAGCACGGCCTGACCGTTTTGGTCATAGACGATGGTTGGCGACATGGAACTGCGTGGGCGTTTGCCCGGTTCCACCCGGTTGGCGGTGGGCACACCGTCCACATCGGGGATGAAGTTGAAATCCGTCAGCTCATTATTCAGGACATAGCCGTCCACAATGATGCCGGAGCCATAAATATCCTCAATGGTGGAGGTCATGGAGGCGACATTGCCCCATTCATCGGCGACGGAGAAATGGGTGGTGCCGGGGATTTCATTGTCGGGAATGTCCGACACGCGCGGCGCATCCTTCGGGTTGCCCGCCGGTGCCTTGGGCATTGCCTTCTTCGGATCGATCAGCCTGGCCCGGTCCTTGATATAGGCGGGGTCGGTCAGGCCTTCGACCGGCACCTTCACATGGTCGGGATCACCCAGCCATTTGGCCCGGTCCGCATAGGCCAGCCGCATCGATTCGCCGATGATATGCCAGGCCTCCAGGCTGTTCGGCCCCATGGCGGGAATGTCGAACCCTTCCATCTGTTTCAGGATGGTCAGAACCGCAATACCGCCCGACGAAGGCGGCCCCATGCCGCAAACCGTATAGACACGGTAGGTGCCGCAGACGGGCGTGCGCGGTACCGCCCGGTAATTCACCATGTCTTCGGCAGTGATCACACTGGGGTTGCGGGTTGCATTGGCCACCGCCGCGCGCAGCCGATCCGCCGCCGGTCCCTTGTAGAAGGCATCGGCCCCGTTCTCCGCCACCAGGGTCAGGAGATCGGCCAGCTTTGGGTTCTTGATCACCGATCCCGCCGGCTTGGGCGACCCATCGGGCTGGTAATACAGGGCTTGTGCTTCCCGTGACACGGACAGAAGCGGCTTCTGTTCCTCCAGCATCTTCACCATGCGCGGGGTGACGACAAAACCGTCGCGCGCCAGCCGGATCGCCGGCTGGAACAAAGCCTTCCAGGGCAGCTTGCCATGGCGGGCATGGGCCAACTCGATCAGGCGGAGATTGCCCGGCACACCCACCGACAGGCCGCCGGCCCGCGCCAGCTCATAATCCATTTCCTGGCCGTTCTTCATGAAGCGGTCGGGCTTGGCCGCCGATGGCGCCTCCTCCCGCCCGTCATAGCTGAACGTGTCCTTGCTTCCTGCGGGGTGATACAGCAGGAAACCGCCCCCGCCGATGCCCGACGATTCCGGCTCCACCACCGTCAGGGCCAGCATCAGGGCCGCCGCCGCATCCGCCGCCGACCCGCCCTGGCGCAGGATTTCGCGCCCCGCATCGGTGGCCCGCGGGTCCGCCGACGACACCATAGCCTTGCCCATCGGCAGCGCCGTGACCACCGCCCCTTCCTTCTGCGCCCAGGCCCCTGTGGCCGGTATGGCGGTCAGTGCGGTGGCAAGGCAAAACGACAGGGCAAGCGAACGCAGGCGGGTCATCGCGGGGCATCTCCGGCTGGGCTGAAGTGCCGCCAGCTTCCCACGAAAACCACAAGCATCCCACTGTAAAATATTGATTATTTTCTAGGCAGCGGCACCGGCTAAACCGCCACATCCGCCTTGATCGGCGGGTGAGGGTCGTAGGCTTCGACCCCGAAATCCTCGATCCGGTAGGCGTCGATGCTCTCGGCGCGCGGGGTCAGGGTCAGGCGCGGCAGGGGGCGGGGGGGGCGGGACAGCTGTTCGCGCGCGGCGTCCAGGTGGTTGAGGTAGAGATGCACATCCCCGCCCATCCACACAAACTCCCCCAGCCGCAGCCCCGCCTGCTGCGCCAGCATGGCCTGCAGCGCCACGGCGCCGGTCAGGTTGAAGGGCAGGCCCAGCAGCACATCACAACTGCGCTGATACATCAGGCTATTCAGGCGGCCATCGCTGGTGACATGGTACTGATAGACCATGTGGCAGGGCGGCAAGGCCATGCCGCCCAGTTCCGGCACGTTCCAGGCATGGAACAGCAGGCGGCGGCTGGCGGGTGTTTCGCGCAGGCCCTTGATCAGGGCCGCGATCTGGTCATGCTCCCGCCCATCGGGACCCAGCCAGCGGCGCCATTGCTTGCCATAGACCGGCCCCAGCTCGCCCCAGCGGGCGGCGAAGGCGTCATCCTCGACGATCCGCTGCTCAAAATCCTTCTGGCTGATCGCCTCGCCCGTCTCCCGGCGATAGGTGGCCAGCGGCCAGTCGGTCCAGATGGTGACCTTTTCCTTCAACAGCGGCTGGATATTGGTGCCGCCGGTCAGGAACCACAGCATCTCCTTGACCGCCAGTTTCCAATAGACGCGCTTGGTGGTCAGGATGGGGACCGTCCCATCCGACAGGTCGAACCGCATCATGGCCCCGAACAGGGACAGGGTGCCGACGCCCGTCCGGTCCACGCGGCGGTCGCCACGGGCCAGGATGTCTTCCATCAGGTCCAGATATTGCTGTTCGGGATGGCGCATCGACCGTCGGCTCCGCTTCGCCCATCATGCTGTCAATGGTTGTTCATTAGCCCGGCGGGCGGCTATTGTCACCCATCGACCGTCTGGAGACTTTGCCTTGTTCCTTTCCGTGATCGCCGCCGTCGCCCGCAATGGGGTTATCGGTCATGAAGGCCGCATGCCCTGGAAGCTGCCCAATGATCTGCGCTTCTTCAAGCAGGTGACCATGGGCAAGCCCATGATCATGGGCCGCAAGACCTGGGAAAGTTTCGGGTCCAAGCCACTGCCCGGCCGTCCGCACATCGTGATCACCGGCAACCGCGATTTCGTGGCCGAGGGCGCGATTGTTGTCCATGACCTGGAAACCGCCATCGAAACGGGCAATCGCCTGGCGGAGGACGCCGGCGGGAACGAGGTGATGGTGATCGGCGGGGCGCAGATCTATGCCGCCGCCTTGCCCCTGGCAACCCGTGTCTTTCTGACCGAGATTGCGGCCAGCCCCGTGGGCGACACCTATTTCCCGGAATTCGACCGCAGCGCCTTCCTGGGTGAGGAACTGGGCATGCAGATGGCCAAGGGGCCGGATCAGCCGGCCTTCCGCGTCATGCTGTTCCACCGGCGGTAATGCGATGGCGGCGCTGCTTGCTTGGCAGGAAATGACGGTCGGGTCCGGCCTGATGATATCGGCTGCGTCCAGCATCAGGGTCGATCCCAGCATGCTGGAACATCAGGTTCAGGCCGCCATCGACAGCGTGCCGGATGAGCAGCGCAACCGTTTCGGCAGCCCCAACGGCGATTGGACCGCCATCACGTTACTGCACAAGGACCAGAAGGGGATGCCGGTGCCACAGCCGCCGCTGGCTCATATCCCCCTGCTGACCGACCTCCTGCGCGATGCCGGGATCGATCCGTTCGGCCTGCACATCACGCGGCAGCCGCCGGGCGTGGACCTGAAATGGCATTTTGACCATCAGGCCCTGCATCTGGACATTTGCCGTCTGCTGCTGCCGGTGCGGGTGCCGGCGGATGCCTTCACCTGGATCGGACATGAGAAAGTGGCCTACCCGCCCGGCACCCTGTGGACGGGCGACTTTGCCCTGCCGCATCAGGTGGAGAACCAGACGGATCGGGAACGGATCGTCATCGCCATCGACAGTCCTGTGACACCCGCCATCCGGGACCTGTTTCCCGCCGACCTCTACGCCCACGCTCAACAGCGCATGACGTTGACCCAGCAGGCAATCAACCTCCTCGCCGCAGCCCGCGCCAAGGCGGGCTGACACCGGACAAAATTCTTGACCGGTCGTTCGTTTTCACTCAATGTCTCCATCGGAGACTTTAAGCCATGCTGAAAATCATCCTTCCTCTGTTGTTCAAGGTGAGGCCCAAAATGGTCTATGACATGATCCGCCAGCAGATGGTGGGTTCCCTGCCCTTCGTGCACCATTGCGGCATTGATCTGGTCAGCATTGGCGACGGCACCGCCGAGGCGCGGGTGACCGACCGGGCGGAGGTGAAGAACCATATCGGCACGCCCCATGCCGGCGTCATCTTCACGCTGGCCGAAACGGCCAGCGGCGGGGCGATGGCCGGTGCCATGGCGCCTGTCCTGGCGAGCATCCGGCCCGTGGCGGCCCAGGCGACGATCCAGTATCTGGCCGTGGCCAAGGGCGATCTGCGCGCCGTGGCCCGCACGGGCCGGTCGGGTGCCGATCTGCGAGCGGAACTGGAATCCTCCGGCAAGGTGCGCTTCCCCGTGGAGGTGGAGATCCTGGACGGCGCCGGCAGCCCCGTGTCGAAGATGGTGGTGGAATGGTACGTCAGCCCCAAGCGGTCCTGACCACCGACCTGGCCCCCCGCCGCGACAGCTTCCACCATGGCGACCTGCGCGCCGCCTCCCTGTCGGCGGCCCTGGCCATGGTGGAGGCAGGCGGCCCGGAGGCCCTGTCCTTCCGCGCGGTCGCGGCGGCGGTCGGTGTCAATCACCGCGCGCTTTACCGCCATTTCGCGGACAAGCATGAACTGACCCTGGCCCTGGCGGCACAGGGGTTCGATGGGCTGGCCGCCGTGATCCAGGCCGGGTTCGATGGCGAGGGCGGTCAGCCCAGGCCCGGCCCGCTCTACCGCGCCTATGTGGATTTCGCCCTGGACCGGCCCGCGCTGTACGCCCTGATGTATGGCATTCCGGGACAGGATTACCTGACCCATCCGGCCCTGGCCCCGTCGGTCGCCAAGGTCACGCGCCTTGCGGGCAAGGCCTTCCGCCGGGGGGACGATCCGCCCGGCTTCTCCATCGCGATCCGCGACCGCGTCATGCGCGCCTGGGGAGAGGTGCATGGCCTGTGCGACCTGTGGCAGCGCGGGGCGCTGCGGGCACGGGATGCCGCATCGGCCAAGGCCTATATCCTTGGTTTGCTGGCGCAATGATACCGGCGATCAAGATTGTTGACCGCCGGTACGGCGGCGACCGCCGCCGCGCGCCACATGGCGCGTAGCCAAGCCCACGGATGTGGGCGCCGGCGATTGAGGGGCGGGAAAGATTGACCGGAGGTCAAGATTTCATGCCGACCGCATAATTCGCCCGCCACCCCTGCGCCCTGCGATATCCCGCCGCGCTTGTTTGGCACTTCACGCCAGGGCGCGGGCGACTATCTTCTGCACGCCATGCAACTGACCACCATCCCCGAACACATCCTCCCGGATGCCCTGGCCGCCGTCGCCAGCAACTTGACCCCCGAAAGCCGGACGGCCAAGGTGCTGGCCCGCATTGCGGCCACGCGCGATCTGATCGCGCTGGGTGTGGACACGCCTTCCCACCGGGCGGCAGGCGTCGCTCTGGCCCGCCGCTTTGGCATCGGCGTAATCGATGAGGAGCCGCAGGCCGCCTTTTCCTATGATGGTCATTCCATCCGCACCCGGTCAGAGGCCTATGTCCTGATCCATGAGGTGGCACACTGGCTGGTGGCCCCGCCGGAACGCCGGGGCCTGATCGATTTCGGCCTGGGTGCCGGTCCTGAGTCCGGCCGGATTGAGGAGGCCAACCGCGCGCTGGCCGTGGGCCAGGATGACCAGATACGCGAAGAGGCGCTGGCCTCGCTGCTGGGCATCCTGTGGGAGGTGGAGTTGGGCCAGCCCGCCATCCTGGCCTTCCTGGAACAGAACTGGCTGGAGGGCTGGGAAAGGCCTGCCTGCGCGGAGAATCTGACCGACAATGTCGAAGCGCTTTTGCAGGCGGGTTTGATCAATGCGGATGGGCGGCCAAATCCGCCGGAATCGTGCGTGGATCGCACCTGCGCCGCAGCTTGATTTCGTTATTTCACACCCCCTTGCGGGTGGTTTGAGGATGCGGTTCCCTGAAGGCAAAACCATTTGCCCCAGGGGGGAAACATGTCCGGCGCACCCGCCATCCTGTCCATGATCGGCAACACCCCGATCGTCCGCATCACCCGTTTCGATACCGGCCCGTGTGAGCTGTATCTGAAGCTGGAAAACCAGAATCCCGGCGGCTCCATCAAGGACCGTATCGCGCTGAAGATGATCGAGGCGGCGGAGGCAGAGGGCAAGCTGGCCCCCGGCGGCACGGTGATCGAGGCGACGGCAGGCAATACCGGCCTGGGCCTGGCCCTGGTCTGCGCCGCCAAGGGCTACCGCCTGATCCTGGTTATCCCCGACAAGATGGCGACCGAGAAGATCAACAATCTGCGCGCCCTGGGCGCACAGATCCACATCACAAGGTCGGATGTGGGCAAGGGCCACCCCGCCTATTACCAGGACATTGCCGAACGCCTGTCGACCGAAATTCCCGGCAGCTTCTATGTGAACCAGTTCGCCAACCCCGCCAATCCGCGCGCGCATGAGGAATGGACCGGCCCGGAGATGCTGCGCCAGATGGATGGCGACATTGACGCGGTGGTGGCCGGCATCGGCTCTGGCGGCACCTTCACGGGCCTGGGCGCCTTCTTCGCCAAGGCCAGTCCCAAGACCGCCATGGTCATCGCCGACCCGGTCGGCTCCATCATTGCCGATCTGGTGAACAAGGGCACCCATGACGAACCCGGTTCCTGGGTGGTCGAAGGCGTGGGCGAGGATTTCGTGCCCCCCATCTGCGACCTTCAGTACGCCAAGGCCGCCTATTATGTCAGCGATACCGAAAGCCTGAACGCCGCGCGCGACCTGCTGCGGCTGGAGGGCATCCTGGCCGGCTCCTCATCGGGCACCCTGTTCGCGGCGGCGCTGAAATATTGCCGGGCGCAAACGACGCCCAAGAAGGTCGTCACCTTCGTCTGCGACACGGGCAACAAGTACCTGTCGAAGATGTTCAACGATGCCTGGATGGAAGATCACGGCTTCACCCCGCGCGAGCGTCATAACGATCTGCGCGACCTGATGACCCGCCGCTTCGACAAGGGTCAGGTGGTCACCGTCGGGCCGGAGGATACGCTGCTGACCGCGTACAAGCGGATGCGGATTTCCGACGTGTCACAGTTGCCCGTGATGGAAGGCGAACGGGTGATCGGCATCCTGGATGAAAGCGACCTGCTGCTGCATGTCGAAAAGGACCCGGCGCGGTTCCGGGACAAGGTCTATACGGCCATGGTCAACCGGCTGGAAACCCTGCCCGTGACCGCGACCATGGCCGACCTGCGCGCCCTGTTCAACCGCAACATGGTGGCCATCATCATGGATGGCCCGGTGTTCCTGGGCCTGCTGACCCGCACCGACGTGCTGAACCATCTGCGCCGGCAGTTGGGGTGATATCGCCTCAACGCACTTGGCTCCCCTCGTCATCCCGGCGAAAGCCGGGACCCAGGGGCCACAGGATCAAAGCTCTACGCTGCTTTGGTCGAAGCCGCCGAAAGGTCGGGCATTCGGCCCCTGGGTCCCGGCTTTCGCCGGGATGACGAAATAGGCCGCGCACTGTAGAAAAAAGGGCACTGTCCCTCGACAGCGCCCTTTTCAATTCTCTGTCCCAAGACTCACATCGTCGTCTTGTTATCCAACGCATAACCCGCCGAACGGACGGTGCGGATCACGTCCTGCTCTTCCGTCTCGTTCAGCGCCTTGCGCAGCCGGCGGATATGTACGTCGACGGTGCGCAACTCGACATAGACGTCGTGGCCCCAGACGATGTCCAGCAGCTGTTCACGCGAGAAAACCCGCCCCGGATGCTGCATGAAATGGCGCAGCAAGGCGAATTCCTTCGGCCCCAGATGGATATCCCGGCCCCCGCGCCGAACGCGGTGGGCCGCCAGGTCCATGGAGATGTCGGAGAAGCGCAGCAGCTCCTCCGCCAGACCCGGCGAGGCGCGGCGCAGGACGGCGCGGATACGGGCGACCAGTTCGGTGGGGCTGAACGGCTTGGACAGGTAATCATCCGCCCCGCTGTTCAGGCCACGGACCTTGTCCGCCTCTTCCCCGCGCGCCGTCAGCATGATGACGGGCGTCTCGCGGGTCTTGGGATTGCGGCGCAACTGGCGGCAGACCTCCAGCCCGCTCATCAGCGGCAGCATCCAGTCCAGCAGGATCAGATGCGGGCTGCGTTCATCGGCCAGCAGCAGGGCTTCTTCCCCGTCACCGGCGGTGATGACCCGGAACCCTTCACGTTCCAGGTTGTAGGACAGCAGGGTGACGAGGTCGGCCTCGTCTTCAACAACCAGGATCAGCGGCTTCAAGGCGGCGTTCATCGGGGTCCCTTGGCGCTAGATGGTGGCGGGGCGGGGCTAGCTCAGCCCTCGCCCTCGACCGGTTCAATGATGGTGAAGCTGGACTTGTCGCTCTTGGGCCGTTCCGCCGTCAGCGGCTGGCCCTTGACCAGGAAATGCACGGTTTCCGCGATGTTGGTCGCATGGTCGCCGGCGCGTTCCAGGTTCTTGGCAATGAACAGAAGATGCGTGCAGGGGGTGATGTTGCGCGGGTCTTCCATCATGTAGGTCAGGACCTCGCGGAACAGGCTGGTATAGAGATCATCCAGCTCCTCATCCCGGTGCCAGGCGGCCACGGCCTTGTCGACATCGCGGTCGATATAGGCGTCCAGCACATCCTTCAGCATTTCCTGCACCAGACGGCCCATGCGCGGGATGGTCCCGGCGGGGCGCATGATGGGCAACTGCGCCAGCGCGATGGAGCGCTTGGCGATATTGGCGGCATAGTCGCCCGTGCGTTCCAGATCGGCGGAGATTTTGAGTGCCGCCAGCACCTCACGCAAATCCACGCCGACCGGCGCGCGCAGCGCCAGCATGCGGATGGCATCATGTTCGATCTGGCGCTCAAACTCATCCAGGCGGGTATCGCCCTGCATGACCTTGGTGGCGCCTTCGACATCGCGGCGGCCCACGGCCTGCACGGCCGCTTCCACCTGCGCCTCCACCACGCCGCCCATCTGGGCGATCAGGTTGGACAGGCGCTGCAATTCCGCCTCGAAGGACTTGACGGTATGTTCGGTCGGCGACATGGACGTGGGTCCCTTAAAGCATGATGACCGTAGGTCGGGGTGAGGCAGGCGCCGAACCCCGACAAGCGACGGAACCGTGTAAAAGTCGGGGTTCGGCGTTGCCTCACCCACGACCTACGGCAGCGGGCATCAACCGTACCGGCCCGTGATATAGCCCTGGGTGCGCTCATCGCGCGGGTTGGTGAAGATTTCCTCGGTGTCGCCCACCTCCACCAGATCACCCAGATGGAAGAAGGCCGTGCGCTGCGATACACGCGCGGCCTGCTGCATGTTGTGGGTGACGATGGCGATGGTGAAGCTCTCGCGCAGCTCGTCGATCAGCTCCTCGATATGCGCGGTGGCGATGGGGTCAAGCGCCGAGCAGGGCTCGTCCATCAGGATGACTTCCGGGCTGACGGCAACGGCGCGCGCGATGCAAAGGCGCTGCTGCTGGCCGCCCGACAGGCCGGTGCCCGGCTCATGCAGGCGATCCTTGACCTCGTTCCACAGGCCGGCGCGCTTCAGCGAGGTTTCGACGATGGCGTCAAACTCGTCCTTGCGGGTCGCCAGGCCATGCAGCTTCGGCCCGTAGATCACGTTCTCATAGATCGACTTCGGGAACGGGTTCGGCTTCTGGAACACCATGCCGACACGGGCGCGCAACTGCACCACGTCCAGCTTGGGATCGTAGATATCCTCGCCATCCAGCAGGATCTTGCCTTCGACGCGGCAGATATCGATCGTGTCGTTCATGCGGTTCAGGGTGCGCAGGAACGTGGACTTGCCACAGCCCGAGGGGCCGATCATGGCCAGCACCTCGTTCTGGTAGATATCGACATTGACGCCGTGCAGGGCGCGCTTGGCGCCGTAATAGACCTTCACGTCGCGGGCCGACACCTTCACCGGCTGGGTGACGGCGGCTTGTACAGGCTTGTTCAGGGTCATGCTGTCCATTTTTACCACCGACGTTCGAATTTCTTGCGCAGCCAGATGGCGGCACCGTTCATCAGGATCAGGAAGGCCAGCAGCACAAGGATGGCGGCCGAGGTCAGTTCGACAAAGCCGCGTTCCGGCTTGTCCGACCACATGAAAATCTGCACCGGCAGGACCGAGGAGCTGGCCAGCAGGCCGTCCGGGGCCGACGTGATGAAGGCGTTCATGCCGATCATCAGCAAGGGCGCCGTCTCACCCACGGCATGGGCCATGCCGATGATGGTGCCCGTCATGATGCCCGGCATGGCCAGCGGCAGCACATGGTGCATCACCGTCTGCAGGCGCGAGGCGCCCATGCCCAGCGCTGCCTCCCGGATCGAGGGCGGAACCGCCTTCAATGCCGCGCGGCTGGCGATGATGATGGTGGGCAGCACCAGCAGGCCCAGCACCAGACCACCGACCAGCGGGGCAGAGCGCGGCATGCCGAAGAAGTTGAGGAATACCGCCAGACCCAGGAGACCGAACACGATGGAGGGCACGGCCGCCAGATTGTTGATATTGACCTCAATGATCTCGGTCAGCCGGTTCTTCGGCGCGAACTCTTCCAGATAGACGGCCGCTGCAACACCGATGGGCAAGGCCGTGAACAGGGTCACCGCCATGGTCAGCAAGGTGCCGACCGCCGCCCCCAGCAGGCCTGCCAGCTCGGGATAATTGCTGTCGCTGGCGGTAAAGAAGGTGGTGTTGAAGGCCGACCGCACGTCGCCGCGCTGTTCCAGGCTGTCGAACCAGGCCAGCTGCTTGTCGTTGATCGGACGCTCCACCTCCGGCAGGGTGCGGTCGATGCCGCCCTTGACGATCTGGTTGATGCCGTCCGATGCTGGCAGCCAGACCTCGATCGTCTGACCGACCAGGGACGGGTCGCTGTCCAGCATCTTGCCCAGGCGCACACCGGCCACCGGGCTGACCAGACCGCGCACGTCGCGCTTCTCCGTCCGGCCCGTAACCTCCGGGAACTCCTTGTACAGCGCGTCGGACACCAGGGTCTGGAACGCGCCACGGTCCCATTCGGCCGGGTTGCCTGTGCCCTGCGGGTCGATGGTGGCGGGGTCGATAGTGACCGCCAGCTTCACCTCTGTCTGGAAGAAGGCCGAGGTGCCTTCCTTCAGCAGGGTCGACAGCAGGATGACCAGCATCGAGCAGGCGAACAGGATGGCCAGGATGCCATAGAGGCGGAAGCGGCGTTCGGCGGCATAGCGCGCCTTCAGTCGCTTGGTGGCGGCGTCGCCGGTGTGGAGGGACACGGGCATGGCTGTGTGCATCGGCTCTGCGATCTCAGTCATATTTTTCCCGGTATTTCTGGACGATGCGGAGGGCAATGACGTTCAGCGCCAGGGTCACCAGGAACAGGACCAGACCCAGGGCGAAGACCGACAGCGTCTTGGCGCTGTCAAACTCCTGGTCACCGACCAGGATGGACTTGATCTGCACCGTTACCGTCGTGACGCTGGCCAGCGGGTTCAGGGTCAGGCTGGCCTGCAGGCCGGCGGCCATCACCACGATCATCGTCTCGCCGATGGCGCGGCTGACAGCCAGCAGCATGGCGCCGACGATGCCGGGCAAGGCGGCGGGCATGACCACCTGCTTGATGGTTTCCGACTTGGTGGCACCCAGACCGTAGGACCCGTCACGCAGCGACTGCGGCACCGCATTGATCACGTCATCGGCCAGCGAGGACACGAAGGGCACGATCATGATGCCCATGACCACACCGGCGGCCAGCGCGCTTTGCGAGGAGATGGGAATGCCCAGCGCCGCACCGACATCGCGGATGAAGGGCGCCACCGTCAGGATGGCGAAGAAGCCGTAGACCACGGTGGGCACGCCGGCCAGGATCTCCAGCACCGGCTTCACCAGACCGCGCACCCGCTTGGGCGCATATTCGGACAGGTAGATGGCCGACATCAGGCCGACCGGGGCCGCCACGATCATGGCGATAGTGGCGATCAGCAGGGTACCGGTGAATAGCGGGATGGCACCGAAGGCACCGGACGACCCCACCTGATCGGCACGGATCGCCGTCTGCGGCGACCATTGCAGGCCGAACAGGAACTCGGTGATCGGCACCTTGGTGAAGAAGCGGATGCTCTCGAACAGCAGCGACAGCACGATACCGACCGTCGTCAGCACCGCGATGGTGGAGCAGAGCACCAGCAGCAGCGTGACGATGCGCTCGACATTGTTGCGCGCCCGGAATTCCGGCCCGATCTTCGACCAGGTGAAGGCCAGCGCGCCACCGGCCAGCGCCAGCACGGCACCGAACAGGGTCCAGTCGGCCAGCCCGCGCAGCTGCGACAGGTGGCTGGCAGCCGGATTGATGGCGTCGATGACGCTCGGGTTCACATACTGCGCCTGTCCGATGGCCAGATTGCCGATATTGATCAGCAGAAGCTGGCGGTGCGTCTGGCTCAGGGCCGAGGCGCCATCGGCGATGGTGGGCAGCAGCGTTTCCAGCTCCGCCGGGGCCAGCATGACGCGCGCCCAAGCTTCCAACTGTTCCGGCGACATGGCCGACAGCACCATCCAGTCCATGACGGCGCCACGCAGCGCCAGCCAGGCCAGGATCAGCACCAGGGCGGGAAGACCGGCCCACAGCGCCATGTAGGAGCCGTAATAAGTGGGGACGGAGTGCAGATTGGCGATGCGCCCGCCGGCCACGGCCACGGCCCGGTTGCGCCCCAGCCAGAATCCGGCCAGCGACAGGAACAACAGGACGGCTACGGTCAAGGTGACTGACATGTGGTTCGATCCGCCGCTGTCAGGGGGAGGGTTACCGGTTACGGCAAACCGGCGGCATCAGGTCTGACGCCGCCGGTTCCGCCATCTGCTTATACACCGGGCCGGTGCAGCTGTCCTGCGCCGGCCCGGTATTGCACATTACGAAGCCGGCTTGGCCATCGGGGTCAGCTTCAGCGCGGCGGCCTCGGAGACCTTGCGCTTGTCGGCCGGCAGCGGCACCAGGCCCTTGTCGGCCAGGTAGCCTTCATCACCCATGGCGCGTTCCGACGCGTACTCGGCCAGGAATTCCTTCAGGCCGGGGATCACGCCGAAATGCTGGTTCTTGAAGTACACGAACAGCGGGCGGGAGATCGGGTACTGACCGGAAGCGATGGTCTCGTACTTCGGCTCCACGCCGTTGATGGTCAGGCCATGCAGCTTGTCCTGGTTCTCTTCCAGGTAGCTGTAGCCGAAGATGCCGAAGGCGTTCGGGTTAGCCTGCAGGCGCTGCACGATCACATTGTCGTTCTCGCCGGCTTCGACATAGGCGCCATCCTCACGGACGGTCTTGCAGACGGCGGCGTGACGGGTGGCGTCCAGGGCCTTGATGGCCGGGAATTCCTTGCAGCCCGGCTCCATCACCAGCTCGACCCAGGCGTCGCGGGTACCCGACGTCGGCGGCGGGCCCAGCACTTCGATCTCGATGGCCGGCAGGGAGGCGTCGACATCCTTCCAGGTCTTGTACGGGTTGCGAACGATCTGGCCGTTCACTTCCACTTCCTTGGCCAAGGCGGCGAACAGCTGGGCCTTGGTCACGTTGAAGGGCTTGCCCTTCTTGGACTGCACGAAGCCGATGCCGTCATAGCCGATGACCAGCTCGGTGATCTGCTCGACGCCGTTCTTCTGGCAGGTGTCATACTCGCTGGCCTTCATGGCGCGCGAGGCGCCCGTGGCGTCCGGGAAATCGGCGCCGATGCCGGAGCAGAACAGCTTCATGCCGCCGCCGGTGCCCGTCGATTCCAGGATCGGAGCGCCGAACTTCGTGGTCTGGCCGAAGCGCTCGACAACCGTGGAGGTGAAGGGGAACACCGTGGAGGAGCCGACGATGCGGATCTGGTCGCGGGCAGCGGCAGCGCCGGCCAGGCCGACGAAGGAAACAGCGCCGATAACGGCGGCGAGGACGAGCTTCTTGGTGGTCACGACAAGGGCCTCCGGTTAACTGGGCGGCTCACGGACTAGGCCCTGGCATCCCGTGATGCCTGCCTTCACCCTGTGGCCATGTCCCTGCTGGGTGCCGGGACCATAGCTGCGCTGCGAGACGCAAATACTACATCTACGTTACAGTTCCATGACACCGGCCCCGAAACCGCGCCGCCGCCACCCGCGATACAGTTGCGTTACACATTGGCCATTGGCAGCCGCCACAGAGTCCTTCACCATTGAAATTGCAGGGAAATTTCACTTTTGCAAGGAACTGGATATGGGTTTTTCGGACAAGAACCGGCGCAAGACCGGCACGCTGGCGCGCACCTTCGGGGCGCTGACCTGCGCAACATTCATGACATTGCCGGTCTGGGCACAAAGCCACCCGGCCCAGGCCGTGATGGACGCCGACCGCGCCTTCGCGGCCCGCGCCAAGGAGGTGGGTCCGGGCAAGGCCTTCGCCGAATATGCGGAGACGCGGGTGCTGATGCTGAACGATCCCGTGCCCGGCACGGACGCCAGCGCCCTGACGACCCTTTTCGGCACGGATCTGGAGATAGACTGGGGGCCGATGGATGGTGCCGTGTCGGCTGATGGCACCCTGGGCTACACCTGGGGCAAGGCCCGCTATTACAAGCTGAAGCCCGACGGCACCAAGGAGGAGCTGCCCCCCTCCCGCTATGTCAGCATCTGGCGCAAGCAGAAGGACGGGTCCTGGAAATTCATGGCCGATGGCGGCCTGAACGCGCCGGAGGCCAAGGAATTCCTGGCAAAGAAGAAGGCGGAAAAGGAAGCGGCGGAGAAGAAGTAGGGGGGCTTACCCTCACCCTCCCAAACGCTGACGCGTTCGGGCCCCTCCCTCTCCCGCAAGCGGGCGAGGGGCAAAACTTCACCCCTCGCCCACGAACGTGGGAGAGGGAGGGGCCCAGGCCCATCAGGGCCTGGGAGGGTGAGGGAACAAGGCCGCCGCTGCCCCTACCCCACCTCCCGCTCAACAACCTTCACCGCCTTGGCCGCCGGCAGCATCACGGTAAAGGTGCTGCCCTTGCCCACCTCGCTGTCGATGATCAGGCGGCCACGGTGGCGGTTGACGATATGCTTCACGATGGCCAGCCCCAGCCCGGTGCCGCCCAGCGCGCGCGACCGGGCGGGATCCACGCGATAGAATCGCTCCGTCAGGCGCGGCAGATGGGTGCGGGCGATGCCATCGCCCCGGTCGGTGACGGCCACCATCACCGCCGGCCCGCGCACCGTGCCCGCCTTGCCCTGGGTGGAGGCGGTGACGGCCACCGTCACTTCCGTCTGTTCCTTGCCATACTTGATGGCATTGTCGATCAGGTTCTGGAACACCTGGGACAGCTGATCCTCGTCCCCCACGACCGGCGGCAGGCTGTCGGGCTGTTCCAGCTTCAGCTTCACCTTGCGTGACGCGGCGCGCAGTTCCAGCGTGGCGGCCACATTACGCACGATCTTGGCCACATCCACCTGTTCGGTGGGCGGCGAATGCTCATCCATCTCGATCCGTGACAGCGACAGCAGATCATTGACCAGCCGCGACATGCGGTTGGACTGATCGAACATGATGCCCAGGAAGCGTTCATGCGCCGCCGCATCATCCTTGGCCGGTCCGCGCAGCGTCTCAATGAAGCCGATCAAGGCCGCCAGCGGCGTGCGTAGCTCATGACTGGCATTGGCCACGAAATCGGCCCGCATCTGCTCGGACCGTTTCAGGACCGTGATGTCATGCAGCGTTAGCAGCACCAGCAGCGGCCCGTCTTCCCCCGGCGGGCGGAACGGCTTGACCCGCGCCTGCAATGTGCGCTCCACCGGTACGGGCAGCAGCACCTCCACCGTGCGCGACGCCCCACCGGCCAGCACGGCCTCGGCGGCCTCCAGCAGGCTGGGCGTGCGCACCGAACTGGCCAGATCGCGGTCCAGCAGCCGGTCACCGAACAGCTTGCACGCCGCCTGGTTGGCGCGCCGCACCTCGCGGCCTGGCCCCAGCAGGATGACCGGGTCATGCAACTGGTCGATCACCGCCTCGAACAGGCCGGCCCGGCCCGCATCCTTGCTTTCCCGGTCCAGCCAGCCCTGATGCGCCCGTGCCATGGCCGACGCGATGAACTCCGCCGTGACACTGTCCACCGACGGGGGCGGCAGGGGGGTCGACGCGTCCCCCAGAAGCTCCGCATAATCGGTCAGGCGGCGCGTATCGGTCTGGATCATGCGCAGGATGGCCACCGCCACCACGACATTGACCAGCAGCGCCGGCAGCGCCACCCCGGCATCGACATGCCCCGCCAGCAGCAAGGCCAGCAGGATGGCCGCCGTCGGCCCGACCAGCGCCACGCCGATCAGCACGAACCGAACCGGCCGCACCTCATACCACCGCATCTGTCCCTGCCATTCTTATCATTTCCCTCCCGCCATAGAGCGGGACCGGAGGAGATAACATTGCCGCAGGGCCAGGGTAACAGCATCACGGAAACTTAATAATTGACATCACCGACTGTCACAATTGACGAGGTGTCAACTCTAGTGCACATTATTCCGGTGATCGACATACGCGAAACCCCGCAATTCTCCGACTGGCTGCGCGCCTTGCGTGACGAGCGGGCCAAGGCCCGGATCAAGGTCCGTATCCTGCGCATGGCCGAGGGTAATCCAGGTGATGTCCGCCCTGTCGAACAAGGCGTCAGTGAAATGCGGATTGATTACGGCCCTGGCTACCGCGTCTACTTCACGCAGCGGGGCGGAGTGCTGGTCATCCTGCTGTGCGGTGGTGACAAGTCTTCACAAGTCAGAGATATCGCCGCCGCGCAGCGCCTGTCCGCCAGCCTGCCACCGGCCCTGGAGAAGCCCGATGCCTGAACTCAGCGATCTGAAGCCCTTCGACGCCGCCAGTTATCTGGAAACACCAGAGGATATCGCCGCCTTTCTGGAGGCAGCGGCGGAAGAGGACGACCCTGCCTTCCTGATCCGCGCCCTGGGCATCGCCGCCCGCTCTCGCGGCATGGTGAAACTGGCGCGCGAAAGTGGGATCAGCCGGGAGGGGCTTTACAAGGCGTTGGGAGAGGATGGGAACCCCACCCTCTCCACCTTGATGGCCGTTGCCAAGGCCCTCGATCTTCGCCTCGCGTTCGTCCCGCGCGGTTAACTCACCGCGCCAAACTGTCATGCGCAGCCATGATGGCCGCCGTGGTCAGCTCATTCACCGTGGCGCCCATCTGCACCACCTGCACCGGCTTATCCATGCCGATCAGCAGCGGGCCGATCAGGTTGCCGCCGCCGAACTTGTGCAGCAGCTTGGCCCCGATATTGGCCGCGTGCAGCGCCGGCATGATCAGCACATTGGCCGCCCCTGACAGGCGCGCGAACGGGTACAGGCGCTTCATCAGATCGTAATCAAGCGCCGTATCCGCCGACATCTCACCGTCATATTCGAAATCGACCTTGCGCTTGTCCATCAGCGACACGGCTTCGCGCACATGGGCGGCGCGGTCGCGCATGGGCTGGCCGAAATTGCTGAAGGACAGGAAGGCGACGCGCGGTTCATGGCCCATCTGGCGGGCCATGCGCGCCGACTGGATGGCGATATCGGCCAGTTGTTCGGGTGTCGGGCGTTCATGCACGGTGGTGTCGGAGATGAAGACGGTACGTTTGCGCGTGGCCAGCACCGACAGGCCGAACACGATATGGTCGGGCTGCGGGTCGATCACCCGCTCGATATCCTCAAAGCTGACGGCGAAGGACCGGGTCAGGCCCGTCACCATGGCGTCGGCATCGCCCGTGGCCACCATGCAGGCGGCAAAGACATTGCGGTTCTGGTTGACCCAGCGCTGACAATCGCGATGCAGATGGCCACGCCGTTGCAGGCGCTTGTAGAGGAAATCGGTATAGCGCTCGATATTCGGCGCACCGAAACGGGCATTCTGGATATCCAGCGGCTCCACCCCCGACAGGCCCAGACTGGCCAGCTTTTCCTGCACCACATTCTCGCGCCCGATCAGGACCGGGTGGCCGAACCCGCCGGAGCGGTAGGCGATGGCGGCGCGGATGGCCCGCTCCTCCTCGCCCTCGGCAAACACCACGCGGCGCGGGCTGCTGCGCAGCTTGTCGGCGATCAACTGCAAACTGTCCGCCGTGGGGTCCAGGCGCAGGCGAAGGCTGCGGCGATATTCATCCATATCGACAATGGGCTTGCGCGCCACGCCCGTATCCATGGCCGCCTGGGCCACGGCGGCGGGAATGGTGGAGATCAGGCGCGGGTCGAACGGCACCGGGATAATATATTCGGGACCATAGCGCAGGCGACGACCGGAATAGGCGGCATCCACCTCGTCCGGCACATCCTCGCGCGCCAGGGCCGCCAGCGCGCGGGCAGCGGCGATCTTCATCTGGTCATTGATGGTGCTGGCCCGCACGTCCAGGGCGCCGCGGAAAATATAGGGAAAGCCCAAGACGTTGTTGACCTGATTGGGATAATCCGACCGGCCCGTCGCCACGATGGCATCGTCACGCACCTGCCGCACCTCCTCCGGCGTGATCTCCGGATCGGGGTTGGCCAGCGCGAAGATGATGGGGTTCTTGGCCATGGACTTAACCATGGCGGGCGTCATGGCCCCCTTGGCCGACAGGCCCACGAACACGTCCGACCCGGCGACCGCATCGGCCAGCGAACGGGCGTCGGTCACCACCGCATGCGCCGATTTCCACTGGTTCATGCCTTCGGCCCTGCCCTTCCAGACCACGCCCTTGGTATCGCACAGCATGATATTGCCATGCGGGATGCCCATGGATTTGAACAGCTCGGCACAGGCGATGGCCGCCGCACCGGCACCATTGATGACCAGCCTGGTTTCCTTAATGTCGCGACCCGTCATTTCCAGGGCGTTGAACAGGCCGGCGGCGGCGATGATGGCGGTACCATGCTGATCATCATGGAAGACGGGAATATCCATCAATTCGCGCAGGCGCTGTTCGATGATGAAACAGTCCGGGGCCTTGATATCTTCCAGGTTGATGCCGCCGAAGCTGGGACCCAGATAGCGGACGGAATTGATGAATTCCTCCACGTCGCGGGTATCGACCTCCAGATCGATGCCATCGACATCGGCAAAGCGCTTGAACAGGACGGCCTTGCCCTCCATCACCGGCTTGGACGCCAGCGCCCCCAGATCGCCCAGGCCCAGAACGGCGGTGCCGTTGGAGATGACGGCGACGATATTGCCCTTGGCCGTATAATCATAGGCCGTGGAAGGGTCGGCATGGATGCGCAGGCAGGGTGCCGCCACCCCCGGCGAATAGGCCAGCGACAGGTCCCGCTGTGTGGCCATCGGCTTGGTGGGGGTGATTTCCAGCTTACCGGGGCGCCCGCTGCTGTGCAGCAACAGGGCTTCTTCATCGGTAATGCGCTTGTCGATACCGGCCATTTTCCCAACATTCCTCTTTTATGTCCCGCCCAGCGCCCCCGCCGGTACGGATTTGTGCGTTGACGCGTATCGTAACGACCGAATGCTACCGTTTCCAGACCCATCACGTTGCGAAAGTGACGCAACAGCCGACGGCACGCCCCTTGGCTTGCCCGGAACGGCATCGGGTGCGATACTCGCTGCCATGGAACAGGCCGGTTCGATCTTCGACGATGTGGATGAGGCGCGTAAGACACGCGCCATCGCCGAGGCACGCGCCGACGTCGCCGCCGGTCGCGTCGTGTCCCATGCCGTGGTCGGACAATGGCTGCTAAAACTGGCCGACGCCCTGGAACGCGGCGAAGCTTTGCCCCCCGCCCCCCGCTCAGGCGTGCCCCGGTGACATTGGTCACCTGGACCGAAACCGCCATTGATGACATTCAGGCCCACGCGGCCTACATCGCGCAATTCAACCCTTACGCTGCCAGCCGCATCGTCAGACACCTTTTCACCGCCGGCAACAGTCTCTCCACCTTTCCCAAACGCGGCAAGGCCCGCGCCGATGGCACGCGCGAACTGGCCGTCGTGCATCCCTATGTCCTGGTCTATGACATCGCGGAGGATGAAGTCCGCATCCTGCGCGTCTGGCACGGAGCGCAGGACCGGGGATAGGGCATTGTTGCTGGCAACAATACTTGGTGCCATATTGATTTAATGACGGAGACTGCGACATCCATCTTCGACGATGTAGACGAGGCGCGTAAGGCACGCGCCATCGAAGAGGCACGCGCCGACGTCGCCACCGGTCGCGTCGTGTCCCATGCCCTGGTCGGACAATGGCTGGAGCGCATGGCAAAGGATGAAAGGCCCCCGCCGCCCTACTCCCACACCTTGCCCCGTCAGATTTGCGGCTGAAACCGCCCGTAGGTCAGGTCGAGGGCAAAGCCCGAGCCCTGACATCTCATAGGCGCTGTCGTTCGTCAGGGCTCGCTTCGCTCGACCTGACCTACGCCCATGGACTGTTGAGCTTGAGAAAATCTGCCTCCCCGGCGAAGGCCGGGGCCCAGGGGTCACAGGCTCAAACCTCGACGCTGCGTTGATCGACGCTGCTGATCGGTCGGAAGCTCGGCCCCTGGGCCCCGGCCTTCGCCGGGGAGGCAATCTATGAGTTCCAATGGGGTAGAAAGACCATGCCCTGAATCTCAACACACTATGGTCCCTGAGGACTAGAGATGAATCCGGGACGCCCCCTCAAACCACAATATTCAACAATGTCCCGCGCACGCCCGTGGTCAACGGCTGGTTGACGCCCAGCGGCTGTGCCGTCAGGCCGGCCTTGGCCGCGTCTTCCTGTGCCCGCTCAAAGGGCGATTGATTGCCCTTGGTGGGGTCCAGGCCGCGTTTGGCCAACGCCACGTCGGCGCAGCTTTCGCAGCGATATCCATTGACCATCTCCATGGAGACAGCCTGTCACGGATCGGTGGCTTTGTCTTGAACGCCCTCTCGCCCGGCGCGCCCGCATGCACTATCTTCGCCAGCGACGCCCGGCAAACGGGGCGCGAAGCAAAAGAGGAAAACATGGCAGTTTCGGACATTGAGGCAAAAGCGGGCGGTGGCATTCTGGGGGCGATTGAACGGGTGGGGAACCGGTTGCCCGATCCGGCCACCCTGTTCCTGATCGCCATCGCCATTCTGGTGGCACTGTCCGCCATCCTGTCGGGCATGGGCGTGTCGGCCATCCATCCCGGCACCGGCAAGGAACTGGTGGCCACCAATCTTCTGTCGGCGGACAATATCCGCCGCTTCCTGACCGATCTGCCCACCATTTTCGCCAGCTTCCCGCCCCTGGCCGTGGTTCTGCTCTGTGTCATGGGTGTGGGTGTCGCGGAGAAGACGGGCCTGATCGGCGTCTCGCTGGGCGCCCTGGTCCGCGCCGTCCCGAAAAGCCTGCTGACCCTGATCGTGGTCTTTGCCGGTGTGCAGTCCAGCATGGCGACCGATGCCGGTTATGTCGTGCT
This sequence comes from Niveispirillum sp. FG156, assembly GCF_057809555.1. Taxonomy (NCBI): domain Bacteria; kingdom Pseudomonadati; phylum Pseudomonadota; class Alphaproteobacteria; order Rhodospirillales; family Azospirillaceae; genus Niveispirillum; species Niveispirillum sp. FG156. The sequence continues at coordinate 66,934 of NZ_JBMDKE010000024.1, read as the reverse complement.
GATCCCGCTGGCCGGGATGCTGTTCCACACATCCGGCCGCCACCCTATCGCCGGCATCGCGGCGGCCTTTGCCGGCGTGTCGGGGGGCTTTTCCTCCAACTTGCTGGTCACCTCGCTCGACCCGCTGCTGGGCGGGATCAGTACCGCGGCGGCCCGTCTGGTTGACCCGAGTTATGAGGTGCTGGCCACCGCCAACTGGTATCTGATGGCAGCCTTCGTGCCCCTGTTCACCATCATCGGCACGGTGGTCACCGAACGGCTGATCGAACCGCGATTGATGCGGACGGCCCCGGTTGCCGCCGGCCTGACCATTGCCGACGACGCGCCCAGCGCCGAACAGCAGGCCAATGAGAAGCGCGGCCTGCGCTATGCCGGCCTTGCCATCATGGCCATCACCGCCCTGTTCGGCGTGGCCGTCGTGCCGGAGGGCGCCATCCTGCGCGACGCCAACGGCACCGTCGAACCCTTCCTGCGCGGCATCGTGGCGGTCCTGTTCATCAGCTTCCTGCTGATCGGCATCGCCTATGGCATCGGCGCCCGCATCATCCGCAATGACCGCGATGTCGTGAAGATGATGAGCCAGTCCATGTCCGATATGGGCGGCTATATCGTGCTGGCCTTCTGCTGCGCGGTGTTCATTGCGCTGTTCGGCTGGTCCAACCTGGGCGGCATCCTGGCCGTCAATGGAGCTGCCTTCCTGAAGGAGGCGGGCTTCACGGGCCTGCCGCTGCTGATCGCCATCATCATCGTCTCGGCCCTGATCAATATCCTGATCGGCAGCGCATCCGCCAAATGGGCCATCCTGGGGCCGGTGATGGTGCCGATGCTGATGCTGCTGGGCATCACGCCGGAGGCGACGCAGGCGGCCTACCGGGTGGGGGACAGCTTCACCAATCCGATCACGCCGCTTCTGCCCTATTTCCCGCTGATCCTGATCATGTGTCAGCGTTATGTGCCCAGCTTTGGCATCGGATCGCTGCTGGCCACCATGCTGCCGCTGGCCCTATGGATGGGTATCGGCGCGGTGGCGCTGTTCAGTGGCTGGTATCTGGCGGAACTGCCGCTGGGTCCGGGCGCCTTTGTCCATATGCCGGCGGGGTCCTGATGATCCCTGCACCTGACAGCTGGGTCACCCCCTGCCCGCCCGACCGTGGCGGGGGTCTGTGGGTGGAACCGGGCGGCTTCCATGTCGACCCGACCCGTGCTGTCGACCGCGCGGTGATCACCCATGGCCATTCCGACCATGCACGGCCAGGGCATGCCCATGTCCTGGCCACGCAAGGCACGCTCGCCATCATGCGGGCGCGCCTGGGCGATGGGGCGGGGGCCGCGCAACAGCCCCTGCCCTATCACCAGCCGATCCGGATCGGTGAGGTGACTGTGCGGTTCGTGCCCGCCGGCCATGTGCTGGGGTCGGCGCAGGTGGTGATGGAATGGCGGGGCAGCCGGGTGGTGGTGTCGGGCGATTACAAGCGCCGCTTTGATCCCACCTGCGCGCCTTTTGAGCCCGTCCCCTGCGATGCGTTCATTACAGAGGCCACCTTTGGCCTGCCCGTCTTCCGCCACCCGCCGGTGGAGGGCGAGATCGCCCGTCTGCTGCACACGCTGTCGGTCTTCCCGGAACGCACCATCGTTGTCGGCTGCTACGCCCTGGGCAAGTGCCAGCGCCTGATCGCGGAGCTGCGCCGCGCCGGCTACGACCGTCCGCTCTATCTGCACGGCGCCCATCTGCCGCTCTGTGCGCTCTATCAAGAACAGGGCGTAGAGCTTGGCGACCTGCGCCCCGCGACGGTGGCCGATGCGTCTTCCATGCGCGGCGGCATCGTCCTGGCCCCGCCATCGGCCATGGCCGACAAATGGCTGCGCCGGATGCCGGACCCGCTGCCCGCCTATGCGTCGGGCTGGATGCGGGTGCGAGCGCGCGCCCGGCAGCATGGGGTGGAACTGCCCCTGATCGTCTCCGACCATGCCGATTGGGATGAGCTGTGCCAGACCGTGACCGACGTGTCGCCGGGTGAGCTGTGGGTCACCCATGGCAGCGAAGAAGCGCTTGTCCATTGGGCCACGACCCAGGGCGTGAAGGCCAAGCCCCTGCATCTGGTTGGCCGGGGTGAGGAGGAATGAGGTCCATCGTTCCCTCACCCTCCCATCGCTTGGCAGCGATGGGCCCCTCCCTCTCCCACTGTCGTGGGCGAGGGCTGGAAATTATTGGGTTTGCCCCTCGCCCGCCTGCGGGAGAGGGAGGGGCCTGTCGGCGTCAGCCGGTGGGAGGGTGAGGGAACCACGCCCATGCAAGCCTTCGCCACCCTCCTTGACGCGCTCGCCTATATGCCGTCCCGCAACGGCAAGCTGCGCATGATCGCCGATTACCTGGACCATGCGCCCGATCCCGACCGCGGCTATGGCCTGGCGGCGCTGACCGGCGACCTGTCCTTCAGCGCCGCCAAGGCCGGGATGGTCAAGGAACTGGTGGCCACCCGTGTTGACCAGGCCCTGTTCGCCTGGTCCTATGATTTCGTGGGCGATCTGGCCGAAACCGTGGCCCTGATCTGGCCCGCACCACCGGGCATCAACCATCCCCCGCCGGGACTGGCAGAGGTGGTGGAGGGGCTTTCCAGCGCCAAGCGCGGCACCGTCCCCGCCCTGCTGTCCGGCTGGCTGGACAGCCTTGACGCCACGGGCCGCTGGGCGCTGTTGAAGCTGATCACGGGCGGGTTGCGTATCGGCGTGTCGGCCCGCATGGCCAAGACTGCCCTGGTCGACTGGGCCAATGCCAGGGGCGTTGAGGCCAGCGTAGAACAGGTGGAGGAGTTGTGGCACGGCCTGTCCCCGCCCTACGCCCCCCTGTTCGACTGGCTGACGGGCAAAGCGGAAAAGCCGGGCGTCAGCGACACGGGCGGCTTCCGCCCCATGATGCTGGCCCACCCGCTGGAAGAAAGCGACATCCAGGCCCTGAACCCCGGCGATTACCGGGCCGAATGGAAATGGGACGGGATCAGGGTACAGCTTGTGGCGCGCGGCACGCCGGACAAGGCCCGCATCTACAGCCGCACCGGGGATGAGATTGCCGGGGCCTTCCCCGACGTGGCATCCCAGATGGGTTTCCATGCCGTTCTGGATGGCGAATTGCTGGTGGCGCGTGATGGCCGCATCGCGCCCTTCAACGATTTGCAGCAGCGCCTGAACCGCAAGCGGGTGACGGCGGCAATGCTACGTGATTTCCCCGCCTTCGTGCGGGTCTATGACCTGCTGTTCGATGGGGCCGCGGACCTGCGCGCCGTGCCCTTCGACGAACGCCGCCGCCGGCTGGAACATTGGTTCGCCCGCACCCGCCCATTGGCCATGGACCTGTCGCCCCTTGTCCCCTTTACCGATTGGGACCACCTGTCCCATCTGCGCCTGTCGGCCCGCGATCAGGGGGTGGAGGATGGTTCCATCGAAGGGCTGATGCTGAAACGCGGCGACAGCGCCTATGTCGGTGGCCGCCCCAAGGGCCCCTGGTTCAAGTGGAAGCGCGGGCCATTGACGGCGGATTGCGTGCTGATGTACGCCCAGCGTGGGCATGGCAAGCGGTCCAGCTTCTACAGCGACTATACATTCGGCGCGTGGCGCGGTACGCCTGGAGAGGGCGGAGAGCTGGTGCCCGTCGGCAAGGCCTATTCCGGCTTCACCGATGCGGAACTGGCGGAGATCGACCGCTGGGTGCGCAACCACACCACCAACCGTTTCGGTCCCGTGCGGGAGGTGGAACACGGCCTGGTGTTTGAGGTGGCGTTCGACAGCGTCCATCGCTCCACAAGGCACAAGAGCGGAATCGCCATGCGCTTTCCCCGCATTTCGCGGCTGCGCTGGGACAAGCCGGCGACAGAGGCTGACCGTTTGGACATTTTGGAAAGGATGGTGGTGGAATGGAACTGAAGCGGGCCTGGTCGGCGGAGCCGACATCGGAAGAAACCACCCGCCGCCTGAAGATGGGCCGAACCACGACCCGGCTGGCCGGTCTGATCGCCGCCGGCATCGGCCTGTTGATCATTCCCGCCTGGATCAGCGGCATCGGCATGAATATCTTCAAGCTGGAAGAAAAGACCATCACCGTCTTCCCCTCGCTGCTGACCGAGGAGGAGGCAAAGGCCGAGACCGCGAAGGTGAAGCAGGAAGCCGAAGCCTTCCGCGAACAGAAGGCAACGGAAGAGAAGAAGCCGTGACGCCAGGGGCTGCCAATCCAGACCGAGCTTTCGTAGCGCGGATTAGCGAAGCGTAATCCGCGGAACAACGTCGACAGGATTTCCGCGGATTACGGCTTGCGCCTAATCCGCGCTACGATCATGGCACCCGCTTACTTCAAAAACCCGCTGTCGTAATCCGGTGCGGGGATTTCCAGATAGCGTAACCGCTTCATCTCCCGCCGCCCACGCGTGACCGTGTCCAAGATCAGGCCGCAGGTCAGCGACAGGAAGGACAAGAGACCCAGACCGGTGGCCAGCACCGCCGTGGGGAAGCGCGGCACCAGGCCGGTTTCGTAGTAGGTGATGAACAGCGGCACCGCGATGATCACCGAAATTAGGGCCAGCAGCACGGCAACCAGCCCGAAGGACTGCATCGGCCGCTCTTCCTTGATCAGCTTGCCGATCATCCACAGGATGCGGAACCCGTCGCGGAAGGTGGACAGTTTCGATACCGACCCCGGCGCGCGGTCCTTGTAGGGCGTTTCCACCTCACCCAGCGGCATGCTCATTTCCAGGGCATGCACCACCAGTTCGGTTTCAATCTCGAACCCGCCGGCCAGGACCGGGAAGCTCTTCACGAAGCGGCGGGAGAAGACGCGATAGCCCGACAGAAGATCGTCAGTGCGCTTGCCGAACACCATGGTGACCAGGGTGGTCAGCATGACATTGCCCAGCCGGTGACCGGCGCGGTAATTCTCCCAGTCGGTGATGCGGGCACCGTTCACCATGTCCAGCTTCTCATCCAGAAGCTTGGCCACCAGCTTGCCGGCGCTGGGCGCGTGATAGGTGTCGTCGCCATCCACCATCACATACACATCCGCCTCGATATCGGCGAACATGCGGCGCACGACATTGCCCTTGCCCTGCAACGGCTCCCGCCGGACCACGGCACCGGCTGCCTTGGCAATCTCCGAGGTGCGATCCTTGGAGTTATTGTCATAGACATAGATGGTGGCGGTCGGCAGAGCGGCCTTGAAGTCGCGCACGACGGCTTCGATGGAGGCTTCTTCGTTATAGCAGGGCACCAGCACGGCGATGCGCGGCGCACCCTGGGTCAGACTGTCAGACATGGGATATTCGGGTCCGGTTGGACAAGGGTTGGATGACAAAGAGATAACACGGATATTCGGGGAAAGCTGCGGCGGAAACGCGGCGCTTTCATGTCATGCCATCGCATGGTGTCACGGACGGACGATACCCATCGGATTAGATCGGCTTCACGTTGACTGGAAGCACCCCCTATCGTCATCCCGGCGAAGGCCGGAACCCAGGGGCCAAACGCCCAACCTTTCAGCCGCTTTGAACCATGCTGCGGAGAGGTTCCATCCTGCGGCCCCTGGGTCCCGGCTTGCGCCCATAGGCGCTAAGTTAGGGGTTTGATGGCTTTGATATCCCTCTCTCTACGTCATCCCCGCGAAAGCGGGGATGACGGGAAGAGCAAGCCAAATCGACGCCGTCATTCCCAATCTTAGCGCCTATGGGCGAAAGCCGGGATGACAACGGAGTGATGCATCAAGATAAACCTGACAGATCCTGAACGGTGACCGTGCGTAAGCTGCCGTTGGTGCCGATGCGAGCCAAATTGTGGTTAGGCGCCACTGCTCACAAATCGACGTAAGCACTTTGGTCTGCATTTGATGACCATTCAGAAAAGGCAACGAAAGGTTCAGCATCTGGCACGGTCGAACGGGGTGACGTGGCTGCACACTCTGGTTTCACTGCGGGAATTGCGTCGCTACCACCTTCTGACCAACGTTCGGCCTTGGATGGCTGTAAGCCAACTATCTGTGCCTCGTGTTTGACCGTCGCCGCACCAAACCCATCACAGCAACTTGACCAGCGCCGCCGTAGCGGCGACCTGACCGATCAGGATCGGCAGAAGCCATTTGAACAGGTCGGCCTTGAGGTTTTGAATCTCGGTCCGAAGCTCGGATTTAACCTCGGCCAGTTCCGACCGCAGAAACCCCTTGGTCACAAGGTCGTCACGATCCGCCTCCCGCGCATCGCGCACGATGTCGGTCACCACTTCAGCCTGTATGTCGGTGAAGCCGGCTTCTTTCAGCCGTTTCACCACGCGGTGCGTATCCATGACCATCTGCATAGACTGCCATCCAATGAGCATTCTGGCAACCTATCACAACCCGCCATCACATGCTAGTGCATGATCACCCAGAGGTCGGCACCGATGCCACCTTCTGCAACCGGCACAGCATCATCGGCTCATCCAGGTTGGACTTCACCAGCCCGCAATCGCTCATGTCGGCGGCCAGCCCATAGAAGGGCAGGATATGCTCCGCCGTCCACACTTCCCAATGCGCGACCAGCCAGAAGATGTCCCCCTGATGCGCATCGATACGGCCATGCATGGCGCGGTTCAGGAGGATGTCGCCATGGTCGGGATGGATGAAATAGCTGTGGATGCGCAGGAACGGCACATTCTTGGGGAAGCCATAGGCCAGGAAGCTGGTGGGTGCGTAGCCTGTCTGGATGATGATGGTGTTGTCCGGGTTGGGCAGGTCGGGGATCGACACTTCCACGAACTTGTCCGCGAACGGCACCCGCGCCCAGGTGCCGGGCCGGGCCGTGATGGTGACCAGCACCAGCAGGGCCAGCATCACCACCCCCTTGGCCCGGCGCGGCAGCGGCCACAGCGCGATGGCCGCCACCACCACCAGCGGCGCCATCATCTCCAGCGGGATCAGGTAACGATAGATGGCGAACAGCTTCAGCCACGCCAGATAGGTCAGGGCCCCCGCCACCAGCAGGTACAGCGCCGGTCGAAACGGCGCCATCACACCCTGTTGGGCGGCATCGCGCGTGGGCACAAACCGCCCGGCCAGCGCCAGGAACGGGGTCAGCAGCAGGACCACCACCATCACCGGCACGCGCAGGTCGGTGAAGATGATCTCCCCCACCTTCTTCGGGTCCGTCAGCCACGTATAGGGGAAGATCAGATTGTTCCACAGACCATGCGGCAGGAACTTGTCATCCCGGTACGCCTCCGGCACGCCCCAGGGCGATTTGAAGAAATCGTTGAAATAGGGGAATAGCGGGTTCTGATAGGTGGACCAGAGGTGCCACATCCAATGGCCGGAAAACAGCGCCATGCCCGCAATGACGCCGATCCCGAAGAAGAAGGACAGGAACATCCGCCGCCAGAACCCACCGGCCACCGCCAGAAACGCAAAGCACAGGCCCACGGCATAGGGCAGCGTCGGCTGTTTCAGGCCCACCGCCGACCCCACCAGCAACCCCGCCACAAACACGATGGGAAACGCCACCTTGGGCGCAGCCCCCCAGACATCATCGGCCCGCGCCATGATCAGCCAGGCACTGCCCAGCACGAACAGGCTGATGACATTGTCATAGAAGGTGGTGCCCAGCAGTCCCATCTGCCCCGCGCCGGCAAAGCAGACCAGGGCCAGCGCCACCGACGCCAGCGCCCGTGCACGGCCCCCCAGCACCGGCAGCAGCAGCCAGGCAATCCCCGTCAGCGGCACAAGGTTCATCCCCTGCACCCAGGACAGAATGAAGGAGACCGCGCGGCCCGGCAGGAACTGCGCCAGCCAATAGACAGGAATGTCCAGCGTGGGGTTATAGAAGGTCGCCACCTGCGCCGGCGCCACATCCTGCACCAGCTCCCTTCCCTCCAGGAAGGCCATGGCATTGTACCAATGGTAATTGCGCAGGTCCCAGTTCCCGTCCTGGCCCAGGGTCAGCGAATAGAACGCCACCAGAAGGGGCAGCAGGATCAGCAGCGCCACAAGGATGGCGCGCGGCTGTAAGGGGCGGTGGCTGGGGGACATTGGGGGGCCAGGATGATGGTTAAGCTGTTCCGGTGATAAGCCGGCAACCGGGCGCAATCAAGGCAGACGCGCGCCGTCTCCTTCCTGAACGGTTTCTGAACGGCACTTTCAGGGGCCGTTCAGGTTCGCCCCCCTATTGTCGCGTCTGACACCGGCCCGGTTTGAGGTCGGTTGCTTGGCAGACAATGACAGGAGTGTTCAAAATGGCCCGTACCGTTATCCCCGCCAGCCCGTTCGAAGGTGGTTACCGCTTCACCCTGACCAGCGGCACCATCACCGGTGTGCAGGAGATGGAGAAAGGCCGCTGGCAGAATGAGAAGATCGACCGCAATGAAAGCTGGTCGATCACGGCTGATGGCGTGGTGAAGACCGAAACCGACCGCGACGGCACCGAGGTCACGCTCTATACCGATGCCAATGGCGACGGCGTGTTTTTCGAAGCCTACAGCGTGAACCGCCCCGTCACCAGTGGGGTGGACGATCTCTACCGCTTCACCTTCGACAGCGCCGGAAAGGTCACGACCATTCAGGAATGGGATGATGGAAGCTGGGAAACCGAACGCCCCGACCGGAACGAAACCTGGCAGCTGCGCGACGGTCTGGTCGTGAAGACGGAGGTCGAAAAGGGCCACACCGAATGGACCGTCTATGCCGACAACAATAATGACGGCACCTGGGTCGAACTGGCCGAGGGCCATGGCACCCTGGACCTGGTCGGCGTGAAGGCGCTGCTGTCCGGCCTGACCGCCGAAGGGCTGGTTTACTAAGGCCTGCCCCACCGCGTCTCCCCATCCACCTTGATCGTCATCCCGGCGACAAGCCGGGACCCAGGCGTAGAGCGGCGTCAGCCGCGACATGAGTCATATCGGCGCTGACCGCGCCTCACGCTAGGTCCCGGCTTCCGCCGGGATGACGGCAGGGGAGGAGGTGTTATACGCCGCCCGTAACTGCTGCTTTCACCCGCCCGGTCTGCTATGCTTTTCCCCTTCAACCCCAGACCTGCGCCTATCAAAATTCGGAGCTGACAGCCTTCGGACTCCGATACCCATTTCCATGAAACGGCCCTTTATTTTCTGTTTCATTCCGTTGCACGAAACATCCACTCGATCCGTGTTTCACAGCGTTGCGTAGACCCGTATCATCGCCCCCACCCTGCCCCCAAGCCGGAGCCACCCCCATCCCATGCGCCCCTTGCTGCTGCTGCCCCTTTGCCTGTTCCTGGCCCTGGCCGGCGCGCCGCATGTCTGGGCCGATGATGACGATGATGATGACCGTGGCGACCATGACCGCGCCCGCGCGGCGCTGGAACGCGGGGAGATCATGCCGCTGCGCGCCATCATGGAAAAGGCGGAGACCGAATATCCCGGCCGCCTGCTGGAGGTGGAGCTGGAAACCAAGCATGGGCGCTTCGTCTATGACATCGAGATCCTGGCCGCCGACGGGCGGCTGGTGGAGCTTCTATACGATGCCGCCGATGGCAAGCTGCTGAAGGCCAAGGCCGCCGGCAAGGACCTGCTGAAGGAGAAGAAATAATGCGCATCCTGGTGGCAGAGGATGACGCCAACCTGCGCCGGCAGCTGATCCAGGCCTTGAACGAGGCCGGCTATGTCGCCGACCCCGCCCCTGACGGGCTGGAAGCCGCCTTCATGGGTGAGACGGAACCCTATGATGCGGTCGTGCTGGATCTGGGTCTGCCGGGCCGCGACGGCCTGTCGGTGCTGCGCGGCTGGCGGGCGGCGGATCGGGTCATGCCCGTCCTGATCCTCACCGCACGCGGCACCTGGCAGGAAAAGGTGGAGGGCATGGATGCCGGCGCCGATGATTATCTGGCCAAGCCCTTCCGCATGGAGGAATTGCTGGCAAGGCTGCGCGCCCTGATCCGCCGGGCCGGCGGACAGGCATCACCGGCGCTCACCTGCGGCCCCGTCAGCCTGGATACGCGCACGGGCCGCGTCACCGTGTCGGGCAACCCCGTCAATCTGACGGCCCATGAACAGCGGGTCCTGTCCTACATGATGCATCATCAGGGCCGCATCCTGTCGCGCACAGAATTGACCGAACATATCTATGCCCAGGATTTCGACCGCGACAGCAATACGATCGAGGTGTTCATCGGCAGGCTACGGCGAAAGCTGGGCGCCCCCGTGATCCATACCGAACGCGGCCAGGGCTATCGCATGGAAGCCGTCTGATGCGGCGCGGCTCGCTGGGGCTTCGCCTGCTGGCACTGGCCTTTGTCTGGGTGACCCTGGCGCTGGCCGTTGCCGGCTGGCTGCTGACCGATATTTTCCGCAACCATGCGGAAGCCGAACTGGCCCGCCATGCCGAACTGCACCTGGATGAACTGACGGTGACCCTGCGCCCCGGTGCCGGCGGGCGGGTGGAGGCATCGCGCGACCTGTCCGACCCGCGCTTCCTGCGGCCCTTGTCGGGCCTCTACTGGCAGGTGGCGGATGATAAGGGCGTGGCCCTGCGCTCCCGCTCCCTCTGGGATCAACAATTGCGGCCTGACGGGACCGTGCCCGATGATGGCGCGCTGCACCGCCGCACCGCCACGGGACCGGATGGGGAGGAACTGCTGGTCTGGTCGCGCCGCATCCGCCTGCCCGACAAGGAAAGCCCGGTGGAGGTGTCGGTGGCCGCCACCACCGCCGATCTGACCGCCGCCACACGGCGCTTTGCAGAGGTGCTGGCCCTGTCTCTGGGTATCCTGGCGCTTGGATTGCTGGGGGCGGCCCTGGTGCAGGTGCGGCTGGGTCTGGTGCCACTGGACCGGCTGCGCCGGGCGCTGGCCGACCTGCGGGCAGGCCGGTCCACAAGGCTGGTCGGCGCCTTCCCATCGGAGGTGCAGCCGCTGGCCGACGACCTGAACCAGCTTCTGTCCGATAATGCAGAGATGGTGGAACGCGCGCGGACCCAGGCCGGCAATCTGGCCCACGCCCTGAAGACCCCCCTGACCATCATCGCCAACTCTGCCGCCACCCTCTCCGATCCGGCCGAATCGGCCCTGATCCAGGCAGAGGCCGACCGCATGCGCCGGCAGATCGACCGTCACCTGACCCGCGCCCGTGCCGCCGCCATGGCCAAGGGCGCGGGCCTGCGCACGCCCGTCATCCCGACCCTGCGCCCGCTGGCCCGCACCATTGCGCGGCTGCATCCTGACCGGGATATCGAGGTGGCGCTGACGGGGGACGAGGCCCTGTCCTTCCGGGGGGAAGCGCAGGATCTGGCCGAAATGGCCGGCAACCTGCTGGATAATGCCGCCAAATGGTGCCGGGGCCGCGTCACCCTGTCCGTCGCGGCGGACGGGGCGGAAAGGCTGCGGATGATTATTGAGGATGACGGGCCGGGCATCCCGGCAGCCGAACGCGCCGCCGTCCTGGCACGCGGCGTGCGGCTGGATGAGGCGGTGCCCGGCAGCGGCCTGGGTCTGGCCATCGTCGACGATCTGGCCCGGCTTTACGGCGGCGACCTGACCCTGGATCAGGCGGCGGGCGGGGGCCTGCGGGCCGTGCTGTCCCTGCCACGCGGATGATGTCCGCTGCCTGACAGTTGTTGTCCGGTTCTGATTAGGATGCGGTGGCGCATCCCCCTTCCTACGTGGTCCCCTCACCCTCCCACGCCTTGGCAGGCGTGGGCCCCTCCCTCTCCCGCCAAGCGGGCGAGGGGCCAAAACTTCACCCCTCGCCCACGAACGTGGGAGAGGGAGGGGCCCATTGACGCCAGTCAATGGGAGGGTGAGGGTTCAACGTCCCCACTCACCCCGAAACTAGCGCCGGCTCCGCCATACGGGTCAGGAAGCCGCGCAACTCGGGAATGCCCAGACCGGTTTCCGCCGAGGTGGCCAGAACCTCCGGATGGGCGGCGCCGTGGATCTTCAAGGCCACCGCCACCTGCGCGCGGATCTTGTCAATGGCGCCGGGCTTCAACGTGTCGGCCTTGGTCAGCACGATCTGATAACCGACCGCCGTCTGGTCCATCATCTTCATCATATCGACATCATGTGGCTTCAGCCCATGGCGGGCATCGACCAGGACCAGGGCGCGCTTCAGGGTCACGCGGCCCCGCAGATAGGATTTGATGAAATCGACCCAGGCGGCGGACCGTTCCTTCGACACCTGGGCATAGCCATAGCCGGGCATGTCCACCATGACCAGCCGGTTGCCCAGATTGAAGAAGTTCAGCTGCTGGGTACGGCCCGGCGTCTGGCTGGTACGGGCCAGGGTCTTGCGCCCCGTCAGGGCATTGACCAGCGACGACTTGCCCACGTTCGACCGGCCCGCAAAGCAGATTTCCGGCAGCACGGCCTCCGGCAATGTGGTCGCGGCCTCGGCGCCCCAGAAGAAGTCGCACTCCTTGGCGAACAGCAGACGCCCGGCCTCGATCTCCATCTCGGTCAGATCACCGATCAGGGACGGGGTGATGGTCAGCGGCTTGGCCATGGCGGAAACTCCTTGCTGTTCGAACATGACGGATGGGGGCTTGACCCTCACCCTCCCAAGCCTTTGCAGGCTTGGGCCCCTCCCTCTCCCACATTCGTGGGCGAGGGCAGGTTTGGAAAAAATACACCCTCTCCCGCAGGGCGGGAGAGGGAGGGGCCCGTCGGCGTCAGCCGATGGGAGGGTGAGGGAGCGCCCCCTCACCCCAAGACATCACGTCGGCTTCACACCCATGCGGCGCATGATGAACCATTGCTGCACGATGGCCAGCAGGTTCGACCAGGTCCAGTAGATCACCAGACCGGCGGGGAAGCTGGCCATCATGTAGGTGAAGATGAAGGGCAGCAGCATCATGACCTTCTGCTGCACCGGGTCCGGGTTGGCCGGGTTCATCTTCTGCTGCAGCCACATGGTGAAGCCCATCAGCAGCGGCCAGATGCCGATATGCAGCATGCTGGGCGGGTCCCACGGGATCAGGCCGAACAGATTGAACAGGGTCGTCGGGTCGGAGGCCGACAGGTCATGAATCCAGCCATAGAAGGGCGCATGGCGCATTTCGATGGTGACGTACAGAACCTTGTACAGCGCGAAGAATACGGGGATCTGAAGCAGGATGGGCAGGCAGCCGGCCAGCGGGTTGGCCTTCTCCTCCTTGTAGAGCTTCATCATCTCCATGGAGAGGGCTTCGCGGTTGTCGCCATGCTTCTTCTTCAACTCCTCCATCTTGGGCTGAAGCTTCTTCATCTTCGCGAACGCCTCATACTGCTTGTTCGCGATGGGGAAGAAGGCCAGACGCAGGAAGACGGTGAAGACCAGGATGGCGATGCCGAAATTGCCGATGGTCACGCCCAGCCAGTCCAGGCCGTGGAAGAACGGCTTGGTCAGGAAGTAGAACCAGCCCCAGTCAACGGCATAGTCCAGGCTGTCGATGCCCAGCTTGTCATTATACTCGTTCAGCAGGCCCACGATCTTGGCGCCCGCGAACAGGCGGTGCGTGGTCTCGGCGGCGGCACCGGCAGCGACCGTCACAGCCGGGGCCTTGTAATCGATCTGATAGATGTCGGTAGCGGCCTTCTGGTGCAGGACGCGCATGTCGGTGGTCTGCGCCTGATCGGGGATCAGGCTGACCAGCCAGTATTTGTCGGTGATGCCGATCCAGCCGCCGGTGGAGGACAGGTTGACGGTCTTCCCGTCTTCGGCCAGGTCCTTGTACTTATATTCCTTCAGGGTGCCGTCGACGATGGCCAGCGGCCCTTCATGCAGGACGTAGGTGCCTTCCACCTTCGGCGTACCCCGGCGCTGCACGAATCCATAGGGGTTCAGCGCCACGGGCGCCCCGGTTTCGTTGCGCACGCGCTGCGTCACCGTGAACATGTAGTTGGCATCGATGGCGAAGGTCCGCTCGAACACCAGACCGGCGCCATTGTCCCAGGACAGGGTGACGGGGCTGTCCGGCGTCAGATTGTTGGCATTGGCGGTCCAGACCGTATCGGCCTTGGGCAGGGCCACGCCGTCGCCGGCATTGGCGGCGACCCAGCCGAATTCGGCGTAATAGGGATGCTCGGTCCCGACCGGGGCCAGCAGCACCACTTCCGGGCTGTTCTTGTCCGGGGTGGTCTTGTACTTGGCCAGGGTCAGGTCATCCACGCGACCGCCGCGCAGGTTGATCGACCCGTGCAGGCTGGGGGTGGAAATGGCGACGCGGCCCGTCTCGGCCAGCACGCTGGCGCGGTCGCGCACAGCCGGCACGGCACCGTCACCGGCGATGCCCGGCGTTGTGCCCGGCACAGCCGGCGGGGCCTGTTCGGCCACCAGCGCCTGCTGGCGCTGCGCCTCGGCCTGTGCCGCCATTTGGCGCGGACGTTCATAGAAATAATGGAACCCGAACAGGATCGCGATGGAGATCACGATGGTCAGGACAAGGTTCTTCTGATCCGTCATGGGTGCTTGGTCCAGGTTCCGAATTCAATGGCCGGTTACATACCGGGATCGCGCCCGGTTGGTCACATGAAAACGGCGGGCGATCAATGCCCGCCGCAACATTTCTCGTTCCGGGCGTGCCCCGGATGCCGGGGCGGCACCGGGTCATACCCTTCACCACCCCAGGGATGACAGCGCGCCAAGCGCCGCAGGGTCAGCCAACCGCCCCGCAATGCCCCATGCGCCGCCAGAGCCTCCAGCGCGTAATGTGAGCATGAGGGGTGATACCTGCAACGGGGCGGGCCCATCATTGGCCGAATAATCCAGCGGTAGAAAAACACAAAAGCCCGGAGCAGCCAGGCCGCCGGGCTCATGCGTTTTCATCCTTCGCCAGGACCGATTCGGCCTGTGCCGCTTCCCGCTTGCCCTTCCACACCCGGAGCTTCTTCAAAGCCTGGGTCAGGTCGGCCTTCAGGTCGGCGTAGGGCCGGCGCACCGTTTCCGCCCGCGCCACCAGCACGAAATCGTGCCCAGGGGTGGCGTTGGGGGCCAGCACCTCAGCCAGGGCCGCGCGCAGACGGCGACGGGCGCGGTTGCGTTCAACCGCGCCCCCCACCTTCTTGCTGGCCGTCAGACCGATCCGCACCGGCGGTTCGCCGGGGTTCGGGTGCTGCCGCTCATCATGGGCGCGGGCCTGAAGAACCAGACCCGGCGTGGCCCATTTGCGACGGGCGCCCGCGACGGCCAGGAATTGCGGCCGTCTGGTCAGGCGCCCCACCTTGGATTTGGGAGGCGCCATGCCGGTAACCTTAGGCGCTCAGCTTCTTGCGGCCCTGGGCGCGGCGCTTATTGATGATGTTGCGGCCGGCGACGGTGGCCATGCGGGCGCGGAAACCATGACGGCGGGCGCGCACGATCTTGGACGGCTGAAAGGGACGCTTCACGGTACTTACTCCGGTCTTGGAACTGCTGACGTCTAAAACGAAGCGCGTTCTATAGTGGTGAAGGGGTTGTGAGTCAACGGGGGACAGGAATTACGGCTGCAACCCTGGTCTTCCGCTGTTCTGGACGGGTTTAGTAACCCGGCGGCCGCTTGGCGGTAACGACCTTCTTGGGCAGGGTGAATTCCGATTTCTGCGCGGCATAGGCGACGGCGATGCGCGCGCCCACCTTGGCATTGTTCAGCAGCAGGGCGCGGTTGGCGGCCAGGCTGGCGCCACCCGTCAGTTCTTCCATGCGCTTCAGCAGGAAGGGGGTCAGCGCCTTGCCGCGCACGCCCTGCGCCTCAGCCTCGCCCACGGCCTGGGCGATGGCGGCTTCCACGGCTTCGGCATCGAGCGCCGCATCATCGGGGATGGGCACGCCGATGACGACGCCGCCGCCCAGGCCCAGCTGCCATTTGGCGCGCAGGACACGGGCCGCCTCATCCGCCGAATCACAGCGGCCATCGACGGGCAGCGGCAGGGAGGCGGTATAGAAGGCGGGGAAACGGTCGGTGCCGAAGCCGATGACCGGCACGCCCTTGGTTTCCAGATATTCAAGCGTGCGCGGCAGGTCCAGGATGGCCTTGGCCCCCGCACAGACCACGGCCACATCGGTCGCGGCCAGTTCTTCCAGATCGGCGGAGATATCCAGGGTGGTCTCCACCCCGCGATGCACACCGCCGATGCCGCCCGTGGCGAACACGGCAATGCCGGCCAGCGCCGCACCGATCATGGTGGCGGCCACGGTCGTGGCGCCGTCGGCACCCTGGGCCAGGGCGACGGGCAGGTCGCGGCGGCTGACCTTGCGTACGCCCGGCTGGGCCAGACGTTCAATATCCTCGGCATCCAGACCGACGCGGATACGGCCATCCAGGACCGCGATGGTGGCCGGCACCGCCCCTTCGGCGCGGATGGCGGCTTCCAGGGCCTTGGCCGTCTCCACATTGGCGGGATAGGGCAGGCCATGGCTGATCACGGTCGATTCCAGCGCCACCACGGCCTTACCGGCCTTCAGCGCCGCCGACACTTCGGGATGGATGGAGAGGAAGTCCTGCATGGCACCGGCCCATTGGAATCTTGGTCGGCGCGGAGAATGCAACGCCACCGGCACGGCGCGCAACGCCGCCCACCGGCGGGGCCGCCATGCGCCCATGACCGGGGTTCTGGCGACCTGCGAACGAGCGTGCTAAAACCACTCCATCAATCAAGCAATCGCGCGCCCTAAGCGCCGCCGGAGAGGAATGACCGAAGATGCCCATGCCCAGCCAGTTTCAGGGAAAGCTGTCGCTGCCCGTCATCGCGTCGCCCATGTTCATCGTCTCCTATCCCGATCTGGTCCTGGCTGAATGCAAGGCCGGCATCGTCGGCACCTTCCCCAGCCTGAATGCGCGCCAGCCGGAAATGCTGGATGAATGGCTGACCAGGATCACGGGCGAACTGGCCGCCTATGCTGCTGCCAACCCGGACAAGCCGGTGGCCCCGTTCGGCGTGAACCTGATCGTCCATCGCTCCAACACCCGGTTGCAGGGCGATGTGGAACTGATGGTCAAGCATAAGGTGCCGCTGATCATCACCTCGGTCGGGGCACCGGTGGGCATTGTGGAGGCGGTCCATTCCTATGGTGGGCTGGTCTTCCACGACGTCACCAATATCCGCCACGCCAGAAAGGCGGTCGAGGCGGGGGTGGATGGCCTGATCCTGGTGGCCGCCGGGGCCGGCGGCCATGCCGGCACCATGTCGCCCTTTGCGCTTCTGTCAGAGGTGCGGGAATTCTTCAGCGGCACCATCGTGCTGGCCGGCGCCATGTCGTCGGGCGCGCAGGTGCGGGCGGCAGAGGTGCTGGGCGCCGACTTCGCCTATATCGGCACCCGCTTCATCGCCACCGCAGAGGGCAATGCGCCCGACGCCTATAAGCAGATGATCATCGACCATGCCGGCGCCGACATCGTCTACACCCCGATGTTCAGCGGCATTCCCGGCAATTATCTGGCGCCCAGCGTTGCCGCCAACGGCATCGACGTGAAGGCCATTTCCGGCGGTCAGGCCGATCCCAACCTGTCCATCGAGGATTGGTCCAAGAAGAAGGCCTGGAAGGATATCTGGTCCGCAGGGCAAGGCATCGGCACCATCCATGATGCCCCGCCCGTGGCCGAACTGGTGGCCCGCATGAAGGAGGAGTACCGGGCCGCCGCCGCCACGCCCGCCGCCTTCGTGTGACCCTTTCCGGGGCGGGCGGGTCCGTGCTGGACGCTGGGGCGAAAGCCGGCCACAGTCGGGCCGGTTCTCAAGACAGCAGCAGAGCATGACCAGCCCCACCCCGATCGACCCGATCCGTCTTCTCGCCTCCGTCGGCCATGACCTGCGGCAGCCGTTCCAGGCCATGCGCCTGTTCCTCAACCTTTTGCAGATGAAGCTGGTCGATCCCAAACAGGCGGAACTGGCCAACCGGCTGGAAGAAGCGCTGGAGATCGGGGCGGCCCAGATGGATCAGGTTCTGACCCTGGCATCGCTCGCCAGCGGCAGCGCCAGGCTGCGCCGGGAACAGGTGCCGCTGGGACCGCTGCTGGCCCGTGTCACGGGCGAACTGGCCGAACGGGCGGCCCAGGCCGGGCGCCTGATCCGCCTTGTCCAATCCAGTCTGGTGGTGGAAACCGATCCCGTCATGCTGGACCGGCTGCTGCGCGCCCTGATCGACAATGCCATCACCCATGGCGCGCCCGGCACCCGCATCCTGGTAGGTGTGCGCCGTGCCGGTGGCCCCACCCTGTTGGTGGCCGATGATGGGGAGGGTATCCCGGCGGATCAACACGCGCGGGTTCTGGAACCGGGCGGGCAGTTGGAAAGGCCAGGGCCGACCCGGCGGGGATTGGGGCTGGGCCTGACGCTCTGCCACCATATCGCCCACCGGCTGGGCCATGAAATCACGCTGGGCGGGGCCAGAGGCCTGATCGTCCGATTGCGCTTTCAGCCGTAGGTCAGGTCGAGGCGAAGCCTCGCCCTGACTGAAAAGGCTTTCAATCCAATGCTGTCAGGGCGCGCGCATCGCGCGACCTGACCTACGGGTTGATGAATTAGCCGATCACGAACCAGTCGGCACCGGCGTCGTAACGCAAGCTCAGCCCATCGGGGATGATGATCTTGTAATCATTGGCGGCGTCATAACGGCCATCATTGTTCAGGTCGATGACCAGATGGCCGTCGATCTGCGCGACATTGGTAACGCCGGCCTGCAGGAAGGTCGGAACGGCGGTGGTGGCGGTCAGGGCCGATAGGGCAACCCCGCCGATGCGCAGCAGCGATTCGGACGCGGCATCGAAATCCAGCCTCTCCCCAACCTTGGCGTCGACCAGCAGGTCCTGATCGCCGGCCACCAAGGCGGCACTGGTGAAGACGAAACGGTCATTGCCGCTGCCGCCCGACATCACGTCGGAACCCGCACCGCCGTCGATAACGTCATCGCCCTTGCCGGCGATGATCACATCGGTCCCTGCCCCAGCCCGGATCGTATCGGCACCGGCACCCGTCACGAACAGGTCATTGCCGGCGGTGCCCGACAGCTTGTCGGCGAAGATCGTGCCGGGGATCGGTTGCAGGTTCAGCCCGCGCACCGCATCCACCGCGTCGCGCCCCAGATCGGCCATCAGATCTACAAACGTCGGCACCAGGACCTGGGTGATGGAATTCACCACGGCCTCGCCGATCCAATCATATTTGGCCATTCCCCACTTCTCCCCCTCTTCCTGTCGGCCATCCGGCCTTGGCTGTGGCCGGACGCTATCATGGGCATCATGACACAGGTGTGATGGCCGCCACGGCAAATGAATTATGTTCAATGTTGACGGACGGGCCTGCGGGCGGCATCGCTGTGCCGCCCCTGTCGAAAGTCACCCGTCCCATGGCCCAGCGCTGGAAAATCACCGTCGAGTTCAATGGCAGCCCTTTTCTGGGCTGGCAGCGGCAGGACCATGGCCCGTCTGTCCAAAGCTGCCTGGAAGAGGCCGTGCGCCGCTTCGCCCAGGAAACGGTGACGGTTCATGCGGCGGGGCGCACCGACAGCGGCGTACACGCCACCGGCATGGTGGCCAGCTTTGACCTGGAAAAGCCGGTCAGTGCGGAGAAGGTCCGCGACGCCCTGAATTATCACCTGAAGCCCAACCCCATCGCGGTGTTGAAGGCAGAGGCGATGGAGGGTGATTTCCATGCCCGCTTCACCTGCATCGGGCGGGCCTATCTGTACCGCATCACCAACCGGCGGGCGCCCCTGGCGCTGGATGCCGGGCGGTCCTGGCTGGTGTCCCATCCCCTGGATGCCGACGCCATGCATGCGGCAGCCCAGCGCCTGATCGGTCGGCATGATTTCACCAGTTTCCGCGCCTCCCTGTGTCAGGCGGCCAGCCCCGTGAAGACCCTGGCGGAATTGTCGGCGACGCGGGTGGGGGAGGAAATCCACATCGTGGCCCGCGCCCGATCCTTCCTGCACCATCAGGTCCGCAACATGGTCGGCACGTTGAAGATGGTGGGCGAAGGACGCTGGACCGCCGACGATGTGCAGGCAGCACTGGAAGCCCGCGACCGGTCAGCGGCGGGACAGACGGCCCCTGCCGACGGCCTGTATTTCACCCGCGCCTTTTACCCCGGCGACGATTTCCCCGAAGCCATCAGCGAGGGGCCCAGCACCCCGTCCTCCACCAACGGGTAAGAGGCCGCGTCCGGCAACTGATAGTGCCACCATTCAAAGGCGTAATGCTGCCAGCCCGCCGCCGCCATGATACCCAGCAGCAGGGCGCGGTTACGCTGCGCCTCCACGCTGATGCTGGTATCGGCATGCCAGGCGATGGGGCGCATATCATCAAAGCCCGTCCCCATCTCCAACACGGCGCCATCCGCCTTTGCCAGGGTCAGGTCGATGGCGACACCGCGCCCATGGCTGGACCCGACGCGCGGATCGGCGATGAAGGTCGGGTCGGGTAGTACGTTCCACAACGCCCATTGCGCCGCCGGCGGGCGATAGCCGTCAAAGACATGCAGCCGCAGCCCCTGTGCCGCCGCCAGCCGGACGGCCCGCGCCAGCGCCGCCGCCGCATCGGGATGCAGTAGGCAGAGCGACCGCGCGAAGATCGGCCTTCCCGTCAGATTATCCGCCGTGGCATAGCGAAGGTCGAGATCGACATCGAAGACCGGCGGGGCAATGGTGACGAACCGCATGGTTCACCCTTGTTGTTGCTGTAACGACCTTATACCAACAGCGTGAGACTTCGGTGCATGCTGTTGGAGGCTGGCGACCGCCAGCCCGCGACCGCGTGGTCGCGTAAGCCAAGCCGCCGGACGGCGGCGCCCGGCGTTTGAGGGAACAGATGAAGCGAAGCGGAAGAACATGATCACGCTTGGCCTGGATACGGCGACCAGCGCCTGCGCCGTCGCCCTGTGGGATGCCGCATCGGGCCGCATGCTGGCGGTGCGGGCGGAGATGATGCAGCGCGGCCTCGCCGAAAAGCTGGTGCCCATGGTGCAGGAGACCATGGCGGAAGCGGGGATCGGCTTTGCCGACCTGTCGCGCATCGGCGTGACGGTGGGGCCCGGCACCTTTACGGGCCTGCGCGTCGGACTTGCCGCCGCGCGCGGCTTTGCCCTGGCCGCCAATTGCCCGCTGGTGGGCGTGACGACGCTGGAGGCGGCAGTGCATGGCCTGGATGGCGATATCCGCGCCGGCCACACGCTGCTGGCCGCCATTGAAAGCCGGCGCGATGACCTGTTCCTGCAGCCCTTCACCGCCGACCTGTCACCCCTGAGTGAACCGGCGGATGTGCTGCCCGCCGACCTGCCCGCCTATGCCGCCGCCCACCTGCCGGCGGGTCCGCTGCTGATCGTGGGCGATGCCGCCGCGCGCACGGCACAGGCGCTGGGGATCTGGAACGGTGCCGTGGTGATCCGCGAGACGGCGGGTGCCGCAGAGGCGCTGGCCACCGCCCGTATCGCGGCAATGCAGGATGGGGCCGGCATCGCGGTTCGCATCGCCGATCCTTTCTATCTGCGCCCGCCCGACGTCACCCTGCCGAAGCAAGGCTGAACCATGGCGGCGATGGTCGAGATCATTCCCGCCGCCCCCGCCCATGCCGATGTCATGGCGACGCTGCATGCAATGGCCTTCGCCAACCCGGCCCTGTCCGGTCCCGCCTGGGACGCCCCCGCCTTCGCCGGGTTTCTGGCAACGCCGGGCATCATGGGTTTCATCCTGATGGTGGATGGGGAACCCTGCGCCCTGTCGCTGTGGCGGCAGGTGCTGGATGAAGGGGAATTGCTGACCATCGGTACCGATCCCGCCGCCCGCGGACGTGGCCATGGCGCCACCCTGCTGCGCCATGGGCTAGCCCATCTGCGGGCAAACGGCGTCGCCCGTGTCTTCCTAGAAGTTGCTGTCACAAATACAGCGGCGCAGTCACTTTATGCTTCGCAGGGCTTCACGAGTGCCGGGCGCAGGCGCGGTTATTATCAGCATGCGGGCCTGTCAATTGACGCAAACGTCATGGCGACTGATCTGACCTAAGCCGTATTGGTTAAGGCTTCTTGACCAAAAGCCGCTGAACCCCGTCAGGACTCGCGGGATTCTCCGGTTGCAGGTCGGCAACGATGTAGCCATGTTCCCGTAGACTGGCCGGAACATTTCGCGAAGGTTCCCCATAATTCATACGGACTTCAAGGGTTTGGCCCGAGTTGAGCCGTTCGACGGCAAGTTTCGTACGCACGAATGTCATAGGGCAGACAAGCGAGGTGATGTCCAGAAACTGGTCTGCTATGTTTTCCACGATGCTCGATTCCTTTGAAGACGTACCAAATCGATATTGCATGATGTTGGGATAAGACTTATATCACGATCGAGTTTCTTGGTTGGAGCAATCATACATGACCAACGCATCGTCCTCGCCCGAACTTTTGTCTCTCACGACCGAAATCGTCGCGGCCCATGTCTCGAACAATACAGTCGCGATCAACGATCTTCCGGGTTTGATTGATCAGGTTTACCGAGCCCTTGCCAACATTGGCACAGAGCCGGTGGTTCAGAGCGAGAAGCCGCAGCCGGCAGTCGCCATCAAGAAGTCCGTCACGCCTGAATATATTATCTGCCTTGAAGATGGTAAGAAGCTGAAAATGCTGAAGCGCCATCTGAAGACGGCCTACAATATGTCGCCGGAAGAATACCGCGAGCGTTGGGGCCTGCCGCCGGACTATCCGATGGTTGCACCGAACTATGCCAAGCAGCGTTCGCGTTTGGCCAAGCAGATCGGTCTGGGCACCCGCGC
The DNA here is from genome assembly GCF_057809555.1 of Niveispirillum sp. FG156. NCBI lineage: Bacteria > Pseudomonadati > Pseudomonadota > Alphaproteobacteria > Rhodospirillales > Azospirillaceae > Niveispirillum > Niveispirillum sp. FG156. The sequence continues at coordinate 44,262 of NZ_JBMDKE010000024.1, read as the reverse complement.
CCGCCGCGCCGGCGACGACGAGTAGAGATCGGCTTGCTCCTGCCTTGCGCGGGAAATGCTGACGGTACAAGGGGGCGGCCTGCGGGTCGCCCCTTTCTCTTTCGGCACGACAATATTGGTGCGCGAACCAATGTGATTTGTGCATGGCACCGTGGCGAACCTACCCGCGATCCCGCTATATCTTTGAAAGTTGCGGGACAAGGGCATGAAACTTTCGTGATCGGCCCCTGCATTGTGACACAGTGGGTTGACCGGCCCGCGTCGCTTCGTGTTATGCCAATGCGTGTGGCGGCGACCGTGGCACCCATGCTTCGTGAAAGACGGAGCAGAGGCCGGAACGGCCGCAGCCGACAAATGCCGGCGACCCAGAATATGTGAGAGCATGGCTGACATCTTTTCCACCGAAGCCCTGATTTCCGGCGAAATTCGTTCCGGCAATCTGGAGGTCCGTCTGGCGGAGACCGCCGCCGAGGTCACTGCGGCCCAGCGCCTGCGCTTCCGCGTCTTCTATGAGGAGATGGCGGCCAAGCCCACGGCAGAGATGATGGCCCAGCGGCGCGACTTCGACATGTTCGACACGCTGTGCGACCATCTGCTGGTGATCGACCGCAGCCTGGGCGATGGCACCGACGCGGTTGTCGGCACCTACCGCCTGATCCGCCGGGCCACGGCGGCGCGCGCCGGCTCCTTCTACTCGTCCGATGAATATGACATCTCCCGGATTGAGGAATATCCGGGAGAGGTGCTGGAACTGGGCCGTTCCTGCGTCGATCTGAATTACCGCAGCCGGGGCACGATGCAGTTGCTGTGGCGCGGGATCGCGGCCTACTCGGCCCATTACGACATCAAGCTGATGTTCGGCTGCGCCAGCCTGCCGGGCACCGACCCGAAGGCCCTGGCCTTGCCGCTCTCCTATCTCTACTACCATCATCTGGCCCCGCCGGCCCTGCGCCCGGTGGCCCTGCCGCACCGCTATGTCGAAATGGCGATGATGGAAGAGCATGAGATCGACCCGCGCCGCGGCATCAATGAGGTGCCGGCCCTGATCAAGGGCTATCTGCGCGTAGGCGGCTTCGTCGGTGAAGGGGCGGTGGTCGATCATCAGTTCAACACCACCGACGTCTCCATCGTCGTGAAGACCGACCTGATCACCGACAAGTACCTGCGCCATTATGAGCGCCGGGGCTCGTCCCTGATCTGATCACAGAAACCGGTGCGGCGGGCGGACAGGATGGATATCGGCTCGACCCTGCTGGGTTTCACGCGGCTCACCCTCTACGGGCTGTTCACGCTGCTCTGCATTCCGGTGCAGGTCGTGCTGCTGCGCCTGTCGCCACAGGGGGCCGCCGCCCGCTTCCCGCGTTTCTATCACCGCCTCTGCTGTCGCATCCTGGGCATCGAGGTGGTGGTCAAGGGGCAGCCGGCCAGCAATGCCGGACCTGTCCTGTTCATCGCCAACCATTCCTCCTATCTCGACATTCCGGTGCTGAGCACGGTTATGCCCGTCAGCTTCATCGCAAAGTCGGAGGTGAATGGCTGGCCGGTCTTCGGTCTGCTGGCCCGCTTGCAGCGCACCGTCTTTGTGGACCGCAACGCGCGCCACAAGGCCGATGAACAGCGCGACAGCATCCAGGGCCGTTTGCAGGCGGGCGACAGCCTTGTCCTGTTCCCGGAAGGGACCAGCAGCGACGGCAACCGCACCCTGCCCTTCAAGACGGCCCTGTTCGCCGTCGCCTCCACCCGTATCGGCGAAAAGCCTCTGACGGTACAGCCGGTCAGCGTGACGGCCACCCATCTGGACGGTATCCCGCTGGGCTATGTCTGGCGGCAGCTTTACGCCTGGTATGGCGACATGGAACTGCCGCCGCACTTGTGGCGCATGGTGCGCGCGGGTCGCCTGCGCATCGTCGTGGAGTTCCACACCGCACAGTCGCTGGATACCGCCGGCACCCGCAAGGCGCTGGCCGATATCTGCTGGCAATCGGTGGCCCAGGGCGTGGAACGCGCCGTTACCGGCCGCGCGGCGTAATATTGTTACCTCAAGCGCCGGGCGGGCGCATCCGCGCCCTTGGCTTGCGCGCGCATGGGCGCGCGGGCGCTCAATGCGCCAAACGACCCTTTACGTCCGACCATTCCCGGTCCGTCACCGAGAAATAGACGGAGTGGCGCAGGCTGCCGTCGGCACGGACGACATGGTTGCGGAACGTCCCCTCCTCTACGGCCCCAATGCCGGCCAGGGCGGTGCGGGACTGCACATTGTTGCTGTCGGTCTTGAATTCCACGCGGACACAGCCCCAGACCTCAAACGCGTGGCGCAGCATCAGGAGCTTGGCGTCGCGGTTCACGCCTGATCGCTGAAACTCCCTGCCCAGCCATGTATAGCCGATCTCCACATGCCGGTTCGCCTTGTCGATGGCCAGATAGCGGGTGGAGCCGGCGATACGGCCCGTCGCCTGTTCGATGGTCACGAAGGGCAGCATGCGGCCCGCCTGCTGTTCGGCCAGCGCAAACCCGATCCAGGCCGCCATCTCGTCCCGGCTGCGCACCGGGGTCGGGTACCAGCGGAAGATATCCCCGTCCAACCCCACCGCACACAGCGCATCCAGATGCTCCGCCCCCAGCGGCTCCAGCCGGGCGGCGGTCCCCGTCAGGGTAACGGGCGCTGTGTCGATACGGTTGAAATCATGGACGGGATAAGGGCGGTCGGACATGGGGCACCGGTTCAGGGGAAAGCCGCCGACAGCTTTCCCCAAACCACCCCCGTGCGGTCAATCAAGGCATTGTCCGGGAGACGAGATTCCGCCGCTCCTCACCCTCCCATCGGCTGACGCCGATGGGCCCCTCCCTCTCCCGCCAGCGGGCGAGGGGCTAAAATTTTGTCCCTCGCCCACGAACGTGGGAGAGGGAGGGGCCTGCCCGCGTCAGCGGGGGGAGGGTGAGGGAACAACGCTAGTCTCCTACGCCGCGTCCGCCACCGCCCCCGCCAGCCCGGCCAGGATCAGGGCACCCATGGCCAGATGCTCCGCCGCCTTCACGGGCGACAGGTTGTAGAAGCCCTTCCAGGCCGCGGCCTGATCGACCTCTCCCTGGCCCGGATGAGCCAGGCGCCAGTGGCGTTCCACGGCGGTGGCGATGATGCGGTCGGTGGAGATCAGGCCCGGCAGGCGCACATTGCTGTGCACCGACAGCATCTCCGACACGGCCCACAGCGCCTCCACCGTCAATTGCCGGTATTCCGGGTTCATGATCCGGTCCAGCCGCGCCTCCACCTCGCGCGCGAAATCGCGTTCGCCAGGCGTGCGGTCGGCGCGCAGGGTGGCGCTGTCCAGGCGCATTTCCTGGTGGCTGGGATCGGCGATGATCACGCCGTCGCCATGGCGCAGAACCCCCCAGACCCGCTGAAAGAACGCGTCCGGCACCGGCAGCAGCGTACCCGCTGTATCACGCCAGCCCCACCAGTCACCGCCGGTCAGCACGGTCGCCGTCCAGTAATCGCCCTCCATGGCAAATTCCGGCTGATCCACGGCACTGCCGCGCGACAGCACGGGCAGGCAGAAATCCCCCGTCATGCCGGGGCAGCGGGAGATCAGGCGACGCAGGCGCGTCAGGATGGCGTGCGGTCCCTCGCCCTTCAGCACCTCCAGACCCGCCGCATCCGACAGGCCGCACTGCCGCGCCACGCTACGCACCAGCAGGCCCAGAAGGTCGGCGGGACGCAGCGACAGGGTATAGCGAAACAGGTCCGGGCTGGCCTTGATCAGGGTGCCGCTGAACAGCAGCATCTCCTCGCGCAGCATCAGGGTGGCCGGATCGCCGCCGATGGTGGCCAACCGGGCCGAAATGTCGGCATTGGCCAGCGGGCGGTCAACGGTACTGGCCCCCAGGATCACATGCTTCTGCCGGACCACGATCTCCTTCACCGCATCCTGCAGCCGCTCGTCATGGCGGTTCAGCAGATGGGCCAGGGGCCGCACGATATCCCAGCGTCCGGCATGGCCGGCGGCGCGGTACAGGTCCTCAGCCCGCTGCCACAGGGGTGCGCCACCCTCCGTCACGAAATCCCGTCCCTGCCGCTGCCACAGCAAGGTCAGCATCAGCAGGTGCCAGTCGGCGCGGCGTTCCCCCTCCAGCGACTTGGCCAGCCAGGGCGTGTCCCCCTCCTCAATCCAGCGGCGATCCTCCCCGCCCGGCGGCGGCGCCTTGAAATCATAGGCATCATCGCCGGCCCAGGCGCGCACGGGCCGGGCCGTGACGGGACAGGATGGCGCGATCTGGTCAAAGCCGACAATGCGCGCCCCACCATAGGCATCGATCAGGTCGCTGCCCCGCACGCACAGATCGGGTACACGGCCCGACACGAGGTCGGCCAAGGTCCTCGCCAGTTCCGCGAAGCCTTCGCCCGCCGCCATGCCCTTGGACACGGGGAAAACCAGCAGCGGCGGCTTGGTAAAGGTCCAGGTGCGGTTGATATAGGCGATTTCAGACAGCAGCCGATCGACCAGGAACCGGTGGTCATAAGTGAAGTAGAACCCGTCCTGTTCATCGACGAAGGTGGGCACGATCACCGCTGGCTGTCCCGCAAAGCGGAAGCCGCAGGCGGTGATCAGCGTGCCCAGCCGGCGCGGCGGTCGCCCAGACAGGCCCAGCACCTCACACCGGCCCAGTTCGGCCAGCGCGCCAACCAGTACATCGACATGGCAGATATTGATGGACCCGCCGGCCTGGGCCAGCGTCTGGCAGCTGACACCCTGTTCCTTCAACTGGGCGCGGACCTTATCATCCTCGGCCAGAACCACCAGACGCAGCGGCACCGGCGGCTTGGGCTTCAGCTTGGCACGGCGGTTCAGCGGGTCGACATCGCCCGGTGCCAGGAACCCCTCATCGATAAGCAGGCCCATGATGAACAGGCTCTGCGCCCACAGCAGCGGCACATTCTCGTTCGGCACACGGGTCTGGCTGCCGGGATGGGCGCGTTCGGCCTCCACCGCCTCTTCCGGGACGATGAACAGTTCCGGCAGCAGGGCGTCGCCGCCACGTTCGACCAACAGGCTTTCCAGCTTTTCCCGCCAATGGGCGGCGTCGCGGGCATCCCCCGTCAGCAGGGCCGTGACGTAGAAATAGGTGTAGAAAAGCGGCCATTCGCTTTCGATGCCGCGAAACCGCTCCAACTCGCCCGCCTCGTAATGCAGGCGGGAATGATCCTCCAGCACCGTCTGGTGCCCGTCGGTCAGGAAGCGCTTGCAGCCATAGGGACCACCCAGCTTGGTCAGGATCTCGTTGCGCGTCCGCTCCACCAGATCGGGGGCATCCACGGCGAAGGCAGGCCAGCCGATGATGCCCAGCGTGGCGGCATCCACCTCCTTCGACCCGGATTCGCGCGGCAGCAGCGCCTCCACGGTGGCCCGCGCCCGCGCAATCTCATCCGGCACGGCATGGATAACGGCCACCCGGCCCCCATCCTCGCCCAGCAGGTCCAGGCCCTGCATCGCCTCCATGGCGGCCTTGGCCATGCCGATGGAACTGGCGTTCAGTTCCACGGCCCCATCATTGATCTTGCGCCCCCGCTCCCAGATGCCGAAATCGGCGATGCGGTAGGCGGGGCCGATATAATGGACCAGATTCTGCACGAAGGAGACCTCGTCCATCGTGTAGATGACGGACATGCCCGACCGCGTCATCTGCGCCAGCATCAGCAGGAACAGCGAGGTGGCATCGATCTGGAGATGGCCCCAGCCATCATCGGCGGCCACCGCCTCACCCGTGCTGGCCGAATAGATGGCGTGCAGGCTGTCCAGCGGGGCCTGGGTATGCTTGAACCGCTCCACCTTGGCCGCCTGGCGCATCATGGCCTGCAACAGGCCGCGCATGGTCTTGACCACACCTTGTTCCAGCAGGCGGGCGCGGGCCGTGCTGTCGCCACGGCGGCGATAGGCCAGCGACAGGGCCCAGGGACCGATGATCGAATAGACGTTATCGCGCACCCAGGCATGGGTGTAATTGCCATGCACCGTAACCGCCGTGCTGGCCGGCAGCAGGCCCGTGATCGGATGCTGGCGCGACAGGATCACCCGGTTCACATGGTCGAACAACCGGTCCAGCGCGGTCTTCACCGCCTGCCCGCCCTGCTTGGCCACTCCGCGTGGCAACGGCGATTCCGGCATCTGGCACCCCGTAACGAACATACTGCATGCATACCCATTGAGAGTAACAGCGTTACACGTCCGCGCAACTGTTGCAATGCAGCATGGCATACGAAATCATGGGCAGGATGGGTCGGGATGATAGGATCACGAGCCAGCCCCCGGCCCCACAGGAAAGACCCGCCCGATCATGAATATTCAGCGCGCCAGCGGCCTTCTCCTGCACCCGACCTCGCTGCCCGGCGGGCATGGCATCGGTGATATGGGGCCTGCCGCCCGCGCCTTTCTGGCCGACATGCAGACCGCCGGACAAAGCATCTGGCAGATACTGCCCCTGGCCCCGACCAGCCTGGGCAACAGCCCCTATTCGGCCCTGTCCAGCTTTGCCGGCAACCCGTTGCTGATCAGCTTTGATGATCTGGTGGCCGACGGTTTTGCGGATGCCTCCATCCTGGCGGGACTGCCGGGAAACGAGGCGGAGCGGGTGGATTATGACGGGGTGGCGGCGGCCAAGCTGGCGGCCTTGGACATCGTGGCCGGCACCTTCCTGAAGCGCAGCAGCGATGACGAGGAATGGGGCGATTTCGAGCTGTTCCGGGCGCGCAACGACGCAGAATGGCTGGATGATTACGCGCTCTACACCGTGTTGAAGGCAAAGCATAGCGGTGCCGCCTGGCTGGACTGGAACGCGCTTTATGCCAGCCGCGACCCGATCGGCATCGGGGAGGCGCGGCACACGCTGTCGTTCGAGATCAAGAAGATCAAGGTGCAGCAGTTCCTGTTCTTCCGGCAGTGGATGACGCTGAAAAAGGATGCCAATGCGCGCGGCATCCGCATCATGGGCGACATCCCCATCTTCGTGGCGGGGGACAGCGCCGATGTCTGGTCACGCCGCGACCTGTTCGAACTGGACGGGTCGGGCCGCCCCACCATTGTGGCCGGCGTGCCGCCCGATTATTTCAGCGCCACCGGGCAGCGCTGGGGCAACCCGCTCTACCGCTGGGACGCACACCGGGCCGAGGGTTTCTCCTGGTGGCACCGGCGCATCGCCAAGACGCTGGAAACCGTCGACATGGTCCGCATCGACCATTTCCGGGGGTTCGAGGCCTATTGGGAAATCCCGGCACATGAGGAGACGGCCATCCATGGCCGCTGGGTCCCCGCCCCAGGCTATGAGCTGTTCCAGTCGCTGAAGGACCGGTTCGGGGAACTGCCCATCATCGCCGAAGACCTGGGCGTCATCACGCCGGAGGTGGAACGGCTGCGCGACCATTTCGGCTTCCCCGGCATGCGCGTCCTGCCGTTTGAATGGGGCGACCATTTCGAACCCTGGAACTACGACCCCAACCGCTATGCCGCGCATTCCGTGTTCTACACGGGCACCCATGACAATGACACGATCCTGGGCTGGGTCGCCTCGCGCGGTGGGCTTGACGGGGAGCTGGGGCAGCGCATCCGCTCCTACCTGAATACCGACGGGCGGGAACTGCACTGGGACTTCATCCGCTTCGCGCTGGGTGTGAATTCCGAACTGGTCATCACGCCCGTGCAGGATGTCCTGGGCCTGGGCACTGAAGGCCGCATGAACGTCCCCGGCCTGCCCGACGGCAACTGGGGCTGGCGCCTCAAGGAAGGGCAATGGCGCGAGGATCATGCCGACCGCCTGCGCGACCTGACGGCGGCGGCGGGGCGGCTTTCGGCGTAAACGCCTACGGATGCAACGACAACCCCTTGGTCGCCTTCTCCACGCCCTTTTTCGGCCCGCGCAGGCCGATGCCGACCCAATCCGGGGCGACCGGGTCCTCCGCCTGGAAGCAGGCGCGGTTATCGGCGTCATTGCCGGTGCGGAACATGCCGGCGACATAGGGGATGGTCAGCAGCCCGCGTTCCCGCGCCACGCGTGCCGCCTGCTCCAAACCATCCTTGCCCGCCTGGAACACCAGGATGGGCTGGCCCAGCATGCGCCCGAACGCCATCCCTTGCGCATCTAGATAGGGCTCGCCCAGCGCGTCCGGCGCGCCGGCGGCGATACCGGTGGCCAGAAAGGCGGCCACGTTCAGCCGCTGCCAGGGCAGAAGATCGTCGCGGATGATCAGGGCGACCTTGGTATCAAACATCATATCCCTCCCGTGATGGAGGTTCAGGATGCCGACGCTGCCCCCGGCCCGTCTGGAACATTTGTGCAGATCTGGCGATAGGCGGCGGGCGTGGTGCCATAGGCGCGGCGGAACCAGCGGCCCAGATGGCTTTGATCCGCGAACCCGACGCTGGCCGCCACGTCTGCCGGCGCCTCTCCCGCCGCCAGCAGCGCCTTGGCCCGCTTCAGCCGTAGTTGCACAAGATAGGCATGGGGGGAGCGTCCATACGCCTCCCGGAACTGCCGGTTCAGACGGAACCGGTCCGTCCCGGCCATATCCGCCAGCTCGGCCAGACCGATATCCGTTTCCATATGGTCGTGCAGGGCGTCGCGCGCCCGGGCGGCGGCCCGGTGCGGGCGGTGCAGGATGGGTTCGGTCCGCCACAGATCGGGCTGCCATAGCCGGCCCAGCAGCCGGTCCAGCGCCAGATCGCGGGCCAGACGCCCCTCCCGCCCATGCAGGGCGCGGAACGCCTGGGCAATGTCCCGGCACAGGCCCGCATCCTCCCACAGCGTCTGTCGGAACCCCAGCGGGGCCAGCGGCCAGGCAGCATGGTCGCGCCGCTCCCGCACCCAGGACAGGGGCAGATGCAGCATCTGATAGGTGAAGCCCGCCGGATCGGGACTGTGCCCGTCATGCGGCTGACCGGGTTCGATCAGGATGGCGCGGCCCGGAACGCTGACCACCTGCTGCCGGCCACAGCGAAACGACTGCACGCCCTGTTCGGTAACGCCCAGCAGCAGTTCGTCATGGTCATGCATGTCATAGGCATGGCCCGTGAAATGGGCGCGGATGCTCTCGATGCCCGTCTCCCCATCGCGCCGCAACTGCGCCCAATCTCCGGTTTGTTGCCGTAGGTCAGGTCGAGCCGCAGGCGAGCCCTGACATTCGCGGGCACCGTCGCTTGTCAGGGCTCGGGCTTCGCCCTCGACCTGACCTACGGGAGAGGCGGGGGACAAGATGTTCATCCCCCGCCGCCGTCACATCAGAAATCGGCCGGGGCGGCGATGCCGCTCTTGGCCAGATTGTCCCTGATGGCGCCCTTCAGACGCTCCAGCCCTTCGGGGCTGAACGCTTCGGCGCGGGCCACCAGCACGTCCTGGGTGTTGGACGCCCGCAGCAGCCACCAGCCATCGGCACTCTTCACACGCACGCCGTCAATGTCATTGACCTCGGCCCCGCCGGCGGCTTCTTCCGCCTTCACGCGGGCCTTGATCTCGTCCACGGCGGCGAACTTGCGTTCCTCATTCACCTGGAAACGGATTTCCGGGGTGTTCAGCATGTCCGGCAGCTCATCGCGCAGGACCGACAGGGCGGCCATCCGCGACACGATGCCCAGCAGGCGAACGCCACAATAAAGCGCGTCGTCGAAGCCGTAATACTTGTCGGCAAAGAAGATATGGCCCGACATCTCACCGGCCAGCGGGCTGTTGGTTTCGGCCATCTTGGCCTTCAACAGCGAGTGGCCGGTCTTCCACATCAGCGGCTTGCCGCCCAGCTTGGCGATCTGGTCGAACAGGCTCTGGCTGGCCTTCACATCGGCGATGATGGTGGCGCCGGGATGGTTGGCCAGCACATCCTTGGAATAGATGGCCACCAGCTGGTCACCCCAGACGATGCGGCCCTTTTCATCCACGGCACCGATACGGTCGGCGTCGCCGTCGAACGCGATGCCCAGGTCGGCCTTGGTCTCGGCGACCTTGTGGAGGATGTCTTCCAGATTCTCCGGAATGGTCGGATCGGGATGGTGGTTGGGGAAGGTGCCATCGATCTGGTCGAACAGCAGCGTGTGCTTGCCCGGCAGCTTCTTGACCAGACGACGCAGGATTTCACCGGCAGCGCCATTGCCATTGTCCCAGACAACGTTCAGGTCGCGGCTACCGTCATAATCGGCCACCAGGCGGTCGACATAGGCGTCCTGGATGTCGATCGTCTCTTCCGACCCTTCGCCGGCTTCGAAATCGCCGGCGGCGGCGATCTTGCCGATCTCCAGGATCTGGCTGCCGAAGAACGGCGCCTTGCCGATCATCATCTTGAAGCCGTTATAATCCGGCGGATTGTGGGAGCCGGTGATCATCATCCCGGCATCCAGCTTCAGGTGGCGCGCCGTGAAATACAGCATGGGCGTGGGGCCCAGGCCGATGCGCACCACATGCAAGCCGACAGACTTCAACCCTTCCACGGCGGCGGCTTCCAGGTCCGGGGAGGACAGGCGGCCATCATAGCCGATGGCAACCTTCTTACCGCCCCCACGCACCACCATGGTGCCGAAGCCCCGGCCAATGGCGCGGGCATCGTCGGTCGTCAGCGTCTTGCCGATGATGCCGCGGATATCGTATTCGCGCAGGACCGTGGGATGGAAATTGTGCGCCAGGGTCATGTTTCCGTCACCTGAACAGAGGTTGGTTAAAAAGTTTATGGCGGCAGCAAAGCACAAGCCGCGACCGCCCGCCAGCCTGTTCAACAGCCCAAAAGGTGGGATTGTTTCAGGGCGTTGGAGGTAGTGGGCCTAGGGGCGTTACAAGCCGCGTCAGGCCGCATGCGGACGCACCACGGACGCGATGCGCTCCCCATTCGCGGCCTCTGCCGCAGCCAGATCGTAGGCCGCTTGCAGGTTCATCCAGAACCGCGCGCTGTTGCCGAAATATCGGCCCAGCCGCAATGCCGTATCGGCAGTCAATGCACGGCGACCATGGATGATTTCCGACATACGGCTTTGCGGTACGTCGATCGCACGGGAAAGTGCTGCGACAGAAACCCCGATCTCTTCCAGCTCTCCGGCCAGAATCTCACCAGGGTGAATGGCAGGCAGCCGAACCGCCTCAATGGTAATCGACGATTGCGACATCGTGGGCGTCCCCGTTCTCAAAGGTGAAGCATATCCGCCATTGCTCGTTGATACGGATACTGAACTGCCCCTTGCGGTCACCGCCCAAGGCTTCAAACCGGTTGGACGGAAGATGCATCAGGTCCTCAATACAGGTCGCTTCGTTAAGGATAGCGACCCGCCGCTGTGCCTGACGCTCAAATCCCTGAAAGGCCGGGACACGCTGGCCTTGCAGGAACTGCGCGGTACGCTTGTCAGCGGCGGACTTGATCATGGCTCATAATTATACGCCAAACGGTATCCGTCAAGCGGAAGCCCGCCACCCTCAATGAACCTCACCCCGCCCCTTCTTCACCCGCCCCGACCGGCCGACGCAGTGATAGGCGAGGCCGGCCATCTCCGCGTCTTCGGGATTGAAGATGTTGCGCAGGTCGACCAGCACAGGCTCCTTCATCGCCTTGCAGATGCGGGACAGGTTCAGCATGCGGAATTCGTTCCACTCCGTCAGGACCAGGGCGCAATCGGCCCCGTTCAGCGCGCCATAGGCATCGTCCGCCCATTCCACGCCGGGCAGCATCTTCTCCGCCTCATGCCGACCCGCCGGGTCATAGGCGGCGACGATGGCGCCGGCTTCCTGTAGAGCCGGAACAATATCCAGCGACGGGGCGTCGCGCATGTCATCGGTGTTGGGCTTGAAGGTGACACCCAGCACGCCGATGCGCTTGCCCGCCACCGACCCGCCGCAGGCGGCGATCACACGGGTCGCCATGGCCTTCTTGCGCTTGTCGTTGATGTCCACGACGGTTTCGATGATGCGCAGCGGGCTGCCATAATCCTGCGCCGTCTTCACCAGGGCCAGCGTGTCCTTGGGGAAGCAGGACCCGCCATAGCCGGGGCCGGGATGCAGGAACTTCTTTCCGATGCGGTTATCCAGGCCGATGCCCTTGGCCACATCATGCACATCGGCCCCCACCTTCTCGCACAGATCCGCCACCTCGTTGATGAAGGTGATCTTGGCGGCCAGGAAGGTGTTGGCGGCGTATTTGATCAGCTCCGACGTCTCCAGGCTGGTGAAGACCATCGGCGTCTCGATCAGAAACAGCGGGCGGTACAGCGCCCGCATCACCTGCCGCGCGCGGTCGCTGTCGGTGCCGATCACCACGCGGTCGGGGCGCATGAAATCCTCGATGGCCGAGCCTTCGCGCAGGAATTCCGGGTTCGACGCCACGTCGAAATCCGCCTCTGGCCGGGTCTTGCGGATGATGCGCGCCACCTCGCGCCCCGTGCCCACGGGCACCGTGCTCTTGGTCACGATGACAGTATAGTCGTCAGGGTCCAGTGCCGCCGCAATCTCCGCTGCCGCCGCATAGACATAGGACAGGTCGGCATGGCCATCGCCGCGCCGGGACGGCGTGCCCACCGCGATGAACACCGCATCGGCCCCGGCCACGGCGGTCGGCAGGTCGGTGGTAAACGACAGGCGCCCGGCCTTGGCGTTCTTCTCCACCAGCGCCTCCAGCCCCGGCTCATAGATCGGGATCTCCCCCTTCAGCAGCCGGTCGATCTTGCCCTGATCCTTATCGACGCAGATCGTCTCCACCCCGAATTCGGAAAAGCAGGCACCAGAGACCAGACCGACATAGCCGGTGCCGATGACGGCGATGCGCATCGGAAATCCCCCTTGGAAAAGAACATTTTCACGCCATAGCACAAACCATCGCCCGAGGTCTTGCGCCCTTGTGACAGTTGCGCGGCGTTCCTGTTACGCGGCCTTCTTCTTGTTATAGAAGTCGCGCCGTGCCCAGGCCTGGAACGGATAGGCCAGCTGACCCAGGAAGCTGTCGGGCACAGCATCCTTGCAGCCGATATTGACCGGCGGCTTGCGGTCGGACGGCAGGTGGCGGGTGCCGAACACCACGTCCCACAGGATGAAATTTTCCCCATAGTTCACGTTGCCCTCAACGGGATCGCGGTTATGGTGCCAGCGGTGCAGTTCCGGCGTGGAGAATATCCAGTTCAGCGGACCACAGCGCATGTCGACATTGCAGTGGGTCAGGAAGCCGATATAGGTGGTGATGGCCAGCACCCAGACGATCACATCCTTGGGCGCCCCCGCCAGCGCGGCGATGGTCAGCGCGAAGGCCGTCTTCCAGATACTGTCCAGGAAATGGAATCGGCCCGTATTGACGATCCACAGCTTGGTGACGCTGTGATGGATGGCATGCCAGTGCCAGATGGCGCGGAATTCATGGGATGTACGGTGCGCCCAGTACAGGCCGAATTCACCCAGGATCATGGCCAGCAGGACTTGGTACCCGAGCGGCCAGTCGCCGGGCCAGAAACCCGACGCAGCATTCGGCCCCGCCTCGGCCAGGCCCAGCATGGCGACCGACGCCGCGATCACCTGCCCCAACCCCTTGTTCAGCACCGTATGCGCGATATCGTTGAGCAGCTGCCCGTCGCTTTTCATCCATGCCTGTTCATAGGGCATGACGCGTTCCAGGATCAGCAGCGTCACCGCCAGCCCGAAATAGGTGATGTTGAAAGCCAGGACGGGGTGCCCCACCTGCCCGCCATACCAGTAACCGGCGATACAGACCGCGACCAGCAACGGCCATAACAGATGGGCGATAACGGCGCGCATCGATCTTCCTTTGGGTAGATTACCTTGGATGTATTGCCCCCAAGCCCCCGTTCGCGCAAGGTTCCGCGCGGTCGCAGACGATAAAGACAGCGGAAACGGACAAACAGCATGAAGATCGGTCTGGCATTGGGCAGCGGGGCGGCGCGCGGCTGGGCGCATGTGGGTGTGCTGCGTGCCCTGACGGAATTCGGGCTGAAACCCGACGTCATCGCCGGCACCTCCGTGGGCGCCCTGGTCGGGGCCGCCTATCTGACGGATCAGCTGGAGGAACTGAAACAGTTTGCCATGGGATTCGGCATGCTGGACACGATCAAGCTGCTGGACCTCACCCTGTCGCGCGGCGGCCTGGTCAGCGTGGAAAAGGCGTATGAACGGTTCCGCAACGAACATACCGACATTGCCATCGAGTCGCTGCCCATCCCCTTTGCCGCCGTCGCGACCGATCTGTCGACCGGCAAGGAGGTCTGGCTGCGCGAGGGGCACCTGCTGGATGTCGTCCGCGCCTCTGCCGCCATTCCCGGCATGTTCCCGGCGGTGCCGCACCAGAACATGTGGCTGGCCGATGGCGCCCTGGTGAACCCGGTTCCTGTCTCGCTCTGCCGCGCGCTGGGGGCGGAGGTGGTGATCGCCATCAACCTGAATGGCGACCTGTCACAGATGCCCCGCCTGTCCAAGGCGCAGCTGGGCCCCGTCAATGTCTCCCTGCCCGAACACCCGATCGAGGGCACGGCCGACGCCGAAATGCCCGCCCGCCCCGTGCCAAAGCCGCTGGCCAAACTTGCGGCCAAGCTGAACGAGGTGAGCGAGAATGCGCGCCAGCAGTTCCAGGCCCGATTCGTCAAGCCGCCGCGCCCGCCCGCCCCCGGCATCCTGGAGGTGATGGCCAGTTCAGTGGACATCATGCAGGACCGCATCACCCGCTCCCGTCTGGCCGGTGAGCCGCCAGACGTGCTGATCACACCGCGCATCGGCCATATCGGCATCCTGGAGTTTGAGCGGGCCGAAGAACTGATCCAACTGGGCTACACCGCCGCCATCGCCATGCGCCCGGCGGTGGAACTGGCCATGGTGCGGTGACACCCCCTTCGCAAAAGAGCAAGATCGGTCGAGCGGGCGGGGGCAAGCGGCGGTAGGGTTCCACGCATCGCCCCCAGCCTGAAGGAACCCCATGAATCCGGCGCTTCGACGTCATCAGGCGCGGATGCTGCGGGTGCTGGATCATATCGACCAGCATCTGGATGACGCGCTGGACCTGGACCGGTTGAGCGGCGTCGCCGCCTATTCGAAATTTCATTTCCACCGGCTGTTCACGGCCAGTTTCGGCCTGTCGCTGCATCGTTATGTGCAGTTGGCGCGTCTGAAACGCGCCTCCTACCGGCTGGCCTACCGCGAGGGGGACAGCGTGACCGATATCGCGCTGGATGCGGGGTATGAGGCGCCGGACGCCTTTGCCCGCGTCTTCCGGCAGCGGTTCGGGCAATCCCCTTCCGATTTCCGCAAATCGCCCGACTGGCGGCCCTGGATGGATGCCTTCGACCCGCTCGACCATGCACGGAGCCTTCTGATGCAACAGCGTTTCACGCCCGCCGATGTCACCATCCGCACCGTGGCCCCCACGCCCGTCGCCATCATGGAACATCACGGCGACCCGGCCACCCTGCCCGCCACCATCCAGCGCTTTATCGCCTGGCGCAAATCCGTGGGCCTGCATCCCGGCAACAGCCAGACCTTCAATGTCTGGTTTTCCGAACGCCGGCCGGACAATCCCGCCGATTACCGCATGCATCTATGCGCCGGCACCGACCTGCCCATTGCGCCCGACGACCCGGATGTGACGCCGGGGATCATCCCCGGTGGCCGCTGTGCCGTGCTGCGCGTCGTGGGCCATACCCATAATCTGGAACCCGCCGCCCTGTTCCTTTACCGTGACTGGTTGCCCACCAGCGGGGAGGAACCGGGCGACTTCCCGCTTTACTGCCAGCGCCTGCGGTTCTTCCCGGAAGTGCCGGAGCATGAGACGGTGGCGGAACTGTTCCTGCCGCTGCGGCCCCTGTCACCATCGCCGCCTTTGCCCTAAACTGCCGCCATGCCATCCGACATCCCGCCCCTCGCCCATATCCGCTTCACCGGCACCGTCATCGAATGGCGGGGACCGTCGCCGTTCTTCTTCATCGCGGTACCATCCGATCTGGTGGAGACGGTGCGACGGGCGGCACGGCTGGCCAGCTATGGCTGGGGTGTTGTGCCGGTGCAGGCATCGGTGAACGACACCGCCTTCACAACATCGCTGTTCCAAAAGGATGGCGGCTATCTTCTGCCCCTTAAGGTGGTGGTCAGAAAGAATGCCGGGGTCGCCCTGGGCGACACGGTAACGGTCGACATTCAGGTGGCGGCAAAGGATGGGATGGAGGAGTGGTAGCGAGGGCGGTGAACTGGGCGACGGCTGCGGGCAAGGCAGCCGATTGCAGACATTATTCCTATTTCATGGCATGATGCGCCCATAATGCCGCCCCTCTCCATCCATGCCGCCTGTGCCCCTGCAACAGGGGTGTGTTTTCCGTTTCACGGCGTTGCATGCCCGTGCCGGGCCGGTCCCGGCAGCAAGGCTCCAAGAAACACCCCCTGATTTTCCGTTCCATTCTGTTGCACGGGCACGGTTCATTCGGGACCGAACCACCGCCCCCTCCGAATGACCGCCCCCAAACAGGGTTGACGCCGGCTTAACCAATCCCGTCCAATGGAGGCAGCCCGCAGCCAGGATTGCCACCATGTTCACCCGTCCCGCCGACCCCACTCCCCATGCCCGCGCCGGGGCCGAGGCATTGAAGCGGGGGGATTTTGCCGGGGCCAAGGCGGGTTTTGGGCAGGCGGTGGCGATGGGGGCCAACGATCTGGGCATCTGGCTGGGGCTGGCCTATGGCTGCCGGGGTATCGGCGATGCGGCGGGCATGTTGGCGGCTCTGGATAAGGTGCTGGCGCTGGACCCGCGCAATGTGCGGGCGCTGATCCTAAAGGGGGATCATTTCGGGGGCCAGGGCGACCACAAGGCCGCTACCTCCTTCTATAACAACGCCCTGCGCGCGGCCCCGCCGGCGGCACAGCTGCCGCCCGATCTGGTGGCGGAGCTGCGGCGGGTGCAGGCGGCGACGCAGGATTATGCCCAGCGGTTTGAGGCGCATCTCCTGTCCAGCCTGGAACAGGCCGGGTTCGGGGCGGAGATGGGCGGCGGACGGTTTGGCCGCTCGCTGGATATCCTGTTCGGACGGCGGCAGGTCTATTATCAGCAGCCGCAGGCCTACCTGTTCCCGGAGCTGCCACAGGTACAGTTCTACGACCGCGCCGCCTTCCCCTGGCTGGAGGGGCTGGAGGCGCAGACCGACGCTATCCGCCAGGAATTGCGGGCCGTCATGCAGCGGCCGGAGGCGTTCCAGCCTTATCTGGAGGCCAGCGCCAACCGGGCGCAGGTGGACCGGTCGGGCCTGCGCGGCAACCCGGACTGGAGCGCCTTCTACCTGTGGAAGAATGGCGTGCCACAGGACGAAAACATCGCCCGCTGCCCCGCCACGGCGGCGGCGCTGGACGGCATTCCCCTGACCGGCATCCGGGGCCGGGCGCCGTCGGTGCTGTTTTCCCTGCTGAAGCCGGGCACGCATATCCCGGCCCATACGGGCTTCGTCAATACCCGGCTGATCTGCCACCTGCCCCTGATCGTGCCCGGCCAATGCCGGTTCCGGGTGGGCAATGAGACGCGGGAATGGCGGGAGGGTCAGGCCTGGGTCTTCGACGACACGGTCGAACATGAAGCCTGGAACGATAGCGGCGAGACGCGCGTCGTCCTGCTGTTCGATGTCTGGCGCCCGGAACTGACGCAGGCCGAGCGGGAGATGGTGGCGGCCATGCTGGCCGCCATCGATGATTACGGCGCCGGGTCGGGGGAATGGGGGGCTTGAGAAGAGTTCCCGCGGATTACGCTGACGCTAATCCGCGCTACGTCCGACGATGATTGGGCTTTTGTACAGCGGATTAGCGTCAGCGTAATCCGCGGCAATGCAGCGCCTACGCCCCCAGCTTGATCCAGGTCAGCTCATGCTTGTTCTGGCAGAGATGGACCAGTTGGCTGCCCGGAATGGCAGCGAAGGCGCGGGCCGTTTCATGATCCGTCTCCCCCTGGAATTTCAGGGTGCAGATATAGTTTTGGGCCAGACCCGAATCGAGCCAGCCCTGGATCATGCGGTAAAGCCGTGACGGGTAGCAGATAACGTCACAGGCCAGCCAGTCGACGGGACCGATATCCGCCGGCTTGATGCCAAAGGCGCTTTCCCGCCGTTCGCTGACGCCGGGCAGGGCTGCGATCCTGGGGTCCAGGGGGGCCTTGTCCACGGCAATGACATTGGCACCGCAGCTTTGCATCACCCAGGTCCAGCCGCCGGGGCAGGCACCCAGATCAATACATTGTTCGCCCGGCTTGGGCGTGTAGCCGATGCGGGTAAAGGCTTCCCACAGCTTCAGATAGGCGCGGTTGGGCGGGGTGACCTTGTCCTCGATCAGCTCGATCTCACCATTGCGGTAAGGGCTGGAACAATGCGCCGCCGCCAGGATTGTGCTCTCATTCAGCAGCGTCCATGACCCCAGCGGCGCCGTCGGCGGGGGCGTGAAGAAACTGACCGGCTTGGCCGAGACATGGGGCAGGTTGTCCTGGATCAGCTGTGCCCGGCGGTGATGCTGAAACCCGTAAAGCGCCCAGTTGCGCTGGATGGCGCGCAGGGCCTTGGCCCCCTGCTTGATGGACTGGATGGGAATCAGGACGGGATCGTACCAGATATTCTGGGCCCAGGCGGCGGGGCGCGGCGGGCCATCGGCAATGACCAGCCGTCCATGGACCGACCGCACGTCGCCCAACTCCACCAGCAGGTGTTCCAGAAATTCCTCGTCCGCCAGATAGGCGGTGGCCCCGAGCGGCGTTGCCGTCGGGGCCGTCACATCATCATGGGTCATGGATCAGAACGCGCCGGTCGTATCAGGTGGGAATGTCACCGGACGCGATAACAGCCTGCGTGCGATTACGCACGCCTAGGCTGCGCATGACGGCTGTGACATGGATCTTCACGGTGCCTTCGGAAAGGCCCAGCTCATAGGCGATCTGCTTGTTCGACTTGCCTTCGCGCAGGCAGCGCAGCACATCGCGCTGCCGCTGCGTCAGGGATGGGGTGCCAGGCGCCCCCGCCGCCGCACCGCCCGACGACGCCCCGCTACCCCCGCTGCTCACACCCGGCCCATCACCCAGGATGGCCGCCGGCGGCACATAGATGCCGCCAGAGAAGATGAGGTTAAGGGCCGACAGCATGATCTTCACCGAAGAGGATTTCGGGATATAGCCCGACGCCCCGGCATCCAGTGCGGCGCGCACATCGGCCTGCGCCTCCGATGCCGACACGATGACGACGGGCGTTCCGGCCTGCGCCTCGCAGATCTCCTGCACGCCGGAGAAACCAGGGAAGCCCGGCATCTGCAAATCCAGCAGGACCAGATCGAAATCCTGCCCGTCACGGGCCAGGGACAGAACATCGTCGAAGGTCCCGGCCTCCACAAAACTGGCCTGGTCATCCAATTGGGTCAGCAGGCGGCACAAACCTTCACGGAACAGAAGATGGTCGTCACCAATCAGGATTTTCATCAGTCGTTCCCAGCCCGATTATCACACCCATCCACCCGCGCCGCCCCACGCGGATCAAGATGACGGGCCTGTATCCCGCCATCTTACGGACAGCATCGTACCCTTAATAAATCAAAATCTTGAGGTTGTCTGTGACAACCATCGCTTTTGTCCGCATCGATGGCACAAAAGCGGCGCTGGAAGGTTATCGATATCGTCGTCCTCCTTCCTGTCTGCCGCGTGCGGCCATGTTGCGGGAAAGGGGGTGGACGTGCCACAAAAGACGAAGGTACCGTCGGCATCGTGACCGGCGGGGTTAGAGACGATCATGGCTGTCAATACAGGGATCAAGATGCCGCAAAAAGTGCGCAAGGCCGTGTTTCCGGTCGCAGGTCTGGGTACCCGCTTCCTGCCGGCCACCAAGGCCATTCCCAAGGAGATGCTGCCGCTGGCCGACCGGCCGCTGATCCAGCATGCCGTGGACGAGGCCAAGGCCGCCGGCATCGACCAGTTCTGCTTTGTCACCAGCCGCGGCAAGAGCCCGCTGGAAGACCATTTCGACCTGAATTACGAGCTGAACGAGACGCTGCGCCGCCGTGGCAAGAACGATCTTCTGAAGATCGTCGAGGATATCCAGATCGAATCGGGCTACCTCTCCTATGTGCGGCAGGCACAGCCGCTGGGCCTGGGCCATGCCGTCTGGTGCGCCCGCGAATTCGTGGGCAACGAGCCGTTTGCCGTGCTGCTGCCCGACGAGCAGGTGCTGGGGACCAAGCCCTGCATGGCGCAGATGATGGAGGCCTATGAACAGGTCGGCGGCAATCTGCTGTCGGTGTTCGAGGTGCCGCGCGAACAGACCAACAAGTACGGCATCCTCGATATCGCGTCGGAGGATGGCAAGCTGGTCTCGGTCAAGGGGCTGGTGGAAAAGCCGGACCCGGCGGTGGCACCAAGCAACCTGTCGATTCAGGGCCGCTATATCCTGCAGCCCGAAGTGTTCAAGCACCTGTCGGTGTTCGAAAAGGGTGCGGGCGGCGAGATCCAGCTGACCGACGCCATGGCCAAACTGATCGGCAACCAGCCCTTCCACGGCTTCAAGTTCGAGGGCCAGCGCTTCGATTGCGGCGACAAGCTGGGCTTCGTGCTGGCCAATGTCGCCTACGCCCTGAACCGTCCCGACATGTCGGACAAGGTGCGGGCCGCGCTGAAGGACATGCTGTAAGCTGGAAGTAAGGTGGTAGCGCGGATTAGGCACCAGCCGTAATCCGCGAAAGCCGCGCCCCGGTCCGCGGATTACGCTTCGCTAATCCGCGCTACAGTTGAGCAGACATGAAAAAGGGGTGGTCGCAGGACCGCCCCTTTTTGCTGCACCCGTCATCCTTACGCCGCGTTGGGGCCCATCGGCTTGGTCAGGGCCACGTCCAGGTAATCATCGACCAGACGGCCGAGCTCCTCCGACTTCTCATTGAAGAAGTGGTTGGCGCCTTCGACGCGGCGGTAATCGATCTTGATGTCCTTCTGCGAGGACAGCTTGTTCACCAGCCGGGTCACCGACGCCTCTGGCACGATCTCGTCCCGGTCACCATGCACGATCAGGCCGGAGGCTGGGCACGGGGCCAGGAAGGAGAAGTCGAACATGTTGGCCGGCGGCGCCACCGACAGGAACCCATCCAGTTCCGGGCGGCGCATCAGCAGCTGCATGCCGATCCAGGCACCAAAGCTGAACCCGCCGATCCAGCAGGCCGAAGCGTTGGGGTTATAGGTCTGCAGCCAGTCCAGCGCCGACGCGGCATCCGACAGTTCCCCCTCCCCCCGGTCATAGGTGCCCTGGCTGCGGCCCACGCCCCGGAAGTTGAAGCGCAGGGCGGAGAAGCCGCGCTTCGTGAAGGCATGGAACATCGTATAGACGATGCGGTTATTCATCGTCCCCCCATGCTGCGGATGCGGGTGCAGCAGCAGGGCGATGGGCGCGTTGGGCACCTTGCTGTGGGAGTAGCGACCTTCCAGACGGCCGGCAGGGCCGTTCATGATCACGTCAGGCATCGATTCACCGGTCCCGGTCAGACATGCAAGGGGCGAGCGTCAACAGGCGGGTGGCAGTGATTGTCGAACGACCCAAGACCGGGCGGTCTTGGTAGAGGGGCGATTCTTGACCGTCCATCCCTGTCATTCTATAGGACTGCCTCAGGCGGTTGTGGGCCGTCGAACCGTGCCCGGAACGGACACGCC
This sequence comes from Niveispirillum sp. FG156, assembly GCF_057809555.1. NCBI lineage: Bacteria > Pseudomonadati > Pseudomonadota > Alphaproteobacteria > Rhodospirillales > Azospirillaceae > Niveispirillum > Niveispirillum sp. FG156. The sequence continues at coordinate 22,631 of NZ_JBMDKE010000024.1, read as the reverse complement.
CCGCCGTCCACGGGACTGTTCCATCGCATTGACCGCGATGGTATGAGGCGGGACTATACCACAGCGCCCATATTCGTGTTCAAGCCTCTTCGCAGGGGAATTCAAGCCTTTGGCGGAAAAGCAGCCCATGCGGTCCCCCCTTTACCTTGACTGGAACGCCACCGCCCCCCTGCGCACCTCTGCGCGGGCCGCAATGGTGGCGGCGTTGGACCTGGTTGGAAACCCATCCTCCATCCACGGATTCGGGCGAAAGGCCCGCCGGATGGTGGAGGATGCACGCGATCAGGTTGCCGCTCTGGCGGGCATTCCGGCGGCCTGGATCACCTTCACCGGCGGCGGGACGGAGGCCAATAATCAGGCCCTGGCACTGGCCGCGCGGCAGGGCCGCCGCCTGCTTCTGGGCGCCACGGAACATCCATCGGTGCTGGAATGCGCCGGCCCGGACAGCGCGGTCATCCCCGTGCGGGCCAACGGCATCATCGATCTCGACGCACTGGAAGGGCTGCTGCGCGCAGGTCCGGCGCTGGTCAGCGTGCAGGCGGTCAATAGCGAGACGGGGATCATCCAGCCGCTGGCCGATATCGCCGCCCTGGTCCACCGGCATGGCAGCTGGCTGCACAGCGACGCGGTGCAGGCAGTGGGCCGTATCCCGTTCGATGTCACGGCACTGGGCCTCGACCTTGTCACCCTGTCGGCGCACAAGATCGGGGGACCGCAGGGGGTGGGGGCGCTGCTGACGGCACCGTCGATCCCGCTCTCCCCCCTGCTGCGCGGCGGTGGACAGGAACGGCGCACGCGGGCCGGGACGGAAAATGTGGCCGGCATCGCCGGATTCGGCGCGGCGGCAGCGGCGGCCCGTGACGGACTGGTGGACTATCAGGCCCTGGCTGCACTGCGCGACCGGCTGGAACAGGCGGTCATGGAGGCAGCCCCCTGGGTGCGCGTGATCGGGGCCGACGGCCCGCGTGTGGCCAATACCAGCTGCCTGGCCTTGCCCGGCCAGCCGGCCAACAGCCAGTTGATGGCCTTCGATCTGGCCGGCATCGCCGTCAGTGCCGGATCGGCCTGCTCGTCAGGCAAGGTCAAGACCTCCCCCGTCCTGGCCGCCATGGGATTTGATGAAGCCATTGCCGGATCGGCGATCCGGGTCAGCCTGGGATGGGACACGCGACCGGACGATATCAACCGGTTCCTTGCCTGCTACCTGCCCCTTGCCGCCCGCGCCCGGCCCGCCGCCTGAAAGACCCGATGTTGGAACATACCCTGCCCTGCTGGCACTGCGCCGGCGACGTTTCTCCCCGCGCCCTGTTCTGCCATGGCTGCGGGTCGATCCAGCCACCGGGGGAGGTTGATCCCTTCACCCTGCTGGGCGTGGCCGCGAGTTTTGAGCTGGATGTCGCCTCCATCGAACGGCAACTGGCTGGCTTCACCCGCATCCTGGCCCCGGCGCGGTTTCAGGAAAAAGGCGAACGGGCCCAGGAACTGGCATCGGCGCAGCGGACCGCACGGGAAAAGGCGGCGGCCATTCTGCGCGATCCGGCGGCACGCGCCCGCGCCCTGCTGGACCTTGCCGACGCGGCCGCCGCCCGGCCCACCACCGGCGGCCAATGGGAAATCGCCGTCGCCGCCGCCCCGGATGCCGGCAGCCGGGCGCGAACCCTGGCGGCGGTAAAGGATGAGATGGCGGCAGAATTGCGCCTGCTGCTGGACGCATTCCGCCTGGGTGATCTGGCACTGGCCGCCACACGCCTGACGCGGGTGGAGGCCATGGCTCTGGCGGTGGAGGCCGCGCGGCGGCTGGGGTAACCCCTACTCCTTCTCCTCCACCGCCGGCGTCGGGACCGGCGGTCGCAACCGCCCGGCCTGACGCAACTGGGCCCGCAGCACATATTCGATCTGGGCGTTCAGGCTGCGCAGGTCATCATCGGCCCAGCGCTGCATGGCCTCCAGCACGTCTGCGCCGATGCGCAGCGGATATGCCTTCTTCTCCGCCAAGACCTGTCCTCTATTCAATAAAGCGTGCCAGCATTCACCACGGGCTGCGTCGCCCGGTCGCCGCACAGCACGACCAGCAGGTTCGACACCATGTGCGCCTTGCGCTCATCGTCCAGATGAACCACGGAGCGGGCGGCCAGCTGATCCAGCGCCATTTCCACCATGCCCACGGCCCCTTCCACGATCTTGGCGCGGGCGGCGACGATGGCACTGGCCTGCTGGCGCTGCAACATGGCGCTGGCGATTTCCGGCGCATAGGCGAGGTGACTGATACGCGCCTCCACCACCTTGATACCCGCCTGGGCCAGCCGTTCATGGATGGCGCGTTGCAGGTGGTCGGACACTTCCTCGCCATTGCCGCGCAGCGACAGGGCGCCGCCGCCATGATCATCATAAGGGTAGGAGGTGGCGATCAGGCGCAGGGCCGATTCGGCCTGGATCGAGACATAGCCCTTATAATCCTCGACATTGAACAGGGCCTCCGCCGTGTCCGTGACCTGCCAGACAACGATGGCCCCGATCTCGATGGGGCTGCCATCGGCGTCGTTCACCTTCAAGGTTCCGGTCTCGAAATTGTGCACACGCAGGGAGACGCGGTTCTTGGCGACGAACGGGTTGACCCAGCGCAGACCAGGCGTGCCGACCGTTCCTCGATAATCCCCGAACAGGGTCAGGGCCACAGCCTGATTGGGCTGCACGATGAACAGGCCGCACATCATGAACAGGCTGAACACCGTCAGCACTATCCAGAGCAGCGACACGGCGCCATTGCCGGCCTTGAAACTCATGATCGTCAGGGCAATGCCCAGGATCATCCCAAGGAAGGTGATGGCCAGCATGGCCAGACCATTGGGCGGCAATACGTCCCGGTCACCGATCTGTTGTGAATTCTGCATTATGATCCCCCCACGCTTCAAAGTGATATAAATTTGATATCACTTTGAAGCGTAGATGCAAGGGGATTCACTCACACCAGATGGCAGGCCACCATCCGCCCGTCCGCCACGCGCGGCTCCGGCACCTCCTGCGCACAGCGGGGCTGGGCCAGCGGGCAGCGTTTATGGAAGGCACAACCGGGCGGGGGGTCCATGGGGCTGGGCAATTCGCCCGACAGCGGCAGTGCATCGGCGGCCCCACCGCGATGGACACGCGGCATGGCGGCCAGCAGGGCACGTGTATAGGGGTGGCGTGGATCGGAGAAGATCGCATCCTTCGGCCCCTGCTCCACGGGCCGGCCCAGATACATCACCATCACCTCATCCGCGATATGGCGGACGACGGACAGATCATGGCTGATGAAGACATAGGCGAGGGCGAATTCATCCTGCAGATCCATCATCAGGTTCAAGACCTGCGCCTGGATGGAGATGTCCAGCGCCGAGACAGGTTCATCCGCCACCACCACGCGCGGGTCCAGCATCAGGGCGCGGGCGATGGCGATGCGCTGCCGCTGCCCGCCGCTGAACATATGGGGATAACGATCGGCCTGATCGGGGCGCAGGCCGACCTTCGCCATCATGGCGACGGCCCGGTCGCGGCGTTCCGCCTTGGGCATGTCGGTGTTGATCAGCAGCGGTTCGGCCAGGATATCCGCCACCTTCTGCCGTGGATTCAGCGACCCATAGGGGTTCTGGAATACCATCTGCACGGCCCGGCGCAGGGCCTTCTCATCGGCCTTGGGCACGGATGTGATATCGCGCCCGTCGAAATGCAGGCTGCCTGCTGTCGGCACCTCGATCCGGGTCAGCAGGCGGGCAAGGGTGGATTTACCACAGCCGCTTTCGCCTACGACCGCCAGGGTTTTTCCGGCGGTAACGGTGAAGCTGGCGCCATCCAAGGCCTTCACAATGGCTGGCGGGCGGAACAGGCCGCGTTTGACGCGGTAATGGCACTTCAGGTCGCGGGCTTCCAGGATGATGGTCATGGGCGGCCTCCGGCATGGCGGGGGCGGTGTTCCCTCACCCTCCCCTTGGCTGGCGCCAACGGGCCCCTCCCTCTCCCACCTTCGTGGGCGAGGGGAGAAGTTTGCCCCTCGCCCGCCTGCGGGTGAGGGAGGGGCCCGCCCGCGTCAGCGGGTGGGAGGGTGAGGGGAAAAGCCGCCATCATCTTTCCCCCATCCGCACGCAGCGCGTCCAGCCATCGCCATCGGCCAGCAGCGGCGGACGTATGCCACAGCGTTCATCGGCAAGGCCGCAGCGTGGCTGGAACAGGCACCCCGCGGGACGGTCGCTGATGCCCGGCACGGTGCCGGCAATGGTGGGCAGGCGCCGCCGGCCCACGGCCCGTTCAGGCAGCGCGTCCAACAGGGCCGCCGTGTAGGGGTGGCGCGGGCTGGCGAACAGGCTGTCTGCCGGGCGGTTTTCCACCACCTGGCCGGCATACATCACCTGGACCCGGCGGGCGCTTTCGGCCACCACGCCCATGTCATGGGTGATCAGGATCATGGCCATGCCGCGTTCCCGTTGCAGATCGCGCAGCAGATCCAGGATCTGGCGCTGGATGGTGACGTCCAGGGCCGTGGTCGGCTCATCGGCGATCAGCAGGCGCGGGTTGCAGGCGATGGCCATGGCGATCATCACCCGCTGGCTCATCCCGCCCGACAATTGGTGCGGAAAGGCCGACAGGCGTGTCTCTGGCGCAGGAATGCCCACCTGTTCCAGCAGCGCGATACAGCGGTGGCGCAGCGCCTTGCCCGACAGGCCTTCATGCTGGGCCAGCGTCTCTCCGATCTGGAATCCGACGGTGAAGCAGGGGTTCAGGCTGCTCATCGGCTCCTGAAAGATCATCGCCACCTGCCCGCCATTCAGGCGGCGGCGGGCCCCGGGCGACAGGGCCAGCAAATCCTGGCCGTCGAACTGCATGCGGCCCGCCGTGACGCTGGCATTGTCGGCCAGCAAGCCCAGCACGGCCAGCGAGGTGACGGACTTGCCCGACCCACTTTCGCCCACGATGCCCAGCACCTCGCCGGGCTCCACGGAAAGGTCGATACCGTCCACGGCGCGGAAGGGGCCACGCCCGGTGGCAAAACTGACGGACAGGTCCTTAATGTCGAGTAACGGCATGGTCCCCCCTCAGCGCTTCAGCTTCGGGTCCAGCGCATCGCGCAACCCGTCGCCCATCAGGTTGAAGGCCAGCACCGTGACCAGGATGGAAAGCCCCGGAAAGGTCACCACCCACCAGGCGCGCTGCAGGAATTGCAGCGAGGAGGACAGCATCGTCCCCCATTCCGGCGTCGGCGGTTGCGCGCCCAGCCCCAGGAAGCCCAGCGCCGCCGCATCCAGGATGGCGGTGGAGAAGCCCAATGTCGCCTGTACGATCAGCGGGGCCGCACAGTTGGGCAGGATGGTAACCAGCATCAGGCGGGTATCGCTGGCCCCCGCCAGCCGCGCCGCCGTCACATATTCTCGCCCGCGTTCCGCCATGACGGAGGCGCGTGTCAGGCGGGCATAGTGCGGGACGATCACCACCGACACGGCAATGGCCGCATTCACCAGCCCCGGTCCCAGGATGGCGGCCACGACAATGGCCAGCAGCAAGGACGGCAGGGCCAGCAATATATCCATGAAGCGCGCGATCAGCGTATCCGACGCCCCACCATAGAACCCGGCCAGAAGCCCGAGCGCCACACCGACCACCAGCGACAGGGTCACCACCAGCAACCCGATGAACAGCGACAGCCGCGCCCCGTGGATCAACCGGGACAGCATATCGCGTCCGATATCATCGGTGCCCAGCGGGAAGGCCCAGCTTCCCCCCTCCACCCAGACCGGCGGCAGCAGCACGAAGTTGCGGAACTGTTCCGCCGGATCATAAGGGGCGACGAAATCGGCGAAGATGGCGGCGAAGGACAGCGCCAAGACGATGATCAGTCCCAGCACGGCGCCCCTGTTGCGGCGAAAGTGGCTCCAGAATTCGGACATGGGGCTGTTCATGGCGTTGTGCCCTCACCCGATCTGGCCCCCTCACCCTCCCAGGCCTTCCGGCCCGGGCCCCTCCCTCTCCCACCTTCGTGGGCGAGGGGAGAAATTTCACCCCTCGCCCGCTTGCGGGAGAGGGAGGGGCCCGAACGCGTCAGCGTTTGGGAGGGTGAGGGAACAACGCACACCACCAACCTCTCCCTCATGTCGCGTGCCGGATGCGGGGGTTGAGCAGGCCGTAGAGAAGGTCAACCGCCAGATTGACCAACATGACCACACAGGCGATCAGCAGCACCCCGCCCTGCAGGGCCGGATAGTCCCGCCGGTTGATGCTTTCGATCAGCCATTTACCGATGCCGGGCCAGGCGAAGATCGTCTCTGTCAGGATGGCACCGGCCAGAAGCGTGCCCACCTGCAGCCCGATGACGGTGACCACCGGGATCATGGCGTTGCGCAGGGCATGCAGCCCCACGATGCGGAACAGGCCCAGCCCCTTGGCCCGTGCGGTCCGGATATAATCCTCGCCCAGCACCTCCAGCATGGATGACCGCGTCATGCGCGCGATGACGGCCAGCGGGATGGTGCCCAACACGATGGACGGCAGGACAAGGTGGTGCAGCGCGTCCAAAAACGCCCCCTCTTCCTCCGACATCAAACTGTCGATCAGCAGAAAGCCCGTCACCGGCTCGACGTAGTATGCCGCCGACAGCCGCCCGCTAACCGGCGTCCAGCCCAGGATGACGGAGAAAAGCAGGATCAGCAGCAGCCCCCACCAGAAGATGGGCATGGAATAGCCGGTCAGGCTGGCTGCCATCACCCCATGATCCAGCGGCCCACCCCGCTTCACCGCCGCCAGCACCCCTGCCGGCAAGCCGATGATCAGGGCAAACAGGATGGCGCAGAGCGACAGTTCGATGGTGGCCGGGAACAGTTCGGCAAATTCATGCAGTACCGGTGTCTGGGTGATCAGGGACTTGCCCAGATCGCCCGTCATCACGCCAGTCAGATAGTCGGCATATTGCTCCAGCAGCGGCTTGTTGAGGCCCAACTGCGCCCGCATCTCCTCCAGCCGCGCCGGATCAATCCCGCGCTCCCCCAACCGCACCTCAATCGGGTCGCCGGGCACCAGCCGGATCAGGAAAAAGGCCAGCAAGGTCACGCCCAGGAAAGTGGGGATCAGCAGGGCGATGCGGGTGGCGATGAATTTCAGCATGGGGCGCCCCTCACTCCGCCATATCCACCCCATCGAACTGATGGCGGTTGAAGGGGCTTTGTTTGTAACCGATCACCTTCTTCGACACCGGCTCGAACACCACAGAATGGGCGATGGTGACCCAGGGGGCCTCTTCCTTGAAGACGCGTTGCGCCTGCTCATAGAGCTTGGCGCGGGCGGCCTGATCGGGCACCTGCTTGGCCTTCAGGACCAGATCCTCATAAGGCTGGTGGCACCATTTGGCGATGTTGCTGCCGCTGGTCTTTGCCGCGGCACAGCCCAGAAGGTTGTACATGAAATTGTCGGGGTCGCCATTGTCGCCGGTCCAGCCATAGAGCGCCATCTGATGGTCGCCATCCTGGATGCGCTTGCGATACTCGCCCCATTCAAAGCTGACGATCTTCACCTTCACGCCGATCTTGGCCAGATCGGCCTGGATGATCTCCGCCATGCGCCGCGCATTGGGGTTGTAGGGGCGCTGGACAGGCATGGCGTAAAGGTCGGTTTCAAAGCCGTTGGGATATCCCGCCTCGGCCAGCAGGGCCTTCGCCTTGGTCGGGTCGTAGGGATAGTCCTTATTGTCGGCCAGATAACCGAAGACGCCCGGCGGGATGGGGTTTTTGGCGGGCTTGCCGCTGCCCTGGAACACCTGATCCAGGATGGCCTTGCGGTCCACGGCCATGTTGATGGCCTGTCTTACCCGCTTGTCATCAAACGGCTTCTTCAGCGTCTGGAAAGCCAGATAGCCGACATTCAGCCCCTCCATCTGCATCAGGGTCAGATTGGGGTCCTTGGATATCGCCGGCAGGTCGGGCGGGTTGGGATAGGGGATCAGGTGGCATTCACCCGCCTTCAGCTTGGCATAGCGCACGGCGGCATCGGGCGTGATGGCGAAGACCAGATTATCCAGCGGCGTCTTGCCACCCCAATGCTCATCAAACCGCCGATACCTTACCTGCGCATCCTTCTGATAAACGACGAAGCGGAAGGGGCCGGTGCCGACCGGGTCCTGGTCATAGCGTTCCGGCGTGCCCTTCTTCATCAGGAAGTCGGCATATTCAGCCGAGGTAATATTGGCGAAATCCATGCCCAGATCGGCCAGGAACGGTGCTTCCGGCTTGGTCAGGGTGATTCGGACAGTGTAATCGTCCAGCTTTTCCACCGTCTTCAGCAGGTCACCCAGCCCCATGCTTTTGAAGAAGGCGTACCCGCCACCGGAGATGGAATGGTACGGGTGGTCGGCCTTCCATTGCCGGTTCAGGCTGAACAGCACGTCATCGGCGTTGAAATCGCGCGTCGGCTTGTAATCCTTGAAGGATTGCCATTTGACGCTGCGGCGCAGATGGAAGGTATAGGTCAGCCCGTCGGGCGAGATTTCCCAGCGTTCGGCCAGGGCCGGCACGATCCTGGTTGTGCCGCGTTCGAACTTCACCAACCCGTCAAAGAGGGGCCGTGTAGCGTCAAAGGTGGTGCCCGAGGTATTCAGCGCCGCATTGAAATTTTCCGGGCTGCCCTCGGCACAATAGACCAGAATCTTGGGCGCCGCCCAGGCCGGTCCGGCCAAACCTGCCACCAAGGCACCCGCCATCATGGCGTAACGCCACGTTCCACGACCCATGCTGAACCCCGTCCGCCATCATTCTTGTCGGGCACGATCAGGGTATGTCCGCCCTGCGCGCCATGCATTGCGGTGCAGTAGAACAGGGGCAACGGGGGGCGTCAATGCGTAGCGCGGATTAGCGCAGCGTAATCCGCGGGATATGATCAGCCGGGGTTTCCGCGGATTACGCTGCGCTAATCCGCGCTACGAAACTCAGAATCGCGGTATCCCCTCGAACGGCAGCCGCCCACCCTCCACCCGCATCCAGCCACTATCGGCGCAGCGATGCAGGGCGGGGAACAGCTTGCCGGGGTTCAGAAGACCATCCGGATCGAAGGCGCATTTCAGGCGCGTCTGCTGTTCCAGATCTTCCGCGCTGAACTGAACGGGCATCAGGTCACGCTTTTCGATGCCCACCCCATGTTCGCCGGTCAGCACCCCGCCCACCTCCACGCACAGGCGCAGGATGGCGGCGCCGAACGCCTCCACCTTCTCTAACTCGCCCGGCTTGTTGGCATCAAACAGGATCAGCGGATGCAGGTTGCCGTCGCCGGCATGGAAGACATTGGCGGCGCGCAGGCCGAACTCCCCCTCCATCGCCGCCATACGCGACAGGACGGTGGGCAGCGCCTTGCGCGGGATAGTGCCATCCATGCAAATGTAGTCCGGGCTGATCCGCCCCACGGCGGGAAAGGCCGCCTTGCGACCCGCCCAAAAGGCCAACCGCTCCGATTCGCTGCTGGAAAGTCTTGGCGGACGGCCCTGATGGGCGGTCGTGATCTCGGCCACCTGTGCGATCAGGGCATCGACCTCCGCCGCCGGCCCGTCCAGCTCCACAATCAGCAGCGCCTCCACATCGCGCGGATAGCCTGCCTTCACGAAATCCTCCGCCGCGTGGATGGCCGGGCGGTCCATCATCTCCATACCTGCGGGGATGATGCCCGCCGCAATGATGGCGGCCACGGCGTCGCCGGCATCCACGGTCCGGTCAAACCCGACCAGCAGGGCGCGGGCCACAGGCGGCCTGGGCAGGATGCGCACCGTCACCTCTGTCACGACACCCAGCAGCCCCTCCGATCCGGTGATGACACCCAGCAGATCGTAATGGCCCGAATCGAGATGCTTGCCGCCCAGACGCAAGACCTCACCCGCCATGGTGACGAATTCCACGCCCAGCAGGTTGTTGGCCGTCACACCATATTTAAGGCAATGCACCCCGCCGGAATTTTCCGCGACATTGCCGCCGATGGAACAGGCGATCTGCGATGACGGGTCGGGCGCATAATAAAAGCCACGCTCGCCCACCGCCTCGCTGATGGCCAGGTTGGTCACGCCCGGCTGCACCAAAACGGCGCGGTTGTCGTAATCGATCTCCAGGATGCGCGACAGCTTGGTCAGGACCAGCAGCACCCCATCGGCCAGCGGCAGGGCACCGCCCGACAGGCCGGTGCCGGCCCCGCGCGGCACCACCTTCACCCCCATCGCGTGACAGATACGCAGCACGGACGCCACCTCCGCCGTGCTGCGCGGCAGGGTGACCAGCATAGGCATCTGGCGATAGGCGGATAACGCGTCGGTATCATAGGTGCGCAGCGACGCCTCGTCCGCGATCACGCCGCCGGGCACAGCCGCGCGCAGCCGGCGCAGCAGCTCAGGCCCCTTGGACAGGGCAGCGGGATCGGGGGCGGGCATCGTGGGCATGGCGCATCATCGGCTGGGACCTGTGCCCACACCATGCGACAGGGTTGGGGAGATGCGGAACCCCCAAATGCGAAAACCGCGCCGAAAGGCGCGGTTCCTGCCCGCCGGGACTGTTACATCCCGGCGCAAACCAAATCAGCGATCAATCAGCCCTGACGGGCCTTGAAACGCGGGTTCAGCTTGTTGATGACGTAGACACGGCCCTTGCGGCGGATGACGCGGCAAGCCTTGTGGCGGGTCTTCATCGACTTCAGCGAATTCACGATCTTCATGATAAGCACTCTGGCGCAGGAGGCGTTCTTTGCGAGGCGCGGAACATAGTCGCGGGTTGCCCCCCTGTCAACCGGGCAGGCGCATCACCCCGTGCAACCCCCTCCCGCGCCGCAAAACCCCGGCTTTTCAGCCCCGATCAGGTCAGTTCGGCGGGCTTCAGGGCATAGAATCGGTAGTAACGCAGGCCCGAAGACAGGGCCGCCACACGCCGGGCCCACATCTCCACCTCCTCCACCACCGCCAGCTTGGTGTCGTGATCCATGCTGACCGTCTCCAGATGCTTCACCAATTCCTGGATGGCCGTCAGAATCAAAGCGCGGTGCATGTCGGTATTATCCTCGGTGATGCGGATATCGAGGTTCCGCTGCGCCAGGGCGCCCGCATATTGCTCCACGGTCCAGGGCGCAGGCTCCACCGGTTCGGCATGGATCCAGCCATCGAAATCCCGGCCCCGCGCGTGGCCGGGATCAATAACGTAATCGGTGAACAGCAACTGGCCACGCGGCTTCAGGATGGCCTCGACACTGTCGATCAGCCTGTCCTTGTTGCGAATCATGTAAAAAGTCTCTTTGGAGAAGATGGCATCCACCCGTTTGGTCCAGGTGAAATTCTCCAAATCCGTAGACATGACCGGCGATTGCCGGGCCAAGCCGGACTTCTGGGACCGGAACATCCCGGCCTCGGCCAGAACGGGATTGCCTTCCAGGCCGGTGACCCAGGTGCCGTACTGCTTGGCCATCGCACGCGTGGCCCCGCCCAGGCCGGCACCAATATCCAGCACACTCATGGCCGGGTTCAGGCCCAGCGGCTTCACAATGGTCGGAATGAACTCGTCCCCACCGGGGGAGGAGAAGCCAGGCCCCCAGATTTTCTCCACCACCTCAATCCGGGTAGCGGTCCACAGCGGCTTGCCCTTGCGGTTCATATGCTTGCCGTCGCCGGCCTGCAAGGAACCGGCACCCGCCCCGGCGGCCGCAGCTTCTTCTTCGGCCTCGCGGCGGCGGCGCTGAACGTCATGGCCCTCCCACCACGCCAGGAATCGATCCTTCAGCGTGGGGGCAACCGTTTCGTCCTCGGTGCTGCGGGTAGCGGCCATGCGTCCGTTAGGGTGGCTTGCCTGTTGCGACACAAGGGAGATTACCTCTTATGCGTTTCAGGGGAAACAGTCTTGGCGGGGGCGGTTGCACGGAATGTGCAAGCCGAAATATGCCGCTCTAATAGCCCGTCAATAGAAGAACGGGCACTAGCCCTGGTATTTCCCATGCCAGACATGGAAAAAGCAGCGCGCATTGCGCATCAAACACCGCCATCGGGCCATGCGGTCCTTGCGTGCGCGGGCCGCCAGCCCTGCTATCATTCGGTAACAATCGACGGCTTTGATAGTGCATCCGGTCGATATCCAGTGTAGGGTCATGGAGGGATGGCTGCTGGACAGGCCCACGCGGATGTACTTTCCGCGCGGAGCTGAACCGTGTACTGTCCTTGCAGCCGGTTTCCCGGTGAAGTTCCCTACACTATGACAGTCGAGTTCGAGACCACATGTACGAGCGCCGTTCTCCGCAGAGCCCGCAGATCACCCGCCGGAGCGTCACCGCCACGGTCAAATGGTACAACCCCACGAAGGGCTTCGGCTTCGTGACCCTGTCCGATGGGTCGCCCGATGCCTTCCTGCATGCCTCGGTCGTCCAGGCCGTTGGTCATGACGCTCTGGCCGATGGCACGACCATCGTCTGCGATCTGTCGCAGGGTCAGAAGGGTCCGCAGGTCGCTTCGATCCACAGCGTCGATACGTCGACGGCTCAGCCGGCCCGTCGTGGTCCGGGTGGTCCGGGTGGCGGCGACCGCTTTGGTGGCGGCGGTGATCGCTTTGGCGGCGGCGACCGCTTTGGCGGCGACCGTTACGGCGACAGCCCGCGCCCGCCGCGCGTTGCCCGCAGCTTCGACAACGGCCCGTCGGAAACGATCGAGGGCGTGGTCAAGTTCTTCAGCGCCGACAAGGGCTTTGGTTTCGTGACGCCGGACGGCGGTGGGAAGGACGTGTTCGTCCACATCACCGCTCTGGAGCGTTCGGGCGTCCGTTCGCTGACCCCGGAACAGCGCGTGCGTCTGCAGACCAGCATGGGCCAGAAGGGCCCGCAGGCCAACCGCGTCGAGATCCTCTGATCTCTGATCCGCGTTTGACCTGACGCTCTTGCGTCACGTGGTTGAAGGTTTGGCAGCGCTGCCCAGAAGGGCGGCGTTGCCAGCCTTTTTCCTGTTTCAGTGCTTTCCTGTCAGTTCATTTCCTGCTTTCGGCTCGAACTCGAAGTACATTTGAAAGACTGTTGGTCGAGAGTTGTATTCGTTTGACCAGAAACAGGCCCGGCGGCGACCGCCGCCGTGCGGCGTGTGCCGTGTAGCGCCCAAGCCGCGGATGCGGCGCCGGCGTTTGAGAAACTGAAGTTTCCGATCACCGGAAATACGCTCTTAAAGTATCGGGCGGGCCCTTTGCGGCCCGCTTCCGATTCTGGGGTCGATGGCGCTTCGCCTCCCCCTTTGCACGGCGGTGGCCGCCCTACCAGCGCTCAAAAATTCCAGCTGCTGGTTTAAGCCCTTGCCATCGCCTATTCCACCGGGTGACCATGTAAAAAACTGGCCCCGGACAGGCACATGCGATCCAGACATCTTCCGCTATTCACCCGCCGTTTGGTTACGGGTCTGCTGACCCTGTGCCTGACGGCCCCCGTCACCCTGGCCCAACAGGCACCGGAACCGGCCTCCGCCGCGAAGGTCAAGGAGCTGGTCACCGCAAAGCGCCACATGGTGGTGGCCGCCAATCCGCTGGCAGTGCAGGCGGGGCTGGAGATTTTGCGGCAGGGCGGCACCGCGGTGGATGCGGCGGTGGCCGTACAGGCGGTGCTGGGTCTGGCCGAACCGCAATCATCGGGCATGGCGGGCGGCGCCTTCATGCTGCTGGCCGAACCGGGCGGCAAACTGACCACCTATGACGGGCGGGAGGTGGCGGGTGCCGCCGTGACGCCCAACCTTTTCATCGGGGCCGATGGCAAGCCCATGCCGTTCCTGGACACCCTGCCCCAGGGCCGCGCCGTGGGTGTACCGGGTGTCGTTGCCATGCTGGCCCAGGCCCATGCCGCCCATGGCAAGCTGCCTTGGAACAGCCTGTTCAAGCCCGCCATCGATCTGGCCGATGCCGGCGTACCCGCCTGGCCGCGCATGGTCGGTGTGCTGACCGAGTGGCAGCGCATGCTGGGCAAGGCACCCGACTTGCAGCGCGTCTATTACCGCGAGGGCGGGCGCCCGCCCGCCCTGGGTGAGCGCATTCCCATGCCTGAGCAGGCCGTCAGCCTGCGTCTGATCGCGGCTGCCGGCCCTGACGCCTTCTATCGCGGCCCGATCGCCAAGGCCATTGTCAGCCGCCTGCAACAGGCCGCCGGCGACAGCGGTACGCCCGTCCTGACCCTGGAGGACATGGCCAATTACAAGGCGGTGGAACGGGACGGCATCTGCATGCCCTACCGCGTCTGGAAGGTCTGCGGCATGGCCCCGCCATCGGCGGGCGGTGTCGCGATTTTGCAGATCCTGGGCATGCTGTCGCAATATGACCTGCGCGCCATGGGCAAGGATGATCCCAAGGCCTGGCACCTGTTGATGGAGGCCAGCCGCCGCGCCCATGCCGACCGGGAGGCGCATGTGGGCGACCCAGACAAGGTGCCGGTGCCCACGCGTGGCCTGATCGATTCCGGCTATATCGCCAGCCGCGCCGCCGGGATCGACCCCGTCCGCGCCGCCACAGGCCCCGTGCCACCGGGCGAGCCACCCTTCCGCACCGGCGCCCTGTTCCCCGCCGCCGATGGGCCCGACATCCCCTCCACCACGCATTTCTCCATCATCGATGATGCCGGACGCATAGTGTCGATGACGAGTTCGGTGGAATTCGCCTTCGGTTCCGGCCTGATCGCCGGTGGCTTCGTCCTGAACAACCAGATGACGGATTTCACCTTCGTCCCCACCAAGGACGGAAAGCCTGTCGCCAATGCGCCGGGGCCGGGCAAGCGCCCGCGTTCCTCCATGGCGCCGACGGTGGTGTTCGATCAGAAGGGCAATCCCGTTCTGGCCGTCGGCTCCCCCGGCGGCACTGCCATCATCGGCTACGTGGCCGAGGCGCTGGTGGCCATGCTGGACTGGGATATGGACCCACAGGCCGCCGTCAACCTGCCCATTCTGCTGAACCGCAATGGCGCCACGCAGATCGAATCGGCACCTGCCGCCGACAATCTGGCGAGCGCGCTGACGGCCATGGGCCATCAGGTGAAGCGGGACAATGTCAACAGCGGCATCCACATCATTCGCGTCACCCCAGCCGGCATTCAGGGTGGCGCCGACCCCCGCCGCGACGGTATCGCGGCAGGGGATTGATACCAGGAGCCATGTCCCATGGCTCTTGGTCTTTGCATTTTCCCTCAGGCGCCGGGTGCCGCCATCCGGCGGCTTGGGCTTCACACGTACATGGGTGCGCGGGCCGCCGGTCGGCGGCCTCCATGGGGCATGCTCCATGCCCCATGGATGAACATTATCAGGCGGCGATGATGGTCTTCACGAAGCGGTCGACCTCGGTGTTCAGCACCACGGACTGACGGGTCACGTCAGATGCGGTGCCATGAACGGTGGCTGCCGCACCACCGGTATTGGCCGCCGCCTGACTGACCCCCTGCACCGCATCGCAGACGGCCTGGGTGCCGTTGGCGACATCCTGCACGGTGCGGGCGATCTCGTTGGTGCTGGCCTGCTGTTCCTCGATGGCGGCGGCCAACGCCGTCGTGATCTCCCCGATCTTGTCGATGGTGTTGGCGATGCGGGCGATGGCGGTCACGGCGGCACTCGTCTCGCGCTGAATGTTGGCCACCTGGCCGGTAATATCTTCCGTCGCCTTGCCCGTCTGCATGGCCAGGGCTTTCACCTCCGACGCGACGACGGCAAAGCCCTTGCCAGCCTCACCCGCCCGCGCCGCCTCGATGGTGGCGTTGAGCGCCAGAAGGTTGGTCTGCGCCGCGATACCCTGGATCAGGCCCACCACTTCGGAAATGCGGCCAGCGGCACCCTGCAGGCCATCCATGGTGCGGCTCGTCTCGCCCGCATCCTCCACGGCGGCCCGGGCGACATTATTGGCCTCCACGACCTGCCGTGCGATCTCCGCGATGGAGGCATTGATCTCCTCCGTGGCGGCGGCGACGCTCTGCACGCCGGCGGCGCTTTCATCCGACGCGCTGGCCACTTCGGCGGCCTGAGTCGCGGCGGCCTTGGCGGCGCCGGTCAGACCCTCGGCGCTGTCGCGCATATCCTGGGCAGACCGGGCCAGGGCTGTAGACACCTCGCCCAGCTTGGACGCGAAGTCGTTGGTCAGCTTCTCCAGCCGGCGCTGGCGCTCCTCCTTGGCGGCCTGTTCGGCCTTCTGGGCGGCTTCCAGACGCTTGGCTTCGGCCAGTCCCCGCTTGAACACGTCCAGCGCATCGGCGATCTGCCCGATCTCATCCCCGCGGCCGGTTTCCGGCACATGGGCGGACAGGTCGCCATTGGCCATCTGACGCACGGTCCCCGTCACGGAACCCAGCGGACCTGTGACCTGACGCGACACCAGCCATATGGCAAAGCCGACAGAGCCGAGGATGCCGATGGCGGCAATGGCCAGCATGGTCATGCGTTCGCGGTCACCAAAGCTGTCAAGTTCGGCGATGACGGTCGTAACGCGGGCAACCTGCTGTTCCGACAGCGCAACCATCGCCTTGTTGAAGGCCTGACGGTTAGCGCGGTTGGCGTCATTATCGCCATACGCACGGGCCGATGCCGACCCCTCCGCCTGCCCCAGACGGATCAGTTCACGGCGGAAGGTCACGAATTCACGCCCCTTGGCCACCGCCTCATCCATGGCCGCCTTCTGGGCGCCTTGGGCCAGGGCCTGATATTCGCCCAGACGCTTGTCCAGCAGATCCAGGCTGGCCGTCATCGGCTTGGCGAATTTCTCCACCTCGGCGGCGTCACGGGCCATGTAGATTCCGCGGCTATCCATGACGATGCCGTTGATCAGGCCATTGATCTGTTCGGACAGGACGGCACGCTGGGTGTCGCGCCCCATCCGCTCTACCTCACCCTGATAGACCGACATGGCGGACAGACCCATCACAGCCATGATGATCGCCACCAACGCCAGCATGCCCATGGCGATGTTGACCTTCATGCCGATGCGCAGATCGCGGAGCTGCTTCATTCATCCCTCCCCTACCGTCTGAACGGCGCCGGGCCGTTTCACCCGGAACAAAAATCATAGGATCGGAATGATGACGTGGAGCCGTGCGATTTTAACGGGTCCAAAGGGTTAGGTAGTGCTAAAACCGCAGGTATCCACTCAGCGATAAAGGTCAGGTCGCTCTCTTCTTACGAATGAATCTCAAGAACATCGGAACGCGGCCCGCATCCAGAGCTTTCTGCTCATACCTTGTCTGGGGCCAATCTTCGGGGCGGACACGCCAGTCTTCGGCGGTTCTGGCCGTCCATTCGAAGTCCGGATAGCGCCATGTATGTTCCAGCATCCAGCGCTGCAACTGCGGATCATCCGACGCGATACGCAACTCCGCCCCATCCTTCAGGACGCGGGCCAAGCGCGGAAGGTTGACCGGTCCGATGAAGCGGCGGAAAGCATGGCGCGCCTTGGGCCAGGGGTCGGGGAACAGCACAAAGGCACGGCCCACCGACGCGTCGGGCAGCGCATCCAGGATGGGGCGCGCATCGTCGGGAACGACGCGGATATTGGTCTGGCCGGCTTCCGCCACATGCTTCAGCAGGGACGAGACGCCATTGATAAAGGGCTCACAGCCGATGAAGCCGATATCGGGATTACGTTCCGACTGCCAGGCCAGATGCTCCCCGCCGCCGAAGCCAACCTCGAACCACAGGTCGCGCTTGGGCGCGTCGAACAGGCTGGCGGGGTCCAGCTGCTCCCCCTCTACCGGCGCCGTCAGCTTCATCTTGGGCAGCAGCGTCTCCATCACCTCCTGCCGCTGCTTACGCAGGGGACGTCCCAGACGGCGGCCATAAAGAACCTTGCGGTGGGGGGTGCTGTCCTCGGACATGATGCGACTCGGATCGTTCAACAGATGGGCGGAATAGCAAACGGCCCGCCGGTTAGGCGGGCCGCTGCCAATATGGTGCCGGGCAGGCGGGAGCCGCCCGAAAGGATCAGGCGCCGAACGCCGACTTCAGATCGGCAACCAGATCGGTCTTTTCCCAGCTGAAGCCGCCATCGGCATCCGGCTCACGACCGAAATGGCCATAGGCCGCCGTGCGGGCATAGATGGCACGGT
This sequence comes from Niveispirillum sp. FG156, assembly GCF_057809555.1. Taxonomy (NCBI): domain Bacteria; kingdom Pseudomonadati; phylum Pseudomonadota; class Alphaproteobacteria; order Rhodospirillales; family Azospirillaceae; genus Niveispirillum; species Niveispirillum sp. FG156. The sequence goes on along the minus strand of NZ_JBMDKE010000024.1, from coordinate 4,577 downwards.
TCAGCTTCAGATGCTCACGGATGCCACGCGGGGACAGGTTCATCAGTTGGCGCAGCACGTCGGACAACTTGTCCTCGTCCACACGACCGGTGCCGGCGGTGTCGATATAGACCGACAGCGGGTGCGAAACGCCGATGGCGTAGCTGAGCTGGATCGTGCACTTGTCGGCCAGACCGGCAGCAACAACGTTCTTGGCCAGATAGCGCGCGGCATAGGCGGCGGAACGGTCAACCTTGGTCGGGTCCTTACCGGAGAAGGCGCCGCCGCCATGCGGTGCGGCACCGCCATAGGTATCCACGATGATCTTGCGACCGGTCAGGCCGGCATCACCGTCGGGACCGCCAATCACGAACCGGCCCGTCGGGTTCACATAGAACGCCTCTTCCGGGCACATCCAGCCTTCGGGCAGAATATCCAGGACGTGCTTGCGCGCCGTCTCGCGGATTTCTTCCTGGCTCACCGTCTCGGAATGCTGCGTGGACAGCACCACGGAGGTGGCGCCCACCGGCTTGCCATCGCGGTACTGGAGCGAGAACTGGCTCTTGGCATCGGGACCCAGCCAGGGGGTTGCTCCCGAGTGACGCACCTGGGCCAGATTCTTCAGCAGCTGATGGCTGTAATAAATCGGGGCCGGCATCAGGGCCGGCGTCTCGGTGCAGGCATACCCGAACATGATGCCCTGGTCGCCCGCACCCTCATCCTTGTTGCCGGCGGCATCGACGCCGACAGCAATGTCGGCGGACTGCGCATGCAGATGTACAGCAACCTCGGCTGTGGCCCAGTGGAAGCCCTTCTGCTCATAGCCGATGTCGCGGACAGCCTCGCGGGCCACTTCCTCGACCTTCTTCAGCAGGCTGCCGGGGCCACGCACCTCACCCGCGATCACGATACGGTTGGTCGTGGCCAACGTCTCGCACGCCACGCGGGCGAAAGGGTCTTCCGCCAAGTAGAGATCGACGACAGCGTCGGAGATACGGTCACAGACCTTGTCCGGATGACCTTCGGACACGGATTCGGACGTAAAGACGTAGTTCGACTTGGCCACTTGGGTCGCCTCAGCTGATCTGTTTCCGGGCATGGAAAAACACGCCGCCCCAGAGCAAATGGGGCCGCGTGTTTGTCGCAATCTTTTACAGAAGGGTCAAGGGTGCAGGCGAAGATCTAACCGAACAGCATCGCCGCCCCTTGCATCCGATCAACCGGCGTCGGCAGGCCCAGCGACAGCCTTCGTCAACTCGAAGATGCGCTTGCGCACGGCCGGATCGGTAATCCGGTAATAGGCGCGCACCAGTTCCAGCGTCTCACGCTTGGCCATCGGATCGGGTTCGCCCGCCTCCGGCATCGGCGTCGGGGCCGGATTGGGCGAACCATCGGGATTCGGCATGTCGTCAAAGAAGAACGACACCGGCACATCCAGAACACGGCTGAGGTCGAACAGGCGGGAAGCGCCGATGCGGTTGGCACCGCGCTCATATTTCTGGACCTGCTGGAACGTCAGGCCAATGGCCTCACCCAGCTTCTCCTGGCTCATGCCCAGCAGAGTACGACGTAGACGCACACGCGTGCCGACATGAACATCAATGGGATTCGGCTTGCCGAGCTTGGGTCGACCGCCACCACGACGGCCACGGGTTTCGGTTTGCATGCGGACAACCTCCAGAATGGCGTTATCCCGATCCTGCGACATACGTTTGCATGTCGTCAAGCGATTAAGCTCTATTCTTTGGTATGTTGCACATCCCTGTCTGTATCCAGAAGGACATATGCACGTAGCATCCAAAAACTCACTGAGAAGCCGGCATCAGGCCGTTACCCGACGACGCGCCTGCATGACGACGGCCAGTAACAGACCCAGCCAGATCAGGGCGGGGATTAAATCGCCAAAGTCTGCATACAATGGCACGAAAACGGCGCGCTGAGGTAGTGAAATATCCAGATTTCCGCTATCGCCGAGCGGTATACTGCCCCTGACCCGCCCGTATGCGTCGATAACACCCGAGATGCCGGTATTGGCGGCGCGTACCAGGGGCACCCCCTCTTCCACCGCCCGCACGACAGTAATGGCAAAATGCTGGTGGGGCCCTGCGGTCTGTCCATACCAGGCATCATTGGTCAGGTTCAGCAGCCAGTGCGGGCGTTCTCCCCCACGCGGCATCACCGCACCTGGGAAGATCACCTCGTAACAGATGAGCGGACTGGCCGTGGGTGCGCCGGGCAGTGACAGGGCCTGCGGACCGGGGCCGGCGGAAAAATCCGCTCCCGCCGCCACGGCCTTCATGCCTTTGGGCAGCAGGGCACGCAGCGGCAAATATTCGCCAAACGGCACCAAGTGAAACTTGTCGAAACTGGCTGCAACCTGCCCACCTTGGGTCAGGGCGAAAAGGCTGTTGAAATAGACATAATTACCGGCGGCATCAGTCGCCAGCCGGTTCCCCCCCGTGATCAGGGCGCCACCCGGCGGCGCTATCTGTGTCAGAAGCCGGGTCAGTGGCTGCTGATCAGCATTCGAGCTGTCTGAAGACAGGAAATAGGGTACGGCTGTTTCCGGCCAGATGACATGGGTGATGCGGTCCCAGCCCTCCGCACCGGACATGGAAATCAGGTGGCGCAGATTGTTGATCTTCGCCTCTTCCTTCCATTTCTGTTCCTGCGGAATATTGGGCTGCACGATGCGAAGCATGACGCCGGGCACATCACTCAGCCCCTGCCCCGCCATGCGCCAGCTGCCCCAGCCAGCCACCAGCGCCAGAACCGCCACTCCCACCAGCGCCGGTCGCCAGGACGGCTTCGGCCCCGCCAGCGTCGCCGGCAGCACCGCCACCAGGACCGTCAGCAGCGACAAGCCATAGATGCCGGCCACGGATGCAAACTGAAGTACCGGCAGGACCGGCACCCAGCCATAGCCCAAAAGGTTCCAGGGAAAGCCCGTGAACAGATGCCCGCGCGCATATTCCACCGCGACCCAGGCCAGCGCCAGGGCAACCGCTTCCGCCCACCCCGTCAGGCCGAACCGCCGCCGGGCCCAACCGAAGGCAGCGGTGCCGGCGCCCAGGAACAGGCCCAGCAGCGCCGGCAGCCCCAGCAGGGCAAAGGGCAGCATGAACCAGAAGCGGCCAATATCGGTGAACAGGGCCGCACTGATCCAGTACAGGCCCGGCACATGATGACCAACGCCGAAAGCAAAGCCGATGGCGAAGTCCGTCCGCCCCCGGGCCGACCCGCGCAACAGCCAGACCAGCAGCGGAAAGGCCAGCGAGAGCAGGGGCAGGGCATGGGCCGGCGGCAAGGCCAGGGTGGCCAAGGCACCCGCCAGGGCCGCCAGCCCCCATCGCTTCCATCCCGTCAGGCCGGTTACCCGGCTGGCCAGAATGGCAAGACGGGGCGAAACGGCGGGATCGGTCATGAGGAATATCCAGACAAGGAAAGTGCGGACGGGCCAGCATGCCATCCCCGTCGCGACACAAGGCCAGAACGGGGATGGGAAAGGAACGATAAGGGCGCGAAAACCGCGTTACCCAACCGCCCGCTGGGGCTCGTCCGCATCATCGTCCTTGTTCGTGACGAGATTGTGGACGCGCAGCATCTTGATGCGGCGCGGATCGGCATCCAGGATTTCGAACGCCAGCCCGCCCGGATGCTTCAGCACCTCACCAGGCGAGGGCACGCGACCCGCCATGGCAAAGACCAGCCCGCCCAGCGTGTCGACATCCTCCAACTCGTCCGCATCGAAATAGCGGCCCAGCTGCGCCTCGAACTCTTCCACCGGGATACGGGCATCGACATCGACGGTGCCATCGGCGCGCGGGGTCAGGGCGCTTGCCTCGGCATCGTCATGTTCATCCTCGATCTCACCCACGATCTCTTCCACCAGATCCTCAATGGAAACCAGACCGTCGATGCCGCCAAATTCATCGACCACCAGCGCCAGATGCTGGCGCTTCTGCCGCATCTTCAGCAACAGGTCGAGAACGGGCATGGAGGGGGCGACGATCATCACCTCGCGGGTGATGGCCTGCATATCAAAGCTGCGGGCACCGGCCACACAGGCCAGAACGTCCTTGATATGGACCATGCCGACCACGTCATCCAGCTCCTCCCGGTACACGGGCATGCGGCTGTGCGCTTCTTCAGAGAAACGCTTGATCAGGTCGGGCAGGGTAATGTCCATGGGCACGCCGACAATATCGGCGCGCGGCACCATGGCATCGGCCACGGTGCGGTGGCGCAGCTTCAGGATATTGGCGAGCAGGGCCCGCTCTCCCTCCGCCATGGAGGGCTCCCTGGGGCCCGTCTCCTCGATCAGTTCCTCGATCGTGTCGCGCAGCGTGTCACCACCGCGCACCCCGAGGATTGATCGCAGCCAGCCACGCAGGTGCTGGGCGAGGGTTCCATTTTCTTCCGCCCCGTCTTCGCGGGGCGATCGACTGTCGCTGAGGTCGGCCATCATCTTTCTTGGGTTAAGGGGACGGGTCCGGGAGACATGTCCCCCGGATCATAAGCGGCGGAGCCGCCGGGACCATTCGCGGCGGAGCCGCCGGGACCATTCGCGGCGGAGCCGCCGGGACCATTCGCGGCGG
>NZ_JBMDKE010000023.1:0-111406 GCF_057809555.1 Niveispirillum sp. FG156 | reverse complement strand
ATTCCTCTGGGGGTTCGGCCGCGCCGCGCAAACTTGTCCGCTAGGACGCTCGATCGTCACAACAGTCTATTAGGGAGGCCACTGGCGGCGGCCCCCCTGCCATTCGGCCTTCACCGCTCGGGCTCTGTCCGATCGCGGTCGGCCAGCCGGTACAGCGCCTGAATTCCTCTGGGGGTTCGGCCGCGCCGCGCAAACTTGTCCGCTAGGACGCTCGATCTTCACGACAGTCTATTAGGGAGGCCGCCGACACCGGTCATCCCATAGCGCATCGCTGCCCATGCCGAAGCCGGGTATCCGGCTTCGCCTTCATCCGGCACGCCGCGGACAAAGTCACTCAACACAGAACAACCACGCATCCGTGCTGACGACGGCGGCCGAGCCGACGCAGCATATCCATGTTCATCAAAAGGAAAGCGAAACCATGAAGGCTGAACTCAACGCCAAGCTGCTTAAGAAGCCCCCGTTGATTCCACCGGGCCAAAAGAGTTTGAGGGTCTTCGATATCATCCTCATCGGACTCTTCATCGAAATCTGCAGGAACTGCATCACCTTCTACGTCAGGGTGCGAAACAACTGCCGTCAGGAACGCAATATCAAAATCGGCAGGTACGGTGAAATCACGCTGGACCAGGCCCGCAACAGGGCGAAGGAACTCCGTGCCGAGGCGACGCTCGGTCGCGACCCCGCGGCGGCACTCGACAGGGCCCGCACCATGCCCTCGATGCAGGACTTCATCACCGAGCACTACACACCGTACGCCCGGTCCAATCTCCGCAGTTTCGAGAACTGCAAGGCATATTTCCACCGGATCATAACCCAGATGGGGAGGCTGACCCTGGACAAGGTCCAGGTCAGCGACATTCAGAACTTCAAGACGGCCTTGATGCACGAGGGGTTGGCCAACGGTACGGTCAACCAGCATCTGGCCACCGTGCGGCGGGTCCTTAATCTCGCCATCAAATGGCGGGTATTCGACGGTCCCAACCCGGCAGAATCCCCTGGCATGTTGCCGGAGCGGTCTCGCGATGCCCGTCTGACCGATGAGCAGGCGTCGGCGCTTATGGCGGTCTTCCAGCGAATGCCTGACCGGAACGCCGTGGCCGCCATCCAGGTGCTGGCTTTTACTGGTGCCCGCCGCGACGAAATTCTGAAAGCCCGGTGGGAAGACCTGCTCGATGGGGTCCTGACCGTGCCACTGTCGAAGAGCGGCAAGAGCCGGCACATCTATCTGCCGACGCCCGTGATGGAAATCCTCAGTGAGCGTCGCCGCCACCGGGACCCGGCCAACCCGTTCATTTTTCCCGGTCACGTCGTCGGCGCGTCCCTCGTTGACGTGAGGCGCACCTGGAACCGGGTCAAGAAGCTCGCCGGGTTACCGCCCACGTTCCGCCTGCATGACCTGCGGCACAATTTCGCCAGTGCCCTGGTGAACCAGGGAGTGCCCCTGAGTGAGGTCGCCATCCTGTTGGGTCACAGTGATCCCCGCGTGACACTTCGGTACGCCCACTATGCACCGGACCGCCTGATACAGACGGCATCCAGGGCTTCCGCCGGCTGGACCACCATCGATCGAGCTACCGCCTGAACGGCAGCTCCTGACGGTGGGATGAACGTCCCACCGTCATCAACAAAAAGGAGAAACAGAATGCTCCACAGGCGCAATGCCTCCAAGCCGTCCCCCAAGGACGCCGCCGCGTCCAGGTCGGGCCACGCGCCGCCGCAGCCCGTTGACGCGCGGCAGATCGAGTTGATCACGCCGACTGAGGCTGCCGAATACCTCAAGGTTTCGGCCCGTACATTGGCACGGTGGCGGATCACCGGTGACGGCCCGCCGTTCCGGCAGCTGTCGTCTCAGGTCGTCCGGTATGAGCGAGCGGACCTGAACGCCTGGCTCGAGAACCGCGTCAGCCGTAGCACGCTGGAAGCCGCCGACGTACTGCGCACCACCGCTCAGCGCTGACATCACACCACTAACGAAATGCACCATATCGAGGAGTCTACAATGACTGAACGGCACCAGAAGCCCAAGAACGTCTTCGACGTCCCCCTTGATGAACACTACAAGCGGGAGGCCTGGAAGATGAGGCAGAGGCTCCTGTCCGGCTATGCCATTCCGCAGGGCAATTTCCTCACTTCGGAGCAGGCTGCGGAGTTGCTGACGGTCTCGACCAGCCAGCTCGCGATCTGGAGGAGAAATGGTGAGGGACCCGTCTGGTGGGACCTCGGTCAAAGGATGATCCGCTATGAACGGTCTCTGCTTTTGATCTGGCTAGCCGCCCAGGAAGGGTACTGATCGTTCCAGCCCTGCCCGCCCCCTTGAACCGCTAGCCGCACCCAGGAATGACCAAGCCCCCAAGCGAACCCGCATGGGGGCTTCCCACTGTTCACTTGATGCCAAACGAAAGTGACTCCAACACGGCATGTCGGTCCCATTATGCTGCAAACTGGATGCCGATCAGTTACGCCCCTTGCCGCGGCTGTGCAGATCAACACGCCGGTCAAGCCGTTGCGGGTCATTGATGAACTCGATACCAGCGGCGACCAGGGCCTTCCTGATCTTCCCCATCGTGGACATGGAAGCCGTCATGGTCCCCAGGGCGTTATATGCGGCTCAGTGGCGAACTGTGGAAGGTCGCTGCCCAGGTAGTTCTAAAAACGGATGCCCCTCGTGCGGTCACACGGAGCGGTGATCATTCCTCGTCCGTGGAAGAGGATCCGTTAGGTGTTCCCGTCCCCGTAGATGGGCGCACCAAAACCCCAGTGACGCCATCTTCGCGATTAATGAAGCTGATCCCCGCAGCCATCAGTGTGGCCCTGATCTTTTCCATCGTGGACATCCGGGCGTCATGGGCCGGACTTCGTTCGATGCGGCTAAGGGAGGTCAGCGAAATGCCCGCCCGGTCCGCGAGTTCGCGCTGTTCCCAGCCCAGAAGCGCCCGTGCAGCGCGGATTTGCCGAATGGTGATCATGCTGTTGAGGGGATGGCAGCCACCGTCAACGCGCAAGGGCATGGAAATAGATTAGCATGAACGACGTTCTATAAGTCGTTATAGGCGCATTTAACGTCCAAACCGATGATACTTCCGCCAAACCTGAGCCGGGGATGCGCCCGAGTCGGGTTCTGCTTCGGAGGTGTCATGCTACGTATTGTCGTGATCGTGCTGGTTCTGGTCTTAGCCATCACCATCATCCATGCCCTGGCCCGGCAAGGGCTGTTCCGCAGTATCGGCGATCTGTTTCTCATGACCGCCATCGGCGCCCTGGGTGCCAAGATCGCCGACGTGGACCAGATCATCCCCTTCCTGAATCATCGCAGCGCCGTCACCCACTCGATCTTCCTGCCCATGGTGTTAGCCATGGTACCCGGTGTGCGTGCGGCCGCCGGGCCGCTGTTCCTGGGGATGAGTTGCCACCTGATCGCCGACTTCTTTCCAAGCCGCATGACCGGGTTCGCCCTGATCCAGGTGCCGGGCTGGGGTTCCATCGGAATGGTGCTGTCCTATGTCTGGCTGGGCATCAACGCCCTGATCGCCTGCGCGATGGGGCACGCGCTGCTGAAGGACGAAACCAGCGGCTTCGTGCGCTTTCTGGTGACCATGGCTCTAAGCATCGGGGCCTACTACTACCTGCTGGTCCTGGAAGGGTCACGATGGGCGTTCGGCACCTTCATCACGGTCTACGGGCTGACCTATCTGGGCAGCCTGCGTGAGGAGGAGTGAGCCGTCACTGATCGTGCTTTCAACCGCATTTCATTGCCCTGACACGCCTCCCGGCGTTGTCCATGTCCCTCAACAAAGGCCCCGTTCCAGCGCTGGTACGGGGCCTTTCCGTTTTCGGAGCCCTGGCAATGGAAGAACCCAAGGAACCCTTCTGCGACCTCACACGCCGTCTGTACGGCGAGCACCACCCGGCCCTGGTGCCGGAAACCGTCAGCCTCAGGCGCGCCCTGACGCAGGAAGACGACCCGCTGCACATCATCGCCTACCTGCGCAGTGTCGGCATCACGGTGGCCAGTCTGCCCGACCTGCTAGCCATCAATGATGATCCCGCCGAGGAGGAGTTGCACGCCTACCCCGTGCGGGAGGGCGTCGCCGTGTCGGTGGCGTCGGAAGACGCCTGGCAAATCTTCACGCCGTGAAGGGGGCCGGGCATGATCGACATTCCCGCCGATGCCATCGTCCTGGAACAGCGCAGTTCCGATGGCCGCTTCATCCTCTTCACCAACACCGACCGGCCAGGGGACTTCCCCATCCCCTGGAACGGGGCCTGCCTGGACACGCTGGGCGATGCCCACGGCATCCTGCTGCGCTGCCGGGACGGTGACAGCCCCGACGGGTGGGCACCCGCCGAATTGCTGGCCGTCCTGGAAGAGCGGGCCAGGGCCGAATATGCCCGGCGCCCGGCCCCTCTCGCCGACCGGGTGCAGACGCTGGTGGAACGGGCCCATCGCCTGGAAGCCCAGCGCCAGCCCAAACCCAGGCCGGTGGATTTCCGGTCGGGTGCCGCCGGTGCCGATTACCTATGGACCGAGGCGTATGTCGGCGACTTGCGCCTGTCCCTCTGCCCTGACGCCGTCAGCCAGGGTGAAGGTGTCAGCCCGGAACAACTGCTGATGGTTCTGCTTCAGTTCTACATGGACCTGACGCGGACACCGCCGACTGATCGGACGCTCCTGTCGATACGCCTTGCCGTCTCCCGTGCCCTGGACACGGAGCGGCGACGGTTGGCCGTGCTGACCGGTCGCCCCTGATCCATTCCACACGAACCACGAAAAGGAGCGCCACATGCTGCGCTTGAAGCTTCTCGCCCCCCGCCTGCCTGTCGGGCCGGCAGGACAAATCCTGTTCCTCTGCGTCTCCGCCGCTGTCCAAGGCAGCCTTCAGTATCTGGCATCCCGCCAAGCGGCGAACCATCGTGCCAATGCGGATGATTTCGACATCCACATGTCGGCGCGTCGGCGGCACGCCGATACGCCCTGACACATCTCCCCTTCATCCTGAAAGGAGGTTTGCACCATGAAGGCTGCCATCACTCAAACGCTGCTGCGCAACCTGCCCTCGATCCCAGAGGGCAAGCGCTATGTCCGCATCTTCGATACAGGTCAGCCGGGCCTGATCCTTGAGGTTCAGGCCAACGGCGGGACGTTCTATGTCCGGGTCGTCGATTCCCGACGGCGCACCCGTGACATGAAGATCGGCCGGCTTTCAGACGTCACCCTGACCCAGGCCAAACGGCGGGCGGTCGAGTTGCGGGCACAGGCCGCCATGGGGCAGGACCCGGCTGGAGACCTGGATAAGCGGCGCGCTACCCCCACCATCAGCCGCTTCATCCATGAACAGTTCCTGCCCTATATCCGCGACCGGCGGCGGGGACACGACAACATGGGCATCTACTGCCGGCGCATCGAGCAACAGTTCGGTTCCAAGGCGCTGGATGAGGTCACCCCCGCCGATGTCCAGGCCATGAAGACCAAGTTGCGGGAATCAGGGCTGGCCAACGGCACCGTAAACCGCCACCTGGCTGCCATCCGCAGCATGATAAACCTCGCAATCCGCTGGAAGGTCGTGACCTGCGACAACCCCGCTTCGTCGCCCGGCATGCTGCTGGAGCGGCCGCGAGACATGTATCTCAGCGATGAACAGGCGCATGCCCTGTTCGCCGCCTTGAAGGAGGTGGGCAACCGTGCGTCTGCCGCAGTCATCGCCATGCTGGCCGTCACGGGAGCCCGCCGGAATGAGATACTGAATGCCCGTTGGGATGAGTTGGATATCAGCCGGCGCATCCTCACCGTGCCGGTGTCGAAAAGCGGCAAGCCCCGCCGCATCTTCCTGTCCGACCCGGCCATGAAGATCATCGCCTACCAGGCTCGCATCCGGAACGACGGGCACCCCTACATCTTCCCCGGCGGGATGCCGGGCCGTCCTCTGATTTCGGTAAAGAGAACGTGGGAGCGGGTCAAGAAGATGGCCGATCTGCCCGATGACCTACGCGTGCATGACCTGCGGCACAGCTTTGCCAGCGTGCTGGCGAACAGAGGGGTGCCCCTCAACGAGATCGGGACGTTGCTGGGGCACAGCGACGTCCGGATGACGGCGCGGTACGCGCATCATGCACCCCAGCGCCTGATCGAGTCCGCCAACCACGCCGCTACATCGTGGGGATTGATCGAGGGGCCAGGGACTTCCGAAGGGGTCGTGGAGATAAACGTCGAATAAGGCGCTCTGAGCGTCTTTTGGTGTGTTAAGCTAGTTGGGGTGAAATCGCCTGAAAGTTCAGGAGTCCTGCTCGCTTCATCTCCCCCACACCACACTCGTATCGCCAGCCTTCAGGCAGATACGCAACCGGCGCTCAGCGCCATCCCTGAAATCGATGGAAAGGATAACGCCATGTCGGCGAATGAAGACTCATGCGTAAACGTTACCCACATCTCCTTGGGCGACGCTTTCGCCACCATGACCAAGGCGATGCAGGAGATGGGAGGCAAGATCAAGGTCACCGACCCCGCCAGTGGGACATTGGAAGGGGCCTGGCGGTACGGGATCAACATGTTTGGCCTGCGGGTCACCGCCCGGTTCCGAGCGCTGGATGAGGGTCAGGTGGAGGTCACCGTCAAGGGCGGCTTCAAGGATGCCTTCGACACCAGCGGCGCTGGCCGCCGCAAGGCGGTCGAGGTGTTCCAGCGGTATGTCGCGCTGGTCGCTGCGGGGCCGGTAAGCGGCGATGCCCAGTTGGGTGCCGCTCCGGCTGCGCCGACCATCCACCGGCACCTGGGGAAGACAGAGGCTGTCCTGCTGGCCCTGTTCCTGGGTGGGGTCGGTGCCCACCGGTTCTATCTGGGTTCGTGGGGAATCGGGCTGGTCTATGTACTGGCCTTGGCTGTCCATCCGGCACTTGGGGGCGCTGTCCGGCGTGGCAGAGGCCATCCGGCTCTTCTCGATGAACGGGGCGGACTTCGACCGACGGTACAACTATCAAATTGCCACGCCACTATTGCTGTGAGGCGGTTGGGGTGGATATGAAGAGAAGCGGGAGCAGCTGACTCCCGCTTTTTTTGACCAGTGTCACCAGAGCAATTGGATGCGTTGTGGTCGAAAGCCGACGGGATTGTCCAAAATGAAGATTGAAATTCCCGTCATTGATATATTTGCTGGACCTGGTGGCCTAGGAGAGGGCTTCTCCCGTTATGATAATTATTTCAAGGATAACATAGCCTTCCGGACAAGACTCTCGATCGAGAGGGACAAGGTCGCGGCACGTACTCTGCGGCTGAGGGCATTCGTAAGAGCCTTCAGCGGACGGACTATTCCTGAATGCTATTACAACTACGTCCGCTCGACCACGCCTGCCGACAAGGAAAAATGGGCCACAGAGATGGCCGAGCTTCCCGAATGGGGGGCTGCCAACGAAGAAGCCTGGAATGCCACTTTGGGCGAGGTTCTTTTCACCGAACTGCACACCCGGATCGGAGAGGCCATTCGAGGTCACGACCTTTGGTGCCTTCTAGGCGGCCCCCCCTGCCAAGCGTACTCGGTTGTTGGCCGGTCACGCCGGATGGGGATCGGTGAAGGAATCCGCCAGTCGGGAGACGACGAACTTCAGAAGGCGGAACGCGAGCGCAAGGCCGAGGCCTTCTACAAGGATGACAAGCACACGCTTTATCGCGAATACCTGAAGATCGTCGCGATTCATCAGCCGCCATTCTTCGTGATGGAGAATGTCAAGGGTATCCTGTCGTCCCGCCTCGACGATGGCAGCTATGTATTTGACAAAATTCTCAAGGATCTGGCTGATCCATGGGAGGCAATCGCCGGCGAAGATCTGCCGGATGAGGTACTCGCGAAGTTCACACCCGACAAGAAGTTTGGCTATGCCATCCATTCATTCGTAGCCTCGCCTGACAAGGCGAACAACTGTTACCGCAAGGTCGACTACCTGATCCGCAGCGAGGATTATGGTGTCCCCCAGGAACGACACCGAGTCATCCTGCTAGGTATCAGGGATGATCTGAATCTTGTTCCCTCTCCATTGGAAAAGGCAGAAGCACAGACAACCCTTGCCCAGGTGATTGGCGATCTGCCCACGCTTCGCAGCGGCCGCAGTGGGCGGATACGCCACAAGGTCAGAACTGAAAAGACGGATACAGCCGCCGCGTGGATCGAGGCGGTTAAGTCGGAAACCGGCAAGATCATCCAGGACGTGGGTGATCTGGACCCAACGATCCAGCAGGTGATGGAAGATGCCCTTGAGCAGCTTGACCCAAACCTGACAAGGGGCGGATCATTCGTTCATTCGGAGACTTGGCAGGGACCCGCCCACGAACTGGCGAATTGGTACCGGGACGACTCCCTTGGGGGGGTTCTTCAGCATGAAACCCGCGATCACATGGATGCCGATTTCGCGCGCTATCTGTTTGTGTCTGCCTACGGCGCGACAACGAACGATTCTCCCAAGTTGCGTCATTTCCCGATTAGCCTTCTGCCTGATCACGAGAATGCGCAAACTGAGGAAGGTCGCCGCGTCTTCCATGACCGGTTCCGTGTCCAGTTGGCAGGGCGTCCGGCTACCACCGTGACTTGCCATATTCGGAAGGACGGGCACTATTTCATCCATTACGATCCTGCGCAGTGCCGCAGCCTGACGGTCAGGGAGGCTGCCCGCATACAGACCTTCCCGGATAACTACTTCTTCGAGGGTAATAGGACGGAGCAGTATGAGCAGGTCGGCAATGCGGTTCCACCATACCTCGCAGTTCAGCTCGCCAAGGTTGTGGCACAGTTGGTCAAGGAGATGCCCGATGAAGCGCGCGATGTTGTGACAACGGGGGCAGAGGTTGGCTGAAAGACGACATCGTGGGGACATCATGTCGCCAGAGAAGCGGAGCGCCGTCATGTCGCGGATACGGGGCAAGGACACCGGCCCCGAGCGCACCCTGGCTGCCGCAATGGCTGAACAGGGCTGGGAATGGGAATCTCATGCCCGTGATCTTCCGGGCAGACCCGACTTTGTCTTCAGGGACGCTCGGTTTGTCGTGTTCGTCGATGGCGACTTCTGGCACGGCTGGCAATTTCCGCAATGGAGGGACAAACTCTCCGAGAAATGGGAAGCCAAGATCGAATCCAATCGCCGCCGCGATTCCCGGAACCATAGGGCGCTTCGCCGGGCAGGATGGAAGGTAATCAGAATCTGGGAGCATCAGATCAAGGCGAACATAGCTAGAGCCATCCAGCGCATCAGTAACACTATTGCCATTTGCCCTCAAAACTGACGGTGCCCCAAGCATAGTATCCTTGTAGATATTAGCCTACAAAATGCGGTATATACGGTTCGCGCCGCGATGTCGGAAAGCGCAAGAAAGCCGTCTGCTCATGCCTCCCGATAATCCAGACAAGAAGCGAAATCAGTCACTCTGGAGTGACGAAGAACTTCTGGCGGCGGTAGAAGCCTACATATACATGGTCAGGCTTCAGCAGAGAGGGGTGAAGAGTACCGAGAACATGACTACCCCACTCCTCATGACCGGGCCGCTTGCCGGGCGCAACGAAGCATCTATTCGCTATCGGATGCGGAACATTTCTGCTGTGATTCATGAGCTTGGCGGCCAAGTCCTAGACATATATTCCCCGGCAGAACAGGTCGGGGCAGGGGTTCGAGAGCGTCTTCGCAAAATATTACTCGCGCATCCAGCATTCGAGCAGCTTAGGTCCACTTTTGGCGCGCAGGTACTCGGGCTTCGATCCGGATCGGACAAAGTCCAGGACGTGGCTCCTGTCTTGAATGAACTGCGGAAGCGTCTCGATGATTTCGAGGCGTCAATGGCTGGAATTGGGCATAACCATCCACCAGAGCCGATTGAGTCGGCGTTTGATCGAAGTGAAATATCTAAGATCAAGGAAGATTTAGCGAATCTTGAAGCTGAGCTATTCAAAAAACAGCCCGATATATCAATAAAGAAAAAGATTATTGAGAGTTTGATCGGCTTCGGCCTCAAACTGAGTATCTGGGTAGGGCAACGTGTTACTAAGTTTGTCGATGCAGCCTTGGTAATTGCAGCTCCGATTGTTGTTGCAAAAGCCACCAACGTGCTGCCGAGCCTTATCGAAGTTGTGCATTCAGTTACCCAACTGACTGGAAGGTAGCGGTTATATTGTCCATAAAGCCGGCCTCCTTGCATCTGGTCAATAACGCCATCAGTCGACCCGCCTGCCGATTGGTCGGAATCCTTTGTGGCGTGGACGTTACCAAAAGCAGTATCTTTTCATCCTCCGGCCCTAGAAAGCGCATCTCCGTCGCATAGTCGCGGACGGCGGTCCAGGAAGCGGCGCTACGGGATATAACTTCGCTGACCGCCCTTATGCCGTCATCGATCTTTCCTTCATTCCGCGCATCACGGATGGCAGCCTTCGCTTCGTCCGGCGGCAGCAGGAAAGCATTAAATCCATCCACCAGCGGTACATCAGCTTCCATGGCTACCTTCGGGCAGGCCTGATCTTTAGCCCACTCTGAAGGACTTCTACCAGCCAGCGGTGGGTTGCAAATCACTTGCTTCATCTGCTCGGCAATGAGCGCCAACTGGGCCTCGAGAACGTTCCCGGCAGATTGTAGCTGCCATATCCGAAGATAGTTCAGACGACCACCGCTGGATTGGTCCCGGGACAGGACAGCAAGACGAGCAAGGGAGTAAGCTACGATCTGAGACCGAAGACCAGGGACGTACCAGGAAGCCTCAGAAACCAGACGTTCCGCAGTCAGAAACAAGATCGTTCGCGCGACCGCTGACTTGAACCAATCGTCACCATAGAGAGGCTTCTTTTCCCCCCACTCCTTGGTGATCCGGTCAGCAAAGCTGTTGAAACTCTTCTCGGCCCCTTTGCAGGCGATCTCGGGCAGACCGTCGAAGCAGTTCTCAACCTTCGCAAGATCGGTCTTTGTGATGACCTGATGCTTAGGATTCAGCCGAAGGAACTGATTCTTGCCAGCATCAGTCATCCCGGCTTGGTCGTTGAGGTGTTGGCCCCTTGCCCGCTCATAGTACCAGTGGGTCTGCACCTGCGATGTGCCGACTGCCGGGGCCAGGATGCGGCGCGACATCTCCTCAATCTTGCGATGGAATTCGTGGTTGGCGAAGAAGTCGCTCGGCTTGATACCATTCTGCGAATTGGCGAAACGCGAGATTCTCGGGATCATCTGTAGAGCGAGGTCGGTCTGGACAACCGAAAGTTTCATCGGAACGAAAACCCTAGAGAGGTCCTTCTTGTCCTTGTCTCGACGCGCCGCCGCCAGGGATGCCGTGGTCTGAGCGCCGTTGACGATCTGCAAGTCGGTCGCCGAGCGGATCATCAACGCGCCGCTGTCGGTGGTGAAGACCTCGACCCCTGAGGCCGTACAGGCAATTCCGTTATTGTAGGCGAAGAACCGCTCAGGTTCCTTGGCGATGGTGTTTGCGATCCCCTTGTTGACGCCACTGCGCCGGCCCAGAAAGGTTCGGACATTGCCTTCAAGTAGGCGGCTACCATGGAGAATATAGATGTCGGCCAGCACTTCGGCCGGGACCACAGCCAAATATCCGCTATAGCCGGAACTCCCGACTGGTCCAGGCAGAACAGGGAGGCCACCACCAAGTGCGTGAGAGAAATCGACGACAAGGTCATCTCTTGCGCTTCGTGCCTCATGGATGCGCTTTAGTCTCGTCACGTCCCAAATCTGGAAGGTGATTGTCAGGCCTTCCTTTGTTTCTTCAGGAGCCAGTTCCCGCAACTTGTCGCTGACACATCTGTCGGTGATAATATGCAGTCTCAGGGCGGAGAAGTTTTCTGTGCGATATAGTCTTCGGGCGAGCGCCCAGAGGGGGCGACTTTCCTCTATATTGGTACCTAGCCAACCATTACGGGAGTACTCGAAGACGTTGATCAGTCGGTTGAAGCCCTGATCTCTCGCTTCTGTTCTGGTGAGATTAGACGGCATCTCTACGACACCAGTATGCAGGGCGACGAGCAGGTGAAGTGACTCGTCTGCTTCGTCAAACGCAAAGGCATCAATCTCCAGCTTCCTGTTGCTGGGACCGGCAACCAGTTCAGGGCAGAGTTCGAAATCCGGCAGCTCACCGGCTTCACGCAACCGTTCGAGCACTTCCTCGACGAATCCTTCCCGCAAGCCGCAGGCGCGAGTTTCGGCTCTTGATGCCGCGCTGGCAAGCACATCGGAACGGTACTCGTCCTCTGTCATCAATTGGTTCCCCCAATCACCTCGAAATCCTTGACTGCCGATAACTCGACAAGATAGCTCACCTCATCTATGCCGATGGGGACATCCGCCGCCACAATGCGCGGAAATCCATCCGTCAGCCGGTAGCAGTGCGCTCCGGCGAACCTGACGGCGTATTCTCTGTGTTGAGCATGATCGTGCCAGCGCGCGGCTGCCAGTCTGCTGTGGAACTCATTAAGAGCAAGAGGTTCGCACTCAAGTTGCTCCCTCAGCGCATCGATGATCGCTGCCGCGGTTATTGCCCCTTCCGTCTCCAGGCTGACATCTGCCAACCGGAACAGGCGAAGCTCCATCGGATCGGTTCCCGGGTCGAGTTGTCCAAGACCATTGACTCGGAAGGCGTCGGCATCCGGTCGGATTGTTTTCACTTCGATCCGCAGACCGTCCGGTAGCAAAAAGTCCTGCGGACTGCCCAGAGGTCCATTCCAACTGCTGACAGCCTCGATCAGCGGATTTCGTTCCATCAGGGACTGCAGGACAAGCAGTTCTCCAATCAGCCCACGCAATTCGCTGGTCGATAACCCACCTCTGTCGCCCTCAAGGAGCGCACGCCAACGCTCAACCCTGCGCAGGATGGTTGCTGGAGCGGTCTCGGCACTTACACCTGAGCGGGTGAAGGCGATGATATCCTGGCTCAATCCTGCAAAGACAGCGTGCAGGGAAGGTTCATGAAGTGACAAGCGTAGCCACCACCGACCATCAGGACGCTGCCCCCGTTCGATGGCGATGGCCTTCATTTGGCGGAATTCAGGCGGTCGCGCAGGACAGAACAACACCAACCCGGGACGGGCAGGCAATTCGAACTCGGCGTAGAGGTCCAGAGGATGAAGAGCGTCCACCCGCCTGTGAAGCTTGGTCTGGCCTGTATTCCGCAGGTCGTCCCAGAGAGCGTCAATCGTCGCCATCGTCATCCATCAGTAGCTCGTCGTCAAAATCGGGCGCGAAAAGTTCGTCCTGGGCAACCTTGTTGAGGCGATATTTGATCAACCGCGTTGGTGCATCGGGGTCGCTTGCCCCGGGGAAATGAAGCGCGAGAGCGGGCAGAATCACGCCGCCTTCGTAGGCGGGACCGTCGTCCGTTTCGTAGCCTCTCAGGAGGTAAATTATGAGAAGCGGATTCCGCATTCTCTCTCTATAGCAGTCTTCTTTGACCCTCCCGCCTTTGTCACGCCAGTCTTCTGGGGCCGTCTCTTTGATGATTTGTGTTTCCTGAATATTCAAACCGTGCAGGACGTCACGCCTACCACCAACTCTTGAGCTTTTTCCAGAAACCATGATCGAGTAGGTGTTTTTTGAGACTTTTATTTTGCGTCGTTGCGCTGCGATCTCTAGTTCTGGCAATCCTTTCAAATCTGCTTCGCCAGCGGGACGAATTTTTCCCGCGGTTCCGTTGGTCAGGATCGCGACGCTCCATCGTTCGAGGGAAGGGTTCTGTTGAGAACCCATCGTGCGAAGAAAATCTGCAATGCAGTCACACTGAAAGTCATGATTAAGAGGATGAACAGCGAATTCATCCAAAAATCCAGCAACCTCTGTCGCCTCGACATCATTCCAAAGCACGGCTCCTCCATGCTCCGATGCCTGTGGCTTGCCGCGTTTATCAACCAGATAAGACACGAAGGAATCGACATGCGCGAAATTACTACTGTTCCGCCGCTTGTCTGAATAAAGCAAAGTTGATTCGACCCCGCGTCCGGTCAGCGATACCTCAAACTTAGCCTCAAGAACATCCACACCCGTCGCCATCTTATTCCTGGCTGTAATCAGAAGGGTGTCCGGGTGGCAGCGAACCCGCAGCCCGAACTCTTTCGGCGTTGCTTTGCGCCGCTTCATCCGTGCGAACTCGCGTTTCAGTTCGCCGGTCGCCTCGGTGATGTGGCGATACCAGCCCACCGCATCCGGAGTTAGCCAGAGTTGGCAGAGATCGCCATAGCCATCCCGGTAGCCGAACCACCGCCCCATCTGAAGGAGGGTATCGTACATCTTGGAGTTTCGTAGGAAGTAGCTTGTTGAAAGCCCTTCCAAAGTGAGGCCGCGCGAAAGGCTGTTGCCGCCGACAGCGATGACCCGCACACCCGGTTCTGCCTTAGCCACAGAATAGTCCAGTTTGGCCGCACCCGTGGACTGGTTCACCGCCTGGACTTCAATGGGTGAGATGGATGCATGTAGGGCTTCAAGAACCTCGTCCCAGTCGAACCCAGCTGAAGCGAAGCGTGTTTCGAAGCTACTGGCGAGTGCAGCGATCACCGGACTGCTGGCTGCTGCCTTGGCTGCCCCCAAAGACCCGTAGAGCCTGACGGCTCGGCGAATGTCCTCCAGTTCTGTGTGAATGACGGCAGCAACGTTGTTTTGCACGTCCGTGAAGCGCGAAACGTTGACCAGCATGGAACGATGGATGCCTCCCCCCTTGCCGGAATGACCGACACAGGCCCGCAAGTCCCGAAGGGTTGTAGCCAATAGGAACCCCCGCAGAGCCTCCTTGAGCGAGTCCGGTAGCCAGTCCACCTCGTAGTCCTTCTGGTGGGTAACCGGCAGCCAATTGTCGGCATCCTCGATGCCGATGAGGATGCTGGTGTAATCCGAAGGCACGCGATCATCAGTTTCATCAGGATCGGCCTGGGCAAAAATGGCATTCATTCCGACGTAGTTGTCGGGGGGCTCCAGCACATGGATGAAATCTCCGGGGAATAGGTCGTTGCCTATCATGTCACTGGTGGACGCCGGATCGATGAAGATGTTCGCGAACGGAGTTGCCGTGAAACCCACGTAGCTGGATCTGGTGAACAATTCCAGGATGTCGCGAATGCCACGGTTGATGGCGGTCACCTGTCCCGGCTTCAGCTTGGTATTGATCGACGCGTTGTCCGCTTCGTCATCGATCAGAAGAAGGGGAACGTCGATCTTTCCGGCATGGTTCGCATTCTTGGCGCGAAGCCAGGCCGCCAGCCTGGACAGGACCGAGGCATTCTTCTTGCTGACGACCAGAACCGGTTCCTTCACCGCTCCGAGCGAGATGTTGAGGGCTGAGGCGGCGTCCTTCTTGAAGTCGTTATCTCTCGAAGTAAAAACGATGCCATCACGCCGTCCGTCGAGCAGGCCGACGCCCACATGCGTCTTTCGCCGACCTACCTGTGAACTGGCCAGGAAGTCACGGCTGTCGAGGCCAACAAAAGCAGCATCCAGACGTTCCTGGGTCTGACGCCTGACATTCTCAAGGGTGCCAGTTAGCAGCACAACCATCCTGTAGCCTGCATCCGCTGCCTTGCAGATCAACGCGGCATAGGACGCAGTCTTGCCGGACTGGACGTCGCCCACGACCAGCCCCCGCCGCTTCCATTCCCCTTCCTTTTCTGGGTTGCCCATCAGGTCGAGCAGTTCGTCCGTTGTCCGGTCGAGAGTGGAAACGACCAGCGGCCCCCAGCCGCTGCGGATCAGCATCTGGCGATATCGGTTCCAGTAGAAGGGGTCGATCTCCACTTTGCGGGCCGAGAGCCAGGGATCGTGCTCTTCTTCAGATATGAGAGTCTTCCCCATCTCCATGCGGATACTGTACCGGGCATGCAGAAGCTTCCGGGTCTCGCTGATGAATGTGTCCGATAGTCCGAAGCCTAAGGCCATGCCGGCCAGAACCTTGTCGATCTGTTCCTCGGTTGGTGGCGGATCGAGGGGAATCAGGTTGGCAACGGACGATGCCAGTGCCTCGGGGGATTCGATGTTCATGGATGGAGCTTCCCAATGATGCGTTGCGCCATATCCGGATAGCGACTGAACGGGTCGGTCAGATGAAGCTTTTCCAAGACAGCCTGCTTCATCTCGGGTACTCCAGCGAATGCACCCAGAAGCGTGGTGGCCAGTGCCTCAAGTTCGTCCTCGGTCATCTCGGCCTCGCCACTTCCGATCGGCAGATCGTTGCTGACGTGGACATAGATGTCATGGACCGGAACCGAGTCCTCAAGCAGGCGATAGACCTGTTCCATCCCGATGCCCGAGGAGGCCCCATTCAGCACGGCCTGCAGGACCGGGTGGGATCTGTTAATCCGCCATGTCACAGCTCCGCCGCGCAACTCGTACCGTTCCCACAAGGATACCCTGTCGGCCTCGACGGGAACGCCACGATGCTTATAGACGGCCTTGCTGCGATTGGTGACTGTGCCGACGATGCGTTTCAGGTTCGGTCGCAGAGCGATAGGAGGTTCCGCCATGGTCTTGCGAACATCGACCTTCCAGAGATGGTCTAGTTCAATGGGCACATCGACCTTAATGCGCGCCAAGCGGATGAGCTCGTCTGACGGCACAATCCTGTACCAGCCCCCGGGGACCATAAGCCGCCCGCCCCGATAGATGTAGAAGCCGTGCGCAGTCTTCAGGCTCTCGCGCCCACCGACCTTGTCCATCTCGGTCGCCACCATGCGCGACGGAAAGGGAAGTACATACGGTGTCACGACGACATCATGCCCACCGACGGCAAATTTCTCAGTGTGGAGACTTTGCCCACGCGGATGATTCCCGAGGAAAGGATCGAGAACCGGCAGCGTGCGTCCATTCACGTTAATGGAGAATGCCCCCAACATCTCCCCCGACAGAAAACGGTGAAAGACCATGGCCAGATGATCAGCTACTCCCTCCATGGCCTTCTCAAGCTGTCGCAACGGAGAAGTGGAATCGATGGGATATAGTCGGTCAAGCTTCTCCCAGATGACCGCAGTTCCGTGGCCCTGTGCCATCAGAGTCGCAAGAGCATCAGGAAGGACCTCTTCAGAAGTTGGCTTCTGAAGCCACCACGTTCGGCGACGTTCGCATTCGTCCAGGTCCCAGGTTCGAATGGCAAGGTCGCCGCCCTTCAGGGAAGCAACCGTCATCCGCCGACATTGAGACAGTGAGGCCGTTTTCATCCCCAGGCCGAACCGGCCCAGATCGCCGTCCGGGCGGCTCTCGCGTGGATCACGACTGCCGAAGCGCATGGCCGCGACGAGTTCACCATCTGACATTCCTTCGCCATCATCAATGATGGCCACGAATGCCGAGGCCCCTCCTGAAAAGCGAATGGCCACCGAACCGGCCTTAGCAGCAATGCTGTTGTCCACCAGATCGGCAATTGCGGCCGGTGTCGAATATCCAATAGCCCGAAGGGATTCCATGAGAACCGGAGCCACGGGAGGCAGTTCCATGCCTCTCTCACCCGCCAGCGCCGCGGCCTCCGCTTCCCTCATGCTCCTTAGCTCCCCCAGGGATTACTACCTTTAGGGCCCATCCTATTTCAAATCATCCAAAGATCAACGGAGGAAGCTCTCCTCCAACGGGACGTGGTGGTGCAGAGTACGTCTTTTCATAAGAGCCGGGGATGATCACGTCTCTTGGGGTTGAGAGCTCCCATCGGCTGCGCCTACATATCTATGGACAGGGAGCTGGGCGCGGCCGTCAGGTAGGTGAGCAATGACGTCAGCGTGCAGCTCCCGAATTTGAGACAAAGGTCCCTGATCGAATGTCTGGTTCTCATGATTGTCGAGTGAGTCCGCACGGCAAACATGAGAAGTGAAGCTGACAACACTGGCCCTCTGTGGGGCGTGGGATTTCCCCATCCTGACGGGCTTACCAGCACGGCCAGCACCCTGGATTCGCCCGATGCGGGCTTGGTGCAGCGCTGACCGGGTACCCACTCTGGCCCCTGAGTCGAGCCCTTCGACAGCCTCTCAGGCCAAAGCGTGTGGATAGCGTGGGGCGCGGCAAAGCCCACCCACGGCACACACCGTGGCAGCAGCCTAAACCCCAAGGTCCGCTAGGGAGAAAATGGCGCGCCCGAAAGGATTCGAACCTCTGACCCCCAGATTCGTAGTCTGGTGCTCTATCCAGCTGAGCTACGGGCGCGCATTTTCCGATTTCCGGTACCCGGTGAGGGGTGCCGTCCGGTGAGGTGGCGCTTGTATCCGATGCGGATGGGGATTGCAACGGGATTTTGTGGGGCTTGTGCGCAACGCCGATCTGACGTGATTGCCGTCTGCCCCGGCATCGGCTATTCCTGCCCCAAACCCATGATAGCAGGCCCGCCTTGACCAACAAGATTCAGAACCCCGACAAGAATTTTCCCGTCACCTGGGAAGAACTGCACCGCAATGCCAAGGCGCTGGCCTGGCGTCTGGCCGATCATGCCAAGTGGAAGGGCATCATCGCCATCACGCGCGGTGGTCTGGTTCCGGCGGCCATCATCGCCCGCGAGCTGGACATCCGGGTCGTGGAGACCATCTCGGTCAAGAGCTATGACCATCAGACCCAGGGCGAGATCCGCGTGCTGAAGGCCGCTGATGCCGTCACGGATGGTGGCAAGGACTGGCTGCTGATCGACGATCTGGTCGATACCGGCAAGACGGCGGCCTATGTGCGCAAACTGCTGCCCAACGCGCATTTCGCCACCATCTATGCCAAGCCGGCGGGTCGTCCCCTGGTCGATACCTTCATCACCGAGGTCAGCCAGGATACCTGGATCCATTTCCCGTGGGATCTGTTGCCCGTCAGCTACCTGCAGATCGAACGGTAAGTTTGGTTTGACCTGTCTGTGGCGGGGCGGGGCTGCGTAACGGCAGTGTCACCCCGCCCAGCAGGAAAGTGGTGGCAAGCGCCAGAAGCGGTGCCGCCACGTCCCGCTGACGTGCCGGCGACACAAGGTGCGATAGCAGCCAGGCTGCCGATGGCCGGCCCCGCGCCCCGCGCTGCAACAGCGACACCAGGGTCAGCAGAGCCCGTTCATCGGTCGACAGGGCCGAACGGCAGCCATTGCCGATATCGGGCCGCCCCGCCGGATATTGATGCAGCAGTTCCATCACCTCTTCCCAGGCGATGACCGCGTCCTCCCACCCTTCGGGCAGCAGGCGCTGAAACTCCATCTCCACCTGATCCCAGCGGAAGCGGCCATGGCGCCAGCGCCGTGCCGACCAGAGCAGTAGCTGTTCGCCCCGCGACAGGGTGAAGACGGTGCCGCCCTCCTGTAACCCGGCCAGCAGGCGGACACGGTCCATATGCGCGCCATCCGGCTGTTCCGGCCCCGTTTGCGCCGTGCCGGCCGCCAGGTCGGGCCACCATAATGCCATCTCGTTCATCACCGCCTCCGACGCCATCCAGTCCGATATCCACGACGCTATTGCGAATCGTTCTTAATTGCAAGATGGAAAACGGAGAATGCCATTGGGGTGGCTGACCCGGTTCAGTCCGGCTTTGCGGCAGATGCGGGGAGTGCTGGTGCGGGTTGTTTGCAGATGGCCCGTAGGGCGGTCCATTCCTCACCGGTCAGTGTCTCGCCCTGTGTGCGGGTGCCGACGGCGGCGCGGTCCAGCGTGGTGATCCGTTCCGTCAGGGTAGGGTGACTGCCGATCCATTCGGCCAGAACGCCGTCTGCCTCGGGATGCTCGTCCCGGATGGCCGTGAACAGTTTGGACAGGCCGGCGGGCGACACCCCTGCCTCTGCCAGCGCGTCCAGTGCGAATTGATCAGCCTGGCGTTCCTGATCCTGGCTGAATTCCGATTCGACCATTTGGCTGACCCCGACGGCCAGCACGCCGCCGCCAACATCCCCCACCACCATGGAGATCAGCGCCGAACTGAGGCCATAGCGCATCACCCGTTCCATGGAATGGCCGTGATGCAGGTGCCCCAACTCGTGCCCCAGCACACCCAGGACAGCATCCGGCCCGTCGGCCCTGTCCATCAGGGCCGTGGTGACACTGACATGGCCGCCGGGCAGGGCAAAGGCGTTGGGCAGATCGCTGTCGATGATGTGCAGGCGCAGGCCCTGACTTTCGGGCAGCCGCCCGGCCAGTTTCAACAGGGCCTCCCGCCCAGTGGGGGCCGCGCAATGGCGGTTCCCGCCCTCCCGCGTCAGGAAGGCGGTGGCCAGGATCTGCACCTGATCCCCGATCTGCGCCTGCAGCCAGTCGGGCACATGCGGGGCAAGGGTGCTGGCCAGGGCCGGCACCACGATGCGCAGCATGATGACCAGCGACAGAACGGCCCCGCCGATCCAGACGTAAAGCGGTATCTCCCGCCGGGTCCGGTGTTCACGGTGGGCGGGTTGCACCATGCCGGCCCCATGGGCCAGGGTCAGCAGCCGGTTGCCATCCGCCACGGCCAGCACGGCATGCGCATCTGCTGACAGGCCCAGGCGCAGCCGGTCATCGGGGAAGGGGCCGGGCACTGGCGCCACATCCCGCCAGTTCCAGCGGTCCAGTTCAGCGCCCCCTTCCCGATGGATGATCAGGAAAGGGTGCTGAAAATCCAGCTGTACCGGCAGGGTTCGGCCCGTGCGCCGGTCCTCATACGTGGCGTCGATCAAGGTTACCCACCGATCCCGATATCGCCGATGGCATCGGCCAGCCCTTCACCCCGGGTCGGGGCTGGCTGACCACGGTTCAGGATATCATCCAGGACGCCGACATTGTGCAGACGAAGATGCAGGCCGATGATCCGCAGCATTTCCACCTGCACCCAGCCGACCGACAGCAGGCTCAGCAGTGCCAGAATGATAAAGGTCAAGATCACGACAATGATCGCGACATTCAGCGATTTGCCGAAAATAGCCCCGATGACCCCGACCGCCACGATGATGGCAATGTAGGAGACGACGGAAAGGACGAAGGCCACGATCGGCACGCGAACAATCTGACGCCAACCGATCGGCAGCTCCAGGCGCAGACCATCCAGCCAGGTGGCGCCCAGGAACAGGGTCGTGCGCCGCACCGTATAAGCAAACCACAGGCCAAAGCCGATGGCGATTGCCGCAAGGCTGCTTAATATGCCGGCAATGTTCATCTCTGGCGGTGGCGGCGCGGCCTCGCCAACCGCTTGTGCCGCCTGCGCCGCTTCCTGCCATTCCGCCATTGGCAGGGAGAAGATGATGATCGTGGCATACCCCGTCACCAGCAGCAGCCAGGTCGGAATCCAGATGGGCCAAAGCGCATCCGGCCGGGCGGCGGCGCCAAAGCGGGCCGTCCCGAACCAGCTGATGCTCTGCCGGTAATTATAGGTCTTGGCATCCGCCCAGGGCTGGATCAGGCCGCCCGTCAGCAGGGAGGGGATATAGGCTTTTAGATGCACCGACATGAACTGACCCAGCGCCCGGTCCTGACCACCATGGATGCCCCGCCATTGCGTGCGGGTCAGCAGGTAGCGGCGGGCGAAGTAAAGCGCCATCAGGCCCAGCAGACCGGCCCCCAGGCCGATGGCAACCTGTGTCGCCATTTGCTGTAGGAACGCTGTCGGCGGGATCAGGCTGTTCACCAGTACCACGACGCCCATGAACGGCAGCAGCACGACCAGCGCCACCAGGAAGCCCACGAACAGTTCCTTGCCGGTACCGGTATAGGTGAACCGGTCGCCGCGCAGGGTGATGGCGGACCATAAGCGCTGGCGCACCTTGGTGCGGCCCCAGAACCGGTAGATGCCCAGCGTGATGACGGTCAGGAAGGTGTTCAGCAGCAGCAGCCCGATCAGGGAGCCCCGGTCGATATCGACCTGAATGCCATCACTGTCCGGTGGCGTCCCGTCGCCGCCGGGCGTTGTGGGTTCGTCGCTCAAAGGCAGGCTGGTCAATTCATCCCCCCGATTGGTTGCAACCGCAGAGTATGGTTTCCATCCGGGCGCGGCAAGCTGTCGCGGAGAGGATTTGTCAATTATTTCAGTCCCATACAGAGGTATGTGATGGTCGCCACCGGGCAACTCGATAGTTGATTTGCGAATCGCTCTCATTGGCATCTTGACAGGTGGCGGGGCCGGGCCGACATATCGGGCGGACTTAACCGCCGATGGCCCAGCCACATCAGGAGCCGATGATGAAGATGTTCGCCCGCCGTACCCTGCTGCGCACCCTGACCCGCCAGGTGGCGGGCATCGGCCTGGGTGCCGCATTGCTGTCGCTGCCGGCCCTGGCGGCGGGTGCAGCAGAGGTGAATATCTATTCCTCCCGTCATTACGATGCTGACAAGCTGCTCTATGCCGCGTTCGAGAAGGAGACGGGCATTCAGATCAATGTCATCGAGGGCAAGGATGACGAGTTGATCGAGCGCCTGAAGGCCGAGGGGCGCAACAGCCCCGCTGACGTCCTGCTGGCCGTGGATGCGGGGCGTCTGTGGCGTGCGCAGGATGCCGGCGTGCTGCAACCGGTGAAGAGTGCGGCGCTGGAAAAGGCGGTGCCGGCGGAATATCGGGAGAAGGATGGCTATTGGTTCGGCCTGTCGGCACGTGCCCGCGTTATCATCTATAACAAGGACAGCGTGAAGCCGTCGGACCTGTCGACCTATGAGGATCTGGCCGATCCGAAATGGAAGGGCCGCCTGCTGGTCCGGTCTTCCACCAATGTCTATAACCAGTCGCTGACCGGTTCGATCCTGGCCGCCCATGGCGCGGAAAAGACCGAAGCCTGGGCCAAGGGCATGGCCGCTAATTTCGCGCGCAAGCCGCAGGGCGGCGATATCGACCAGATCAAGGCCGTGGCGGCGGGTGAGGGCGATGTCGCCATCTCCAACACCTATTATTTCGCCCGCATGCTGAATTCCAGCAACGCGGCGGAGAAGGCGGCGGCACAGAAAGTGGGCCTGTTCTTCCCCAACCAGAAGGACCGTGGCGCGCATGTGAATATCTCCGGCGCCGGCATCGCCAAATATGCGCCCAACCGCGACACTGCCGTGAAGTTCCTGGAATTCCTGGCCACCCCGGAAGCGCAGAAAATATTCGCCGAGGCCAATTATGAATTCCCCGTGGTGGCCGGCATCCCGTCCCACCCGGTGGTCACCGCCTGGGGCGACTTCAAGCGCGACAGCCTGAATGCCAGCGTCTATGGCCAGAACAATGCTGAAGCCTTGAAGATCATGGACCGGGCCGGGTGGAAGTGAGTTTTTCGGGTCGTTGAACCCTCACCCTCCCAAACGCTGGTGCGTTCGGGCCCCTCCCTCTCCCACCTTCGTGGGCGAGGGGCGGAACCTATTTAGCCCCTCGCCCGCTTGCGGGAGAGGGAGGGGCCCGGCGGCTCCAGCCGACGGGAGGGTGAGGGAACAACGGTTGAGATGCGGGGTGAGGGAGCGACGGTAGGTCCGCTCAGAACCCCGCCTCAACCGCCCCGACCTTCACGCCCGCCCGATTGCGCAGTGCCGGATTGACCAGCGGCTGCAACGCCGTCCAGTCGGCATCGGTCAGCAGGCCCAAACGGCGCAGCACAGCTGCCATGGCGGGGCCGGCGGCGCGTTTGGCGCCATCATCGATCTTCACCGCGATGGCGATGCCTTCTTCGGGAATGATCCCGACGCTGACGCCTTCCGCCCCGGCCTTGGACAGGATGCGGCTGCCAACCGCCTGCATGAACAGCGTGTCGAACCCTTCGGTCCCGCTGACTAGTTCAGGGTGCGCGCCCCAGGCCGCCAGCAGGCGCTGCGCCGCGTCGGCGCGGGCCGACGGCAAATCCTGCGGGTCGGCCATCCGGGCCATGCCGAAGGCCAATGCCTCCAAAGGCAACCCGATGGTGGGGATGGAACAGCCATCAATACCCCAGGGCGCGCCCGTCAGGTCCTGGGCCGTCACCTGCTCCATGACGCCCAGGATACGCTGCTGCACCCGGTGCTGATAATTCACATAGCCACGGATGGCCTCCCCCCGGTGCAGGGCGGTGGTGACCATGCCGGCATGTTTGCCCGAACAATTATTGTGCAGGGTCGTCGGCTCCTCCCCCCGGCGCAGCATCGCTTCCCAGGTCGGGACCGAATAGGGGGCGTGGCAGCCACATTCCAGGTGGTCCTGTGTCAGGCCAATGCGCGACAGCCAGGCGGCGACACGGGTCGTGTGCATCGGTTCGCCATCATGGCTGGAACAGGCCAGTGCCAGCTCCTCACTGCCCAGGCCGAAGGCATCGGCGGCGCCGGTTTCCACCAGGGGCAGGGCCTGCAACGCCTTGTTGGCGGAACGTGGGAAGGTGATGGCCTTTACATCGCCAAAGCTGGCCAGGACATGGCCATCGGCACCCACCACCACGGCACGACCGCGATGGATGCTTTCCACCAGCCCGCCGCGCGTCACCTGAATCAGGATGGGGTTGGTGCTGTCGTCGGGCAGGCGCACGGCGACGCCGCCCGTGGGGCCGGTTTCGGGATGGTGATGGCTGCAGCCGGGACCGTGGATATGGGGCGGGTTGGGATCGGGCATGACCGGCGCGCAGGCGAGGGATGGGGGCAGGCACCTTGCCCCGACAGCCCTTTCCATGCAAGGAGTCGCGGCAATTCCCCAATCTCAGTATCAGGTCATCATGCGCGGCTATTTCGCCCTCGGCGCCGAAGGCATCAGCAAATCTGGCAATCTCGGCACCATCATGCGGACGGGCCACGCGTTCGGCGCCAGCTTTGTCTTCTCCGTGAATGCTGTGGTCGACATGAACGAGCTGCGTGTCACCGACACGTCGGGCGGGGTTGACCATGTGCCCTATTATGGCTGGGGTTCGATCGGAGAGATGGCCTTGCCGGAGGGCTGCCAGCTGGTCGGGTGTGAGCTGACCGACGATGCGGCGGAACTGCCCAGCTTCCGCCACCCGCTGCGTGCCGCCTATGTGTTCGGGCCGGAACGAGGCAATCTGTCGGCTGCCATGCTGGCGCGCTGCGACCATGTCGTGAAGATCCCGACCAAGTTCTGCGTCAATGTCTCGGTTGCCGCTGCCATCGTCACCTATGACCGCATGATCAGCCTGGGCCGCTTTGCCGAACGGCCCGTGCGCGTGGGCGGCCCGCGCGAGGCCATGGCGGATCATGTGCATGGCAGGGTGCGGGTGCGGAACAAGGAAAGCCTGCGCATGCGTCCGCTGCTGGGCGGGTGGGAGTAAGCCATCTTCCGTGCAGGTGGGAACAAAGGCGTCTGCCACCCATTTATGATATGTTGGGTTTATCGATCATGAGGCCCGCCATGTTTGCTTGCATGCGTATCCCTGTCCTTTTCCTGCTGTTCCTTGCGCTGGCCGGTCCCGTCGCCGCCCAGAATGCCAAGCCGCAGCCCGAGATGATGGACGAGGTGATCGTAACCGCGCCGCGCAACGGGGAGCCCGACTTCCAGGAAGCGCAGGAATACCACCAGAAGGAATATCAGCGCCTGCATGCCATGTTCGGCAAGGAGCTGCCGGCCCAGCCGCGTGGCGATCAGGTCTTTGCCGCCGGTGGCGCCATGGACGGCCCCAATGACCGTTCCGCCGCGCGCGATCAGGTACAGAACGCGCCGCGCCTGCGCGATACGTTCAGCGGTAATTGAGTCCCGCCTCTATGCCGTGAGTGATGGTGCCGCCGGTATGCCGCGTGGTTCCGGATTCTCCATATCGATCACTGCGATATTGCCCAAGGTGCGCGTCGATAGGATGCGCAGGCGATTATCCGGCCCGTGCAGGAATGGTCCGGGACCCGCCAGACGGGGGGCTGCCGCCCGTCCCACCATGAAGGGCGCCACCGCCACGCGCAGCCGGTGAAAGGCGCCGGCGGCCAGGAACTGTGTCAGCACCTGGCAACCCCCCTCGACCATCAGGCGCTGGATGCCCAGCCCCGACAGGCGGGAAAGGATGCCGGCAACGCCGTCATCACCCAGGGCCACGATCTGCGCCGCCGACGACAGGCGCGCACGCAGGGCGGGCAGGGACGGCTCCGCACACAGGACGATGACGGGGCCGCCCTGTCTGAAAAAGCATGACTCTGGGTCCAGCCCTTCTCCGCTGCGTGTCACCACCACCTTGGCCGGATGGTCCGGCATACCGCGTTCACGGCGCGCGGCGGTCAGGTCGGGATAGCGGACCGTCAGGCGCGGCTGATCGCGCCGCACGGTACCGGCACCGACCAGGATGGCATCGCAGTCGGCACGGACGGCATGCATGTCCCGGCAATCCTCCTCACTGGACAGCACCAGCCGTTCACCGCCATCGGTATCGATATGGCCATCCAGTGACATGCAGACGGACAGGTGAACCCGTTCCATGTGTCGCTTCCCCGCGTTACCGGTGTTAAGGGTGGGGCGGTGGATCGCTTCTGTCTAGTGCCGCCGCCTTTTTAAAACGGGCCGACAGGATCAATAGTTCCGTAGGCGAACTTTGACAGTCCCGATGCGCGTGGCTGCAATCCATTCGGACAGGTTGTCATGAATTGACAGGGATTGTCGCGATGATTACCACCCATGCCTAAAATTTGAGCCAAGTAACGGGGTGTGGTGATGCGGCGCATGTATGGACGGTTGGGTTTGGTGGCTCTTCTGGCATTGGCGACGGCGATGGCGTCTCTGCCGGCGGGCGCCGCCGAGGTGAAGTTGCGGGCTGACAGCTGGTGCCCCTATAATTGCGAACCGGGCAACCGGCCCGGCTACCTCATTGAGATCGTGCGGGCCGCCTTGGAGCCGGCGGGGCACAAGGTGGATTACCAGCTGATGCCCTGGACCGAGGCGCTGGCCGCCGTGACGGCCGGTACGGCCACGGGTGCGGTTGGCGCCACCAAGGAAGAAGCGCCGGGTATGATCTATCCCGGCCTCAGCCTGGGCATGTCACGCCCCACCCTGGTCATCCGCAAGGGCAAGGAGACCAAGGATTTCAAGGTGACGAACCTGGACGCGCTGAAGGCTGTGCGTTTCGGGTCGATCAAGGATTACTTCTACAGCACGGAAGTGAATGCCTTCATCGACGCCAACAAGGGTTCCCCCAACATTGTGCAGGTGTCCGGCGACAATGTGACCGAGGATCTGGTCAATCTGCTGATCGACGGCAAGATCGATGCGATGGTCGAGGACAGCAATGTCGTCGACTTCCTGCTGGAATCGAAGGGTTATCGCAACCTGTTCAACTATCACGCGCTAGGTCAGCAGACGAGTGTATCCATCGGCTTGTCGCCCAAGGATCCCAACAGCGCCGCCTATGCCAAGCTGATCGATGCCAAGGTGGCGGAGCTGCGCAAGAACGGGCAGCTGACGGCCATCCTGGACAAATATGGCGTGAAGGACTGGCAGTAAGCTTTGGCCCTCCGGAAGCCCGGCCTTATCCCCCGGAACTGCCCTTCACCATCGCCTTCACGCGGTGGCTGACATCGGCATTCCGGGGCAGTCGGCGTTCAAGGGCCCAGATTAGCGGCGGTGCCAACAGGGTGACGGCCAGGGAAACCAGGGCCACATCCTCAATATGAAGCAGTTCCCCCTTGGCGCCGGTAGTCAGCATGGCCGATCCGGCAAGCGCCGCCAGACCGCCGGCCACCTGTGTCACGGATTGGGTCAGGGCCATGAAGCCGGCGCGATCAGCAGGGGCCGGCACCTTGGACACAGCCGCACTCTGCGCCACCATGCGCGCGCTGTTGAAGACCATGAAGCCGGGCACTAAGGCCACAACGGGCAGTGCCGCCCAGTACCAGTCATAGTAGAGCAGCCAGATCAGGGTTGCCAGGCCCAGGGCCGTCCCGGTTGTGACCGGCGCCGACCCATAGCGGTCAACCAGCACCCCGGTCGCCCGCATTCCAAAAAAGCTCAAAACCCCGCCAATCATATACAGCAGGCCCAGCTGTTCGCGCGGGAAACCCAGATTGAACTGCACGAAGACCGCCATATTGGTGATCAGCATGAAGCTGGGCACAATGGCGATGAAGGACAGGGCGAAGGCCAGTACCGGCAAGGTTCCACGCGCCACCCGCAACAGATGTGATGGTGCCTCCCGCAGGGGGGCGGGTGGGGTTGTCATATGCGTGCGCTGCGGCCCCAGCAGGCGCAGCGCGATCAGGATGATGACAAGGCCCAGGCCCGCCACCACCAGGAAGGGCACACGCCAGCCGAACAGGTGTGACAGTTCAAGCGCCGCCGGAATACCCAGCACGGCACTGATCGACAGCGACCCCATGACCATGCCCATGGCCTTGCCCCGTCTTTCCGCCGGGACATTGTCGGCCACAATGGCCACCGACAGGGCCCCCGCAGGGCCGCCGAACAGACCGGCCAGGCCCCGTGCGGCCAGCAGTGACCAGAGATCGACGGACAAGGCAGCCGCCACATTGCACAGCACCAGCCCCACCATGCAGATGCCCAGGGCGGGCCGCCGGTCGAACCGGTCCAGCACCATGGCGGCCAGCAGGCCGATGATGGATGAGGAGATCGTGTAGGCGGCCAGAACCCATCCGACCCGCGCCGTATCAATGCCCAGATCCATCGCATAGTCTGGGCCCAGCGGCATGACCACCATGAAGGACAGGACGCTGACAAATTGTACCGCCGTCATCAGCCAGGCGATGCGGCGCTCTTGCACGGGCAGGGAGGACAGGGGCGGCTCCACCATCGGCAGGTTGCATATGGTGGGACCTTGATAATGCCATGCGGGCTGTCCGTCTATCGAACAATGCCCGCCAACTATGCCGGACCCCGTGAATTTGCCCCCGGCGGTGACATGCGCAACAAGCCCTGTCCGAACAAGGGGGTATAACAGCGGGCCGCCCACGGTTTTCACCCATGCGCGGCCCGCGCCGGATCAGGTCGAACACGTCATTACAAAGGCGTTCAGCTTGTTGCCGTCCAGGTCCCGGAAATAGCCAGCATAGAAACTATCGCCACGCGGGCCCGGCGGGCCTTCGCAGGTGCCGCCCTGCGACATGGCGATATCATACAGGCGATGGACCTGGTCCTTGTCCTTGGCCTCAAACGCCACCATGACGCCGTTGCCGACGCTGGCGGCGTTGCCGTCAAACGGCTTCATCAGTGCCACGCCTGCCCCGCCATTGGGATTGCCCCAGGCAATGCCCGTCGGGAATTCCATCATACGACCGGTGCCCAGTTCCTTGGCGATGGCATCATAGAATACGGCACCGCGCGCCAGGTCATTCGTCCCCAGCGTTACATATCCGATCATTGTTTCCCCCAGATCATGCCCCGCCACAGCCGGCGGGGCGATGAGAACAATACCAGAACATCCTAATGAAGCCGAGTCCCTTTTCAGCCCGTCTGGAAACAACGCGCCTTCAGTTTGGCGAAGGCATCGGCGCGGTGGCTGATGGCATGCTTCAGGCCCGGGTCCATCTCCCCGCAGGTGATGTCATGGCCGTCGGGAATGAAGATCGGGTCATAGCCGAAGCCGCGTGCACCACGCGCCGGGAAGGTCAAGCGGCCTTCAAACCGACCCTCCACCGCCTCGACATGCCCGTCGGGCCAGGCCAGGGCCAGGGCACAGACGAAGGCGGCGCGGTCGCCCTTGCGGTCTGCTGATGCCTCCAGCGCCCCGCGCACCTTCTCCATGGCCAGGGTGAAATCCTTGGTCGGCCCGGCCCAGCGCGCGGAATAGACACCGGGGTCGCCGTTCAGACCGTCCACCGACAGCCCGCTATCATCAGCCAGTGCCGGCAGGCCCGACGCGATGGCCGCCGCCCGCGCCTTCAACACCGCATTGCCGATATAGGTGGTCTCCGTCTCCTCCGGCTCCCCCAACCCCAGTTCGCCCGCACTGGGAAACGTCGCGACATGGTCTTTCAGCAGCGCCGCGATCTCCGGCACCTTGCCCTTGTTATGGGTAGCGATCACCAGCGTGTCGCCGGTGAAGAGGCGGGGATTGGTCATGGGGGCTCCGGGTGGATTAGCCGTCAAAGTAGGGAAATGCCGAGTTGCGGTCCTAGATATAGCGGCTTTCGCCAGAAGGATTGAAGACAGTTCAAGGCATTGCCGCGGTCACAGTCGTCGGTGTGCCCGCGCATGCACTGTTCCATGTTGGTAGTGTCAGCATCATCATGCTATCTTCAGCATATGGATGGACATTCACAACCGATCATCGTCCCCTTGCCGGACGATGTTGAACAGGCCCTGCGCATGGCGGAAGCCGGCGTGCGGGATGGTCGGGTTGTGGATCATGGCGATGTGCGCCGGTGGTTGCTTTCATGGGGTGCGGCGGAGGAATTGCCGGTGCCAAGCATCCGTTCCTGATTGCCGATGCCGATTACCTGGACGGCGGAGGCCATTGGCGATCTTCAGAGCATCAGGCTTTACATAGCTGATTTTAACCCAGCGGCGGCGAAGGGCATGGCCCGACGTCTGCTGGATGCCGCCGAGGGGCTGGTAACCTTTCCTGCCCGTGGTGAACGGGTCGCGGGGAACCGGCGACGCCTGAGTACCGTGCCGCCTTACAGTATTTACTACCGGCTGGAGCGTGAACAGGCGGTGATCCTGCGTGTGCTTCATGACCGCCGGGATCTCTCGACCTTGTGACCCGTATCCCGGCAGGTTCAAGGCCTGCAAGGATACGGGTGTTTGCCTCTTACAACCCCAACGCCTGACGCTGCAGTGCCGTCAGCTCGCCGATGCCCTTGCGGGCCAGCGCCATCAGGGCCATGAACTCGCTCTCGTCAAACGGCTTGTCTTCTGCCGTACCCTGGATTTCCACGATGCCGCCACGGCCGGTCAGCACGAAATTGGCGTCGGCGCCGGCATTGCTGTCTTCGGGGTAATCCAGATCCAGGACGGGCACGCCATTATAAAGGCCGCAGGAAATGGCCGCGACCTGATCGATCAGAGGGATGGCGGACAGGGTGCCGGCGCGCACCAGATGCTGAAACGCCAGATGCAGGGCGACATAGGCGCCCGTGATGCTGGCGGTGCGGGTGCCGCCATCGGCCTGGATCACGTCGCAATCGACCTTGATCTGCACTTCGCCCATGGCCTTCAGGTCGGTGACGGCGCGGAGCGAACGGCCGATCAGGCGCTGGATTTCCTGGGTGCGGCCCGACTGCTTGCCCTTGGCGGCCTCACGGTCGGTGCGGGTGTGGGTGGAACGCGGCAGCATGCCATATTCCGCCGTCACCCAGCCCTGACCCTTGCCACGCAGGAAGGGGGGGACCTTCTCATCCACGCTGGCGGTACACAGGACATGCGTGTCACCGAACTTCACCAGGCAAGACCCCTCCGCATGGCGGGAGAAATTGGTCTCCAGGCTGACGGGGCGGAGCTGATCGGCCAGGCGGCCAGAGGGGCGGGTCATGATGTCTTCCATTATCCTTGGGTGTCCGGCCATCGTCATAGCAATGGGGGTGCGGCTGCGTCCAGCCATGGTATGGTCTTCCCTCCATTGATTTGGCCGGTGCCGCCGACTAATCTTCTTAACGAATGCAACGGCAAGGGACCGGTGCGAAAGGCATGATCACTGAGCTGAACCAGCGGTCGCGGGAGATTTTCCGCCATATCGTGGAAGCCTATGTCCAGACCGGCGAGCCGGTGGGATCGCGCACCCTGTCGCGGCGGCTGACGGCCACGCTGTCGCCCGCCACCATCCGCAACACCATGGCGGACCTGGAGGAACTGGGCCTGCTGATCTCCCCGCACACATCCGCCGGGCGCATCCCCACGGATGCGGGCCTTCGCATGTTCGTGAATGGCCTGCTGGAGGTGGGCGACCTGACGGAGCGGGAGCGGGAGGATATCGAGGCCACCTGTTCGGCGCGTGGTCGGTCGGTGCCGGAGGTGCTGGAAGAGGCTACCAACCTCCTGTCCGGCCTGTCTTCCTGCGCCGGTCTGGTCCTGGCGCCCAAGACCGACCGCCCCCTGAAACATATCGAGTTTGTCAGCCTGTCGCCGGGCCGGGCGCTGGTGGTGCTGGTGACCGAGGATGGGCTGGTGGAGAACCGGGTGGTGGAAGTGCCGACCGGCCTGCCGCCATCCGCCCTGCAGATGGCCAGCAACTATCTGAATGCCCGCGTCGTGGGCCGCACCCTGGCGGAGGCCCGCGCCTTCATCCTGAAGGAGCTGGAGGAACAGAAGTCCCAGCTGGACAGCCTGACGCAGAAGGTGGTGCAGACGGGGCTTGCCACATTGTCCGGCGCGCGGGGTAGCCAGGGCTATCTGATCGTGCGCGGTCAGGCCAAGCTGCTGGAGGATGTCACCGCCATATCGGACCTGGAGCGCATCCGCACCCTGTTCGAGGCGCTGGAAACGCGCGAGCAGATGCTGCGCATGCTGGACGCGACGGGCAAGGCCGAAGGGGTGCAGATCTTCATCGGGGCGGAGAATGATCTTTTCTCCCATGCCGGCTGTTCGATGATCGTCAGCCCCTATGCCAACACCAAGGAACAGATCGTGGGCGCCATCGGCGTCATCGGCCCCACCCGCATCAATTATGCCCGCATCATCCCCATGGTCGATTATACCGCAAAGCTGATCGGCAGGTTGATGGGGTGACCACCTCTTGCGGTAGCAGGGGGCGGCACCCTATTTCTGGGTCACGGCATCTCGACAGGCGGCTTAATCCCGCCTAAACCAGAGGGCCGTTTTCCACCCCCTAGATTTCCCAAGGGCAAGTTCCGCGATGACCGACACGATCAACACCCACGACAACGACCCCAGTGCAGAGCCCGCCGTCCAGGCCGGCACGACCGAGGCCGGTGCCGAGGCCGCGGCCCGCGTCGCCCAATTGGAGGCGGAGGTCGCGTCCCTGAAGGACCAGATGCTGCGCACCCTGGCCGAGACGGAGAATGTCCGCCGCCGGGCCGAGCGTGAGCGCGAGGACACTGCCAAATACGCCGTCGCCAAGTTCGCCAAGGAACTGTTGGCTGTGGCCGACAATCTGCGCCGCGCCGTGGAGGCTGTGGGCGAGGATGTGCGCGCGGAGAATCAGGCCGTGGGCAACCTGCTGACCGGTGTGGAAGCCACCGAACGCCAGTTGCTGGCCGCCTTCGACCGCGCCGGTATCGCCAAGGTCGAAGCCATGGGCACCCCCGCCGATCCGAATTTCCATCAGATCATGATGGAGATCGAAAATACCGGTAAGCCCGCCGGCACCGTGGTTCAGGTGCTGCAGGCCGGCTACACGATCCATGGCCGCCTGCTGCGCGAAGCCATCGTCGGTGTCGCCAAGGGCGATGTCGGCGGCCATGTGAATACCAGCGCGTAATAATAGCTGTGGCACCTTCCCCCTCCCGCCCGCTGTTCGGGCCTGGGAGGGCAAAGGTGCTGTCTATACCAGACGCCTCGGCTGATGACCGTAGGTCGCGGGTGAGCGTGAGCGAACCCCGACAAGCGACGGTCCCATTGAATGTCGGGGTTCGGCATGCGCCTCACCCGCGACCTACGGTGGGTGACAAAGGCTTTGGTATTACGTCATCCAGCCGGGGAACAGGGCCCGCAGGCCGGCGGCGATGATCTCCACCGCGACCGCGGCCAGCAGCAAGCCGGTCAGGCGGTTCATGACGTTCAGGCCGGTCTGGCCCAGCTTGTTGCCGATGGGTACGGCCAGACGCAGGGTCAGCAGCAGAAAGGCGCAGACCGCCAGGATGCAGCCGACCAGCACGGCATAATGCTCCCAGCCCACGCCGCGCTGTGCCTCGATGATGACGGCGGAGATGGAGCCGGGACCGGCCAGCAGGGGCAGGCCCAGCGGCACCACGCCAATGGCTTGGCGCGTACCGGCCTCATCGGCTTCCTGCGGCGTCTGCTTCATGCCCGATACGGTGGCGTTCAGCAGCGACAGGGCGATCAGCAGCAGCACGATGCCGCCGCCCACCCGGAAACTGGCCAGGCTGGTACCCAGCACGGTCAGCACCGCATCGCCCAGAAAGACGGAACTGACCAGCACCGTCGCCACCGTCATGACGGCGGAAAGGGCGATGGAGTTACGTTCCTTGGCTCCACGCCCCTCCGTCATGCCCAGGAAGATCGGGATGGCGGCGAACGGGGTCAGGATGGCGAACAGCGCGATCAGGAAACGTGAATATTCGGACCAGGCTTCCATGAAATTGTCCGGTAATTGGTCCCCTTCAGGGGAACGTTGGATTGCGGGCCGAACCATAGCATGGATGACGGGGCCGAATGGAAGGGGGTGCTGGCATGAGCGTTAGGCATCCACCATCTCCGCCGCCTTCTCCAGATCGACGCTGACCAGCTGACTGACGCCGCGTTCCATCATGGTCACGCCGAACAGCCGGTGCATGCGGGCCATGGTCAGGCGGTGGTGGGTGACGATCAGGAAGCGGGTGGCCCCGCTGGCCGCCATTTCCTCCACCATGTCGCAGAAACGACCCACATTCGCCTCGTCCAACGGTGCATCCACCTCGTCCAGCACACAGATGGGGGCGGGGTTGCACAAGAACACCGCGAACAGCAGCGACAGGGCCGTCAGCGCCTGTTCCCCGCCGGACAGCAGGGACAGGACCTGCAATTTCTTGCCCGGCGGGCTGGCATAGATCTCCAGCCCCGCATCCAGCGGATCATCCGATTCGGTCAGTTTCAGATGCGCCGCCCCGCCGCCGAACAGCTTGGTGAATAGGCGCTGGAAATGCCCGTCCACCAGATCGAAACTGGCCAGCAGCTTCTCCCGCGCCTCGCGATTGATGGCGCCGATCCCTTGGCGCAGGCGGGCAATGGCGGCGGTCAGGTCGTCGCGTTCGCCGGTCAGCTTGGCGGTCTCCGCCTCCATCTCGGCCAACTCGACCTCGGCCCGCAGATTGACGGGGCCGATGCGCTCCCGGTCTTCCAGCAGGCGCGACAGGCGCTGTTCCAGCTGTGACGGCGCGGGCATCTCATCGTCCGGGTCGATACCGGCGGCGGCCAGAACCTCCCCCGGCTCGCAATCCAGCTTCTCGCGGATACGTTCCACCAGACC
This sequence comes from Niveispirillum sp. FG156, assembly GCF_057809555.1. Classification (NCBI taxonomy): domain Bacteria; kingdom Pseudomonadati; phylum Pseudomonadota; class Alphaproteobacteria; order Rhodospirillales; family Azospirillaceae; genus Niveispirillum; species Niveispirillum sp. FG156. Next base: position 76,563 of record NZ_JBMDKE010000023.1, on the reverse strand, counting down.
GGCCAGGGCGTTCAGCGACTGCGCCACCGCCGCCTCGGCATGGGCGCGGGCCTCACGCGCGTCGGCAAGGGCGCTTTCGGCCTTGCGTACGGCCTGTTCGGCCTGGGTCTGGGCGGTTTCCGCTTCTGCCAGGGCATCGCCCGTCTGGCGGCGGCGGCGTTCGGCGGTGGCGATATGGCCACGCAAATTCTCCCGCTCCGCCGCGATTTCCAGCGGGCGTTCGGTCAGGGCTTCCAGCTCCGCCCGTCCTTCCTCAGCCCGCTCGGTCAGTTCCGACAGGCGGCTGGCCGCCCCCTCGACACGGGCTTTCCAGGACAGCTCTTCGGCCTCCAGGCTGGACAGGCGGCGGCGGCGCTGTTCGGCGTCGCGCTTCACCCGGTCCACGGCCCCTTGCGCAATCGACAGGTGCCCGCGCTGTTCGGCCAGATGGCCGCGCGCATCGGCCACCGCCATGCGCGACAGGGTGGGGTCGGGCAGATCGTCCAGGGCACCCTGCGCCTCTGCCACCAGCGTTGCCGCCTCGCCCCTGTCGCTGGTCAGCAGGTCAAGGGATTGCACCATGGCGTCGCGCTTGGACCGCGCGGCGGCGGCTTCGCTGACCAGCCGCGACTGGGCGCTGCGGGCCTGATCGACGGTGGTGAAGGCGTGGCGCACGGCGTCGCGCGCCTGCCGGTCGCCGGCCTGGGCTGCCTCCTGCGCCCGCCGGGCCGTCAGGATGGCGGCATCGGCGGCGGCACTGGCATCCCCATGGGCCTTGCGTGCGGCGGACAGGTCGGCATCGGCCTGGGTCAGCGCTGTTTCAATCTCGGCCAGCCGGTTGCGCTGGGTCAGACGGATGGCCGCCGCCGTGGGCGCGCCGGGTGTCGTGGTCAACCCGTCCCAGCGCCAGGCCCCGCCATCGCGGCTGACCAGGATTTGCCCTGGCGACAGGGTGGGGGCCAGCCGCCTTGCCATGGCCGCATCGGCCACCAGCCCGATATGCGACAGGCAACGCGCCATCTCCACCGGGGCCTTCACCTGCGCCGACAGCGGTTCCACCCCCGCCGGCAGGGGGGCGGTGATGTCCAGCGGCGGCAGGGTGCGCCAATGCCGGGCCGCCGCCTCATCCAGCGGTGCCGTCAGATCGTCCCCCAGGGCGGCGGCAAGCGCCTGTTCATAGCCGGCGGCCACCGTGACGGCATCGATCAGCGGTGGGAACAGGTCTTCCTCTTCCAGATTCAACAGCGCGCGCAAGCCATCGCGTTCGGCGCGCAGCTGCGTATCCCGCGCCTCCGCCTGTGACAGGGTCGTGCGCGCCGCCGCCATGCTGGCCTGCCCGTCGCTGCGGGCCTGTTCCAGGGCGCTGTCGGCTTCCTGCTTGGCGATTTCCGCCTGCTCGGCGGCTTCACGCGCCAGTTCCAGCCGCTCCTCGGCCAGGGCCAGCGCCTCTGCCGCTGCTTCCAGGGCGGTATCGTCGCCGATCTTCGCGTCCAGGGCCGCCAATTGTGCCGCCTGCTCCGACAGGCGTTTTTCCAGGGTGGCCAGCCGCCCCTGGGCATCACGCAGGCGGTTGCCGGCGGCGCTGTGGGCCGCTTCCTCGGCTGCCGATTGTTCCAGGGCGCGGGACAGGTCGCGTTCCCCCACCTCCACCGCGTCACGGGCCGTCAGCAGCGCTTCTTCGGCGGCCTCCAGCTCCATCGCCTCCTCGGCCTGCGCGTCCAGCAGGCCGGCCCGTTCCTCGGCCAGACGGGCGGCGGCACTGTCGGCATCGGCGGCGAGCGCGCGTTCGCGGGCAAGGTCGGTGGCCAGTTGCGCCAGACGCCGCTGCATGGCGCCATGCGCCTCCTTGACCCGCGCCTCTTCGGCGTCAAGCTGTTCGCGCGCCACGATCAGGCGCTGCAACGCGGCACCGGCGGCGGCATCCTCCTGCCGCAGGGGGGGCAGGGCTGCCGCCGCCTCATCGCGGGCGGTGGCGGTGCTGCTGACGGCCAGCATCTGGTCGCGCACGGCGGTATCGGCGGCGGCGTGGCCGTCGCGGGCGCGGTCCAGCAGGCGGTTCGCCTCGTCCCAGCGCTGATGCAGCAGCTGCGCCTCGGCCCGGCGGATATGGTCCTGCACCTGCCGGTAGCGCTGGGCCTGGCGGGCCTGCTTGCGCAGGCCCTGCAACTGCCCATCCATCGCGGCCAGCACATCCTCCAGCCGTGTCAGGTTGGTTTCCGCCGCGCGCAGGCGCAATTCCGCCTCATGCCGCCTCGCATGCAGGCCGCTGATCCCCGCCGCTTCCTCCAGCAATTGCCGCCGGTCGCCGGGCTTGGCATTGATCAGGGCACCGACGCGGCCCTGGCTGACCATGGACGGGCTGTTGGCGCCCGATGAATGGTCGGCGAACAGGATCTGCACGTCGCGGGCGCGCACCAGCTTGCCATTGATGCGGTAATCCGACCCCGACCCGCGTTCCAGCCGGCGCGTGATCTCCAATTCTTCGGCGTCGGTGAAGGGCGGGGGCGCGGTGCGGGCATTGTTGCCCAGCACCATCGTCACCTCGCAGATATTGCGGGCGGGACGCGTGGCCGTTCCGCCAAAGATGACATCGTCCATATCCTCGCCCCGCATGCGCTTGGCTGAGGTTTCGCCCATGGCCCAGCGCAGGGCTTCCAGCAGGTTGGACTTGCCGCAGCCATTGGGGCCGACAACACCCGTCATCCCCGGCTCGATCAGCAGCTCTGTCTGATCGACGAAGGATTTGAAGCCGGAAAGACGGAGTTTCGCGAAATGCACGGGCGGCCGGGGGGTCGGATATGTCGGGGCAATGACAAAGGGGTGGCGCTTATGCACCACCCCTACCGCACCTGTCGATGACAGACTTTACGAAGCCTTGCGCTTGGCGCCGGCCTTGACCACGGCGTCGGTCAGCTGGTCCAGATAGGCACCCGCGATGACATATTCGCCGTTCACGATGAAGGTCGGTGTGGAATTGACCTGATGTTCCTGCTGGGCCGTGTACTGGCTCTTGATGATGAAATCTTCCAGCGGCTTGGTCGCCATGCAGGCATCGAACTGCGCCTGCGACACGCCGGCCAGCTTGCCGATATTGGCAAGGTTGGCCAGGAAGTTCTGGTTCAGCCAGGTGGCCTGGCTGTTGAAGATGGCGGATTTCAGGGCCTGGGTCTTGGCCCCGCCGGCACAGCGCATCAGCATATGGGCGCGCAGGCCCGGACCGTTCAGCGGGTAGTCGCGGAAGATCAGCTTCACTTCGCCCGTGTCGATGAATTCCTTTTTGAAGGTCGGGAACATCTCCTTCTCGAAATGCGCGCAGTGCGAGCAGGCGAGCGAGGCATATTCGACCACCGTCACCTTGGCGTTCGGATTGCCATAGACGATGTCCGCCGTCGCGCCCTTCACATCGATAACGGGGGCTGCCTGACCCATGGCGGGCAGGGCGGGCGCCAGGGACAGGGCGGCACCGGCGGCCAGGATGTGGCGACGGGAAAAGTCAGAACCGCTCACGGATGTGATCTCCACCAGGGGAATGTTTGCGCCGACGATAGGGGATGATGATGGCGGCGGCAAGGCGCTCACGGTGCCACCTCCAGATATTGCGACAGGTTGAAATCCAGCGGGTTGGGGGTCCAGCCCTTGATACGCGGATCGACCAGCCGGCGACGCGTATTATGGGTCAGCGGCACGATGCTGTTGGCCGCGAGTGCCAGCGTCTCGGCCTGCTTCAGCAGGGCGATGCGCCGGGCCGGGTCGGTGCTGGCATTGGCCTCGTCCAGCAGCCTGTCATAGGCCGGGTCCTTGTATCCGGGCAGGTTCTGCTGCTCCACGTCGCTGCGGAACAGTTGCAGGAAGGAATTGGCATCGGGATAGTCGCCGATCCAGGCGTAATACATGATATCCGGATAGGATTTCTGGTTGCCGATATTGGCCACCACGCGGAATTCCTGATTGTTCAGCCGGGTCTTCACACCCAGCTTCTGCCGCCACATGGCGGCCACGGCCACCACCACCTTGCGGGCATTGTCGTTGGTGTAGTGCAGAATCTCGATCTCGGGCAGTTCCTTGCCCCCCGGCCCATACCCGGCTTCGGCGAACAGCTTCTTGGCCAGCTCATCGCGCTGTGCCTGGGGCTGTGCCGCCCAATCGGGGCGCGGCGGCTCGTATCCGCCGACATTGCCGGGCGGGGTGAAGGTATAGGCCGGCTTTTCGCCGCCCCCCACCACCTTTTCGGCCAGAACCTCCCGGTCCACGGCCAGGTTCAGGGCGGCGCGCAGCTTGGGCGATGACTTCCAGGGCTCGTTCTTCAGATTGAAGGACAGGTAATAGGTGGAATAGGTCTGCCCCGCCCGGAACGCCGCTGGCAGGTTTTCCTTGGCGAAATTGATCTGCGGATTGGGCAACGTGTCGGTGACCAGCAACTCCCCCGCCCGGAACTTCTTGAATTCCGTATCCTGATTATCGATCGGGTAGGAGAAGACAGTGTCGATCCTGACCTTGGCCGCGTCGTAATAGAATGGGTTCTTCACCGTCTTGATATGCGACTGCGGCAGATACTCGGCCAGCGTGTAGGCACCGTTGGAGACAAGGTTGCCGGGGCTGGTGAAATTCTCCCCGAACTTGTCGATATTGGCCTTCTGCACCGGTGCCATGGCCACATGCTGCAACGAGGCCAGGAAGTAGCCCGTGGGCCGTTCCAGCGTGACCTTCAGGGTGCGGGCATCCACCGCCTCCACGCCCAACTTGTCGGTCGGCATCTTGCCCACCGTCACCGCCTGCCCGTTGGCCAGCGGCCAGACGAAATAGGCATAGGGAGAGGCGTGCTTGGGATCGGCCAGCCGGCGCCAGGAATAAACGAAATCCGCTGCCGTGACGGCTGTGCCGTCCGACCATTTGGCATCGGCGCGCAGCGTGAAGGTGTAGACCCGGCCATCAGCACTGACGCTTTCGCTTTCCGCCACCGCCCGGCGTCCCTGGCCCTTGGCGTCCAGCGTGTACAGACCCTCGAACAGGTCATAGATGATGCGGGCAGCGGGCTGCAGTTCCGACTTGGTCGGGTCCAGCGTGTCGGGCGTGGCGCCCGTGCCCCGGCGATAGACCATTTCGGCCTGTGCGGCGGGGGACAGCGTCAGGGGTGCCAGGGCGGCCAGGGCCAGCAGCGGCAGAAGGCGGAAGCTTTTCATCATTGTTCCAATGCGTAGGTCAGGTCGAGCCGGAGGCGAGCCCTGACGGGCGCGGATGCCGGTGACTGTCAGCCCGAGAATGTCAGCCCTTGATATCCAGGAACCGGGTTGGGTTCTGGTCCAGCGGCGCCTTGGTCCAGCCGGTGACGCGCGGATTGACCAGACGGCGGCGGGTATTGTGCATGATGGGGATCAGGGGCGTATCCGCCTGATACAGCGCCTCAGCCTGTCCCAGCAGGGTGAGGCGTTCCGCCGGGTCCAGGCTGGCATTGGCCTTATCCAGCAGGGCATCGTACGCCTTGTTCTGATAGGCGGGATAGTTCTGCTGGGCCACGTCGCTGCGCAGCAGTTTCAAGAAATTGATCGGGTCGGGGAAATCGCCGATCCAGCCGTAATAAAGCGCGTCCTTATAGGTCTTCTGATTGCCGATGGAGGAGACGACGCGGAATTCCTGGTTGTTCATCACCACTTCCACGCCCAGCTTCTGCTTCCACATGGCGGCCACGGCGACCATCACGCGCTTGTTGTTCTCATTCTGGGTCAGCAGGATTTCAACGGGCGGCAGGGGCTTGCCCCCCGGCCCGTACCCGGCCTCGATCAGCAGCTTCTTCGCCTGTTCATCGCGTTCCTTCTGCGACAAGGCGGCCCATGCGGGGCGCGGCGGCTCATACCCCGCCACCTTGCCGGGCGGGGTAAAGCTGTACGCCGGGCGCAGGTCACCGTTCAGCACCTTGTCCACGATGATCTCGCGGTCGATGGCCATGGACAGGGCCTGACGCAGCTTGGGCGTCGACTTCCACGGCTCATGCGTCAGGTTCAGGGCCAGGAAGAAGGTGGAATAGGTGGGGGTTGGCGTGTAATCGGCTGCCGCCTCCTTGCGCGCCCAATCCACCGCCGTGACGGGCAGGGTGTAGGTCACGTCCAACTCGCCCGCGCGATAGCGCTTCAGTTCGGTATCCACATTCTCCGTCACGATATGCATGACGGTATCGATCTTCACATTGACCGCATCGCGGAAATACGGGTTCTTCACCAGCTTCAGATGCGTCTGCGGCACCATCTCGGCCAGCTTGTAGGCGCCATTGCCCACCTGTCCGGGGGTGGTTCCCTCCTTCACCGGCGACATCGACTGATGCGCCACCTGACCCAGGAAATAGGCGGCGGGTTCGGTCAGCTTCACGCGGAAGATCAGGTCGCCCACCGCCTCCACCCCCAGCTCGGTCGGCGGCTTGGTCCCCGCCGTCACGTCCTTGCCGTTCACAATGGGCCAGACATAGTAGGCATAGGGGGAGGCCTGCTGCGGGCTGGCCAGACGGCGCCAAGCATAGACGAAATCCTTGGCCGTCACCTTCGACCCGTCCGACCAGCGGCCATCGGGGCGCAGGTTGAACGTGTAGGTCTTGCCATCGGGGCTGATCTCCCAGCTGGCGGCGGCCCCTGCGATGGGCTTGCCATCCGGCCCTGGCGTCAGCAGCCCTTCATACAGATCATAGATGACGATGGATTCGGGGTGCAGATCGGCCTTGCCCGGATCGATGGTGCCGGGGGCGGACCCGATGCCGCGCCGGAACAGTGTTTCCGCCATGGCGTTGACAGGGGCGATCAGGGGCAGCAGGACCAGGGAGGAGAGCAAAAGCGAGCGGGCCAGACGGCGCATGGGCTTGGTTTTCCCTCATGAGCATGGATTGCGGCCACGCTATGCCCTCTCCCGTCTGCCCGCAAGGTCCGCTGCTGTCATATTGCAGGGCGGCAAATGGCCCCACTATGGTGCTATCCTTAACAAATCATTTCCTCGGGGCAGGTGGAAACAAATGTTTGAGTGGATCTATGACCCGCATGCGTGGGCCAGTCTGGCGACCTTGACGGCGCTGGAGATTGTGCTGGGCATCGACAACATCATCTTCATTTCGATCATGGCCAACCGGCTGCCAGAGGCGCAGCGCGCCAAGGCGCGGCAACTGGGTCTGGCACTGGCCTTGATCATGCGGTTGGGCCTTCTGGCCTCCATCGCCTGGATCGTGTCGCTGACAGAGCCATTGTTCACGATCTTTGATCTGGCCATTTCGGCCCGCGATCTGATCCTGCTGGGGGGCGGCCTGTTCTTGCTTTACAAGGGCACACAGGAAATCCACCACACGATGGAGGGCCAGCACGAGGAAGAGGGCAAGTCCCGTGCCGTTGCCACCTTCGGTGGTGTCATCGCCCAGATCATGGTGCTGGATATCGTCTTCTCGCTGGACAGCGTCATTACGGCCGTGGGCATGGCCAGTGACCTGCCGGTGATGGTCACCGCCGTCATCATCGCCGTTGCGGTCATGTTGTTCGCCGCCGGCCCTACGTCGAAATTCGTGCAGGATCACCCGACGGTAAAGATGCTGGCCCTGGCCTTCCTGATCCTGGTGGGCGTGGCCCTGATCGCCGATGGCCTGCATTTCCACATCCCGAAGGCCTATCTCTACTTCGCCATCGCCTTCTCCATCGGTGTGGAAAGCCTGAACCTGATCGCTGCCAAGCGACGCCGGGCCAAGGCGGCCAGCAGCGGGCATTGACGAAACCCGCCCTTGCGGCACAAGTGTGTGGGGCGGCTGGCGACAGCCGCCCCTTTCCTTTTCACGGCCCCCGGATTGCGCCCATGACCCGCCTGACCCTGCGCCTGGACTTCGCCAATGGCAGCCAGATCGGCCCCGGCAAGATCCGGCTGCTGGAAGCCATCGCGGATACCGGCTCCATCGCGGCGGCGGGCCGGTCCATGGGCATGTCCTACCGCCGGGCCTGGCTGCTGGTCGACCAGATCAACCGCGCCTTTACGCAGCCCGCCGTGACGGGACAGACGGGCGGTAGCGGCGGCGGCGGCACTGCGCTCACCGACTGGGGCCGCGAACTGGTGGCGCTCTACCGGCAGGTGGAGGCGGAAAGCCGTACGGCCAACGCGGCGCCCCTGGCGCGGATGGAGGCGATGCTCGACCCGAACGCCAAGGCCGCCGGTGAAGTGGAATGAGAGTTCAGGGGGGGCTGAAACTCAACGAATTTGAGCATCTCCGCCTCCCCGGCGAACGCCGGGGCCCAGGGGCCACGGGCTCGACGCCGGTGCTGCGAACAGCGAGGCAGGTGGAAAAGTTGACGCTTGGGACCCCTGGGCCCCGGCCTTCGCCGGGGAGGCGATATAAGAATCTCAACAGGTCCTACAGCCCCAGAACATCATCCATGGAGTAAACCCCCGGCGCCTTGCCGGCAGCCCACAGGGCGGCGCGGACGGCACCTCGGGCGAAGATGGCGCGGCTGCCCGCCTTGTGGGACAGTTCCAACCGTTCGGCCTCCGTCGCAAAGATGACGGTATGGTCGCCCACCACATCCCCGCCGCGCAGGGTGGCGAAACCGATATCGCCCACGGTGCGGGCACCTGTGTGCCCGTCGCGCACGGCATCCTTCACATCGGCCAGATTGACGCCACGCCCGGATGCGGCGGCGTGACCCAGGGCCAGGGCGGTGCCGCTGGGCGCATCCACCTTGTGCCGGTGATGCATCTCCACAATCTCGATATCCCAATCATCGCCCAGGGCGGCCGCCACCTTGCGCACAAGGCCTGCCAGCAGGGTGACGCCCAGGCTGAAATTGGCGGCCACGACCAGGGGGGCCTTGGTGCCGGCCTCTGCCAGCTTGGCATGGTCATCGGGCGACAGGCCGGTGGTGCCGACGATCAGGGCGGTTCCATGCTGTACGGCCAGGGCGGCATAGGCGACCGTGGCGGCGGGGGCTGTGAAATCGATGACGGCATCGCTGTTGGCGAACAGGGCGGCGGGATCGTCCGTGATCACGACACCGATGGGATCGGCCCCGATCAGCGTGCCCAGGTCGCGACCGATGGCGGCGGAACCGGGCCGTTCGGTGGCACCCGACAGGGTGGCGGCTTTGTTGCCCAGAACCTCACGGATCAGCATCTGACCCATGCGGCCGCTGCCGCCCACGATCCCGATACGCATCGCTATCCCCTGCTGCTCTCAAAAACGAATGGGCAGAACGGATAGCATGCCGGGCGTCCGGGATCAGCCCCCGGAAAGGCAATCCACCAGTGAGCGCAGGTTGAAGCGCATCAACTGTCCATAAAGGTCCGGCCCGTCGGGAATGTTCGCCCCTTCGGGGTCCAGAACGCCGGTACGGGCCTTGGTCCCCTGCGCCAGGGTGCGGACCAGGGCCGGTTCGAACTGCGGCTCGGCAAAGATGCAGACGGCACCGGCCTGATTGATCCGTTCACGCAAGGCCGACAGCCGCGCCGCCCCCGGCGGCTGATCGGGCGAGACGGTGATGGCACCGGCGGCGTTCAGGCCGTACCGGTCCTCCAGATAATGATAGGCATCATGGAAGACGATGAAGGGCCGGTCCTTCAGCGGCGTCAGGGCCGCGCGCATTTCCGCGTCCAGAGCATCAATTGACTGTTTCTGCCGCGCGGCATTGGCCTGATAGGCCGGGGCGCGGGCAGGGTCCAGGGTCGACAGGCGCGCGGCGATCAGGTCGGTAATCACCTTGGCGTTCAGCGGGTCCAGCCAGACATGACCGTCACTGCCCAATTCGGCATCGGGCCTGTCCTCATGCGCATGGTCATGATCATGGGCCTCCCACGCCCCGCCCTTGCGCACCGGCAGGACACGGACGGCCATTTCCTTGACCAGGGTCAGGACCTGCGCGTCACGGGCCAGGGTGGATAGCGGCTTCTCCAGGAAGGTTTCCACACCCGGCCCCGCCCAGACCACCAGTTCGGCACCCGACAGCGCCTTGGCATCCGATGGGCGCAGGGCGAAGGCATGCGGATTGGCGGCCCCGCGCACCAGCAGATAGGGTTCCCCCACCCCCTGCATCACGCCGGAGACCAGCGAATGCAACGGCTTCACCGTCACCACCACATCGGGTGGCGGCGGAGCGGCCAGTGCCGGCAGGGCGATAAGGCCGGCCAGCAGGGCGGAAACGGACAGAAGGCGCAACATGGACAAGGACCCGGTACCGGAGGACTGATCTGCAAATGTGTTATAATGTAACGTTTGTCAAGGCGGCGGGCATGGCGTAAACCCTGCGGGATGCGCAGGGCAGCCCAGCCAGCATGCGCCAAAGGAGCCGCCCTTTGACAGCCCCCCCGTTATTGGAAGCCCGGAATATCAGCCTGACGCGCGGCGACCGTGCGGTTCTGGACAATGTCTCCTTGTCAGTGGGTGCAGGCGAGATCGTCACATTGATCGGGCCGAACGGGGCCGGCAAGACCAGCTTGGTGAAACTGTGTCTGGGGCTGGTGAAACCGGACAAGGGTACCGTTTCGCGGGCACCGGGCCTGAATATCGGTTATATGCCGCAACGTCTGGCCGTCGATGTCACGTTGCCCATGCCGGTCGCACGCTTCCTGTCGCTCTGGTCCCGCGCCACGCGGGCGGAGATGGCGTGCGTGCTGGCGGAGGTGGGGGCCGAACATGCCATCGACCGGGCCATCCAGACCCTGTCGGGCGGGGAATTGCAGCGTGTGCTGCTGGCCCGCGCCCTGCTGCGCCAGCCCGACCTGCTGGTCCTGGATGAACCGGTGCAGGCGGTGGATGTGCATGGACAGATCGAACTGTTCGAACTGATTGGGGCCATCCGCAACCGGCGCGGCTGCGGCGTGCTGCTGGTCAGCCACGATCTGCATCTGGTGATGGCCCGGACCGATACGGTGATCTGCCTGAACCGGCATGTCTGCTGCCATGGCAAGCCGGAGGATGTGTCGCGCCATCCCGAATATGTCGCCCTGTTTGGCCGGCATGCTGATGCCCTGGCCATCTATCACCACAGCCATGACCATTCCCATGCCGATGATGGCTGTGTCGTGCCGGTGGGGCTGGAACATACCGGACATGGCGACCATCATGGCTGCGGCCATGACCATCACCATCATCACGGCCATGATCATGCGCACGGGGGGCACCACCATGGATGATTTCCTGCTGCGCGGCTTGCTGGCCGGGATCGGGCTGGCGCTGGTCACGGGGCCGCTGGGCTGCGTCATCGTCTGGCGGCGCATGGCCTATTTCGGGGATACGCTGTCGCACTCGGCCCTGCTGGGCGTGGCGCTGGGTTTCCTGACCGGGATCGGCACCCAGACGGGGATCGTGCTGGTCTGTCTGGCCATCGCCCTGGCGCTCACCCTGTTGCAGGAACAGAAACGGCTGGGCAGCGATACGCTGCTGGGCATCATCTCCCACTCCACGCTCAGCCTGGGCATGATCGCGCTCGCCGTGCTGGGATCGGTGCGGGTGGACCTGCTGTCCTACCTTTTCGGCGACATTCTGGCCGTGGGGGATGCCGATCTCTACGCTATCTGGGGCGGTGGGGCGCTGGTGCTGGCGCTGCTGGCCTGGATATGGCGGCCCTTGCTGGCCCTAACGGTGGATGAGGATCTGGCGCGGGTGGAGGGGGTTCCGGTGCGGCGCGTGCGTCTGGGCTTCACCTTGATGATCGCCGTCATCATCGCGCTGGCCATGAAGATCGTGGGCATCCTGCTGGTCACCGCCCTGCTGATCATCCCCGCCGCCGCCGCCCGCCGTTTCGCCCGGGGGCCGGAGGCGATGGCCGTCCTGTCGGCCCTGATCGGGGTGGGGGCTGTGGCGATGGGATTGGGTGCCTCGCTCCAGGTCGATGTGCCCACCGGCCCCGCCATCGTGGCCGCCGCCGCCGCCCTGTTCCTGGCCAGCCAGGCCGTGCCCGCGCGGGGGTAATGTCAGGCGATGGCGATTGCTGCCGTCGTGAAGTCAATCTTGTGCCGATTCAGCGACACAAGCTCCGGCACCAGGACGGACAGCTTGTCCCGCATGGCCTCAACCGTCGGCGCTTCCGCCACCAGTCCCGGCACGTCGCTGTCATCGACATACCAGACGGAAGCTTCTGCATCCCATTCGATGGTGACGTTGAACGCCTGCTGCACCTGATGCCTCTACATTGTCGCGCCTGCTTGGCCGCGCAAAAGTAAGGATGGTGCTTTTCGGGGGCCGCTTCAATCCACAAAAAGAAACCCCCGCCGCCCAGGCAGGGGCGACGGGGGCAGGCACTCTGGAGAGAGGAACTAAACATAGGTTAGGGGATGCTGCCCCCGGCGCCGGTGCCGCCGTTGAAGGGGCGGGCTGGCGGGGCCGGAAGACCGGGGGCAGGCTTCCCATCTATCGCGGTGCCGACGGTGGATGGGGCGTCCGGGGCCGTCGGCGGTGACCGGTGCTTTGGGGTGGGATGGGCACCGGCCCGCGATATTGCTTTTACGCAACACGCAAACAGTTCCTGTCGCGACGGCTCAAAAATATTTTCGACCGATGGGCGATGGTCCCGCGTGGCCTGCGACAGGGATTTGCGCCGTGGCCCGTGGAAAGGGCATGCTGGCGATGAAGCGGCTTCCGTCACCGCTGGACCTGCCGGGGCGTGACGCCCGGGGGTCCGGTATGGCCGGACGGGATCGACATAAGGATACGCAGGTGACCGTGACCGGTATGGTTCTTGCGGAACCCATGGTGGATGACGACACCCTGCTGGCGCGGATCGCCGGCGGGGACCGGGGGGCGTTTACGGTACTGGCGACACGCCACACCGCCCGCGCCCTGTCCGTGGCGCAACGCGTCCTGAACAACGCGGCGGAAGCGGACGAGGTGGTGCAGGAGGCCTGGGTCAAGGTCTGGACCAAGGCCGGTCAGTGGGAAGCGGGCGGGTCAGCCCGGTTTTCCACCTGGCTGCACCGGGTTGTCGTCAATCTCTGTATCGACCGTCGTCGCAAACAGGGGTTCGAGGCGTTGGAAGATGCTCCGGATGTGCCTGATCCGTCACCCGCCGCCGGTTCGCTGATCGCACGGCGGCAAATGTCGGAAACCATCGCGGCGGCCCTGGCCGGGCTGCCGGAACGGCAAAGGGTGGCTGTCTCCCTTTGTTATTACGAGGAAATGAGCGCCGCCGAGGCCGGGCGGATGCTGGACCTGTCGGTGCCGGCGGTGGAATCGCTGCTGGCCCGTGCCCGCCGCGCCCTTCGGGGCCGGCTCACCGCCCTGGGGATCACGGGCGTTGGGGAGAATGAAGAATGAGGGAACCGATCAACGGCGCAGGCGGGATGGAGGCCATGGGGATGGCCGCCTTCCAGGCCCTGCTGGAACAGTATGGGGCCGAACCCAGGCGATGGCCCGATGATTTGCGCAAACCCGCACAGGCACTGTTGGCCCATTCCGTCCAGGCACGGGCCGAACAGCATCGTGCGGCCATGCTGGACGCGATGCTGGACCGGCTCGATGCGCCCGTGATCAGCGATGATCGCGTGGCCCGTGTGGTGGCCGGTGCCCTGGGTGACCTGCCCGTGCCGGGACTGGTACGGCGCCGCGTCCCTTTTTCGCAGCGCGTCGGGGATATGCTGGGGGGATGGCGTCAGGTCTGGCCACGGGCAGCCGGTCTGGTCGCCTGTACGGCCGCCGGCATCCTGGTCGGGGCCTTCAACCCCGTCACCTCCACGGCCGCCGGCGGCATGGGCGGGGAGGGCGCGGTCACCACCGCGACCACCGCCAGTGACCTGCCCAGCGCGCTGTTCACCCCTTCCGCCCTGGAAAGCCTGTTCCAATGACCCGCGACCGTTTGATACAGACCGCGCTGCTGGCGTCGGTCGGCCTGAACCTTTTCCTGTTGGGCACCATGGTGCCGCGCTGGCTGGGGCCGAAGCCGCCTTTCGGTGACAAGATGGTGATGATGGGACCGGACGGGCCGGGTGGCCCCGGCGGTCCGCTGTTCGCCATGCACCGGATGATGGATGATCTGCCCGAAGCCGACGCCAAGATCCTGAAGGAACATTTCGGTTCCGACATGGAAAAGATGATGGAGAAGGCAAAGTCCTTCCGGGATCGTATCGACCGTCTGCGCGATCTGATGCGGGCCGATCCATTTGACTCCGCGGCCCTGCGTACGGAACTGGAAAGCGTCGCCGCCGACCGTCAGGCGATGGAGAAGGCGCAGACCGACCGGATCATCGAGGTACTGGGCAAGCTGTCGCCGGAGGGCCGCCGCCGTCTGGCGGAGATGCGTCCGCCCCGCATGATGATCAATGAACACCGGATGCATGGCGGGCCCGATATGCGGCCCCCGCCGCCCGGTGGCATTCCGCTGGACCCGGATCGCGCCCCCATGGCCGCCCCGCCGCCGCCCCCGCCGGAAGAGGGCAGGTAACAGCAGCGCTGGTGTCCGCCCATCGGCCCAGGATGCAGAAAAGGGAAAGGCCGGGGTTACCCGGCCTTTTTCGTTTCCACATCATCCCCGCTATTGGCGGGGGCGGGCGGTTCGTCGGCAGTGGCACTGGACAGGGTTTCCGCCACCGCCGCCTCGGCTTCCGCCTCGACCGGTTCGGTGGCCAGCAGCAGCGGTTCTGCCTCTGCCGCCAGTTCGGCTTCAACGGGCGGCGGGGCCAACATGGCAGTGGGGGCAGTGGGGGCGGCGGGCGCGCGGCGGCGGATGGCGCCTTCGAAGCTGGCGCCCGGCGCGATTTCCAGCAGGGTCTGGATCACGTCCCCCTGAACGGTGGAGCCGTTGAGGATGAACACCTCCCCGGCGTTGATCTCTCCCTGCACACGTCCATGCACACGCACGGTTCCGGCCATGATATGGCCGTTCACGGCGCCCGTGGCGCCGATGGTCAGTTTGGCACAGGTAATGTCGCCATCGACGATGCCTTCGACATGCACCTCGCCCGGCGTATCCAGATTGCCCGTCACCCGCATGTCATGGCTGACGATGGAGGGCATGGGCCGGTCGGACCCGCCGCCATTGCCACCGCCGCTGGGGCGGGTGGCGGTCTTGGCGGTGCTGTCGATACGTTCCTTAACCTTCGCAAACATGCCGACCCCTTTCCATGAAGCGCAGCGGATCCACCGGCTTGCCTTCCACCAGCACCTCATAGTGCAGGTGCGGACCGGAACTGCGGCCACTGTCGCCCAGCGTCCCGACCTGATGGCCAGGGTCCAGCATTTCGCCCTTCTTAACCATGATTTTCTTCATGTGGGCATAGCGAGTGCGGATGCCCAGGCCGTGATCCACCTCCACCATATGACCATAGCCCTCGTCATAGGTGACATCGACGACGCGACCGGCGGCGGGCAGGGTGACGGGGGAGCCTTCCTTCGCCACCAGATCCAGCCCCTCATGCGCGGCCCATTGGCTGGTGAAGGGATCACGCCGTCCGCCGAAACCGCTGGAGACATAGAAATTATCCACAGGCGGGGTCAGCGGCAGGTAATTGGCCAGCGCGCGCAGCCGTGCCTGCCGGTCCAGCCGCGACTCGAGCTGGTTCAAGGCGGCCTGGGCGGCGGCGGGCAGGCTGCCATTGGGCAGTTCCGTCAGGCCGATCAGGGGACCGCCCACACCGCCCGGTGATTGGCCCATGGCGCGCAGCACCCTGTCCAGGTTCAGGCCAGTATTCTTCAGTTCACCCTCAATGGCGCCGATGCGCAGTTCGGCATGCTGCGCCAGACGGTTCAGCAGGGCCACCTGACCGGTGGCGATCTCCGTCATCTGCTGTTCGCTGCTGGCCAGTGCCGTTGCCATCTCGTTACGTTCGGTCCAGGCGTTTTCCGCCTCGGTCCGGGCCCGCTGCGCCTGTAACTGCGCTTCTGCCAGCGCCTTGCCCAGTCCCTCGCTGGCCAGGGCCAGGGTCGGCTGGGATGACGGGACGGCCTCCGCCTCCTCCAGCACCAGGGACAGGGCGGCGATGGCCGATTGGGCGCGGCGAGCCGCTGCTTCCTGGCTGATATCAGTGATCAATTGCAGCGATTCCTGGGCGGCGCGCAGGCCGTCGCCGGCTTCGGCATTAAGCCGCAGCGGGGCCAGTTCATTGCGTACGGCAGCCAGGACCTGACGCGGTGTCTTCGACCCATCCTTGTCCGCACCCGTCACGACGGCCATGGCGGCGTCGATGCGGGCGCGTGACCGCGCCTGTTCGGCCAGTGCCGTATCCAGTGCCACGCGCACCTTGTCCAGGTCACCGGCCACGCGCGACAGCTGTTCGCGGCTGTCGGCCAGTTGGGTGGCCAGATTGGCGGCCCCCTGATCCATCTGAAAAATGCTGTCGCGGCTGTCACGCAGGGCGAAGGCGGTGGCCATCCAGCCGGCACTAGCCACCAGCATGCCGCACAGGGCGGCAGCAGCCAGAAGGGCAGGGCGCAGCCGCTGGCCGGGACCGATGGTCACCGACCTGATCTTGTCATCATCAACGATGATGACCTGTTCGCTGCGCATGAAGAACCCGAGCAAACCGTCCCCCCGTCACAATGCCGTGCCGCCGATCCTTTGGCCTGCTTGTGCAGCACAGGCGGAGATCAGGCTTTGACTTGGCGGACATTGTCATCCGCAGGTCCGGCACTGGACGCCGGTGGTAGGAATTTAAGGTATGCACATCTTTCGGGCAAGCCGGGAATCGCGGACGATGTACTTCCAATGGATATGCAACCATCCGGGCGCAAAGACGCAGGGCCTTTGGCTTTCCGGACCCCTATTCCAGGGCCGCGCGCAGGGCCGCGGCGGCCCCCCAGGGCGAAAGCGGCAGGGATGCCGCCAGAAGACCCGACAGTAACAGCAAATGCGGGCGGGCCGATTGCCCCGTCAGCACCGAATCGACAGCGGCGGCGGCAAAGATCAATGCGGGAATGTAAAGCGGAAGCACAAGTAAAGGCAGAAGAACACCACCCCGCCGCGCCCCCAGGGTCAGGGCCGCGCCGATTCCCCCGATCAGGCTGAGCAAGGGTGTCGCCAGCAGCAATGTCAGCAGCAGGATGGGAAAACCATCGGCAGGCAGGTTCAAGAACAGGGCCAGCAGCGGGGCCGCCAGGATCAGCGGCAGGCCGGTGACCAGCCAATGGGCCAGAATCTTGGCCGCCGCCACCGCCTCCATCGGCAGGGAAGACAGCGACAGAAGCTCCAGCGAGCCATCCTCATGATCCGCCTGGAACAGCCGGTCCAGCGACAGCAGCGAGGCCAGCAGGGCGGCGACCAGGATGACACCCGGCGCGATACGGGCAAGCACGCCCGGTTCCGGCCCGATGCCGAACGGGAACATGATCACGCACAGCACGAAGAACAGAACCGCCATGGCCGCGTCCGCCCCCTGGCGCAGGGCCAGGCGCAGGTCGCGGCGCAGCAGCCGCAGGAAACCGCTCATGCGGGCACTCCGGTCGCCTCATCCTGGCTTTCATCCTCGTCATCGGCGGTGGCGCCGAAATCGGCCAGGTTCAGGGTGGCCGCATCCGCGACATCCATGTCGCTGTGCGTGGACAGCACCACCATGCCGCCGGCCCGGCGGTGGGCGGCGATCAGGGCGGCCAGCCGGTCAATCGAGTCGCGGTCCAGCGCCGTCGCCGGTTCATCCAGCAGCCAGAGCGGGGCCGTACGCGCCGGTGCCAGGGCCAGACGGGCCAGATTGACGCGTTTCTTCTGCCCCGCCGACAGGTACCGGCCCGGCATATCTGCGACATGATCCATGGCAAGGGCCGCCAGCGCCCGCCCGGCCCGGTCCTCCGGATCGTCCAGCCCGTCCAGCCCGGCCCAGACCGACAGATTCTCCAGCGCGGTCAGCGTAGGCTTCACGGCATCCTGATGCCCGGCATAGCGCAGACGCGCGCGGTGGGCGTCCGGGTCCTGGGCGATATCGCTGCCATTCCAGGTCAAGGCGCCCGAAAAGGGGCGCGACAGGCCGGCCAGCAGGCGCAGAAGGCTGGATTTGCCGCTGCCGTTCGGCCCGACCAGGATCAGGGCACCGCCGGGCGACAGGGTGAAGTCGAGATCGGTGAACACCACCCGCTCACCGCGCAGGCAGGTCAGGCGGCGGGCGGCGAGTCCCGGATCGGCGGATTGGGTCTGGCCCTGTGTCACGAATGAACGCTCCTGGCTGGCTGGCGCCAAAATGCCAGAAAGGGCAGGCCGAAAGATAGAGATTCCGGATAAAGAAACGGCCACCGCGGGGGGCTTTGCGGTGGCCGTGAAATGGTGCCGATCCGGGGCAGGACCGACAGGTGCGGGCCGACATTCCATATGGGGCCTGGAAATGTCCGCCAAGACGGGGTGTCTCAAGTCGCCTCAGCATTCCCAGTTGCAAGATGGAAGTCCCGCATGGCCAAAGTCGGACCTGAAAGTGGCGAAAATGTGATTTGTGCGCAGGGCACGCGACCTATGCGCATTTTCACGATCCCGACATAAAAAACCGCTTTCGCCGCCGGGGCTTCGGCCCTATATAGCCGCTCATCGCAGCGCACGTGCCTATGGCCCCCACACCCGTCCGATGGTCATTTTCAAGACTGGACGGAGCCGTCAACCCGGTGGGGTTATGCAACGACGTAACGCGTATCCTCGTCCGTCCCTTAAACAAGGCGGCGAATTGGAGGCTACGATGGTTGTTGTTGTGTTCGGGGGGCCGTTTGCGCTCTCCGTGTCATTGAATTCTGTTCGCGCGTCCGACATCGGCGCGTCGATCCTCCCTGGCGTCATGACCAGTATCTGACCCGCCTGGGCCGGCTGCGTTTCGCGGCACGCTTGGGCGGAACCGGACCTGTATCGGGTCCGGCAAAAGCCATTTCACCCCTGACATCCCCCGCTTCATGCCGCCTCGGAGTCCATGATGACCGAGAAGATCGCTCGATTCTTCGCTGAACAGACCCCCTCCACCCCGTGCCTGGTCGTGGACCTGGACGTCGTTGCCGACAATTACGGCAAGCTGGCGACCGCCATGCCCGACAGCCGCATCTTCTACGCGGTGAAGGCCAACCCGGCGCCAGAGATTCTGCGTCTGCTGGTGGAGAACGGTTCCTGCTTCGACACCGCGTCCGTCCCGGAAATCCAGTATTGCCTGGAAGCCGGCGCCACGCCCGACCGCATCTCCTTCGGCAACACCATCAAGAAGGCCGGCGATATCCGTATCGCGCATGAACTGGGCATCGATCTTTTCGCCTTCGACAGCATCGAAGAGCTGGAGAAGATCGCCGAGCATGCGCCGGGTGCGCGCGTTTTCTGCCGCATCCTGACCTCGGGCGAGGGCGCTGACTGGCCGTTGTCGCGCAAGTTCGGGTGCGAGCCGGAGATGGCCCGCGACCTGCTGATCCAGGCCGCAGGCATGAATGTCCGCCCCTATGGCGTGTCGTTCCATGTCGGTAGCCAGCAACGCGACCTGAAGCAGTGGGACATCGCGCTGTCCACGGCGGGCGCCATCTTCCGGGCCTGCGAGGAACAGGGCGTGATCCTGTCCATGGTCAATATGGGCGGCGGTTTCCCCACCCGTTACCTGAAGGACGTGCCGACCAGCCAGGCCTATGGCGAGGCGATCAATGACAGCCTGCGCCGCCATTTCGGCAACCGCCTGCCGGAAACCATCATCGAGCCGGGCCGTGGCATGGTCGGCAATGCCGGCATCATCCAGTCGGAAGTGGTGCTGATCTCCCGCAAGTCGGCGAACGACGACAAGCGCTGGGTCTATCTGGATATCGGCAAGTTCGGTGGTCTGGCCGAGACCATGGACGAGGCCATCCAGTACCCGATCCAGACCGATCGCGACGGCCCCGCCGAAGCGGTCATCCTGGCCGGCCCCACCTGCGACAGCGCCGATGTGCTGTATGAAAAGGCGGAATATCGTCTGCCGACCTCGCTGAAGATCGGCGACAAGGTGACGATCATGGCGACCGGCGCCTACACCACCACCTATTCGGCGGTGAATTTCAACGGCTTCTCGCCGCTGATGGCCTACTACATCTGATATTCCCCCCGCTCAAACCGGGTAGGGTTCCTGACGCAAGCCGCCCCGCAAGGGCGGCTTGTGGCATTTTTGTGGCCAGTTGATGGAATTTTGTGCACCATTCGGGCCACTGCGTATTTTTTTTGCAACACCTCCGGGTAATGTTGCACAGCAGCATGCACGGCTTCTAGGCGATCCGGTTGGAAACTCCCATAATCAGCGGGAAATCACCGCCCGCCCCTTTCTGGCATCAGATTTGCTGATGGGGGCTGGGACCCAATCATAAATGCCTCATAATGGAGTGGTTCATGCGTTTCTCCAAGTTCCTCGCCTCCACCGCGATCGCCCTCGCCATGCTGGGCGGCGCTGCTGCCGCGCAGGCTGAAGACGCCCCGTTCACCTTCTCCGGCACGGCTGCCATCACCAGCGACTATGTGTTCCGCGGTTACAGCCAGACCGACAGCGACCCGGCTTTCCAGGCCGGCTTGACCGCCAGCCACGAGAGCGGCTTCTTCGTGTCCGCCTGGGGCTCGAATGTCGATCTGGGCTCCGACGCCGATATCGAGGTCGATCTGGTGGCCGGTTACACCAACAGCGTCGATAACCTGACCTATACGGTCGGCGGCTATTACTACACCTATCCGGGCGCCGACGGCTCCGCCAAGTTCGACTATTTCGAGGCCGGCCTGGATCTGGCCTATGCCATCGACAAGGTCACGCTGACCGGTAAGGCCTATTACTCGCCGGAATTCTTCGGTGCCGCCGGTGGCGACGCCTGGTACTTCGCCGGCGGCGCTTCGGTTGCCGTCACTGACACCGTGTCCGTCTATGGCGCCATCGGCTTCAACGAGCTGGATAACGGCACCGACTATCAGGACTACACCGCCGGTATCGCTGTGAAGTTTGAGCCGTTCGTGCTGGACCTGAAGTACACCGACACCGATGTGAAGGGCGCCGCTCCGCTGGGCGATGGCCGTTTCGTCGCGACCCTGACCTACGCGTTCTGATAAAGGGCGGGCCTTATCCCGCCTGATTAATCCCAAGTGGTCCAGGTACGGCCGGTCCCTGTCAACGGGGACCGGCCGTTGCTTTTGGGGCACCTATGCTTTCCGACCTCTTGCCCGCATGGGCGATTGGCGCGAAGATCGGCGCGTGGGAGAAAGGTGC
Source organism: Niveispirillum sp. FG156 (assembly GCF_057809555.1). Taxonomy (NCBI): domain Bacteria; kingdom Pseudomonadati; phylum Pseudomonadota; class Alphaproteobacteria; order Rhodospirillales; family Azospirillaceae; genus Niveispirillum; species Niveispirillum sp. FG156. The sequence continues at coordinate 55,503 of NZ_JBMDKE010000023.1, read as the reverse complement.
AACCATGTCCATCGGCAGCATCGGCACGGCCCTGTCCGGCGCGCTGGCCCAGACGCAGCGTCTGGCCAACAGCGCCAACAACGTCGCCAACCAGCGCAGCACGGGGGCCATCCCGGCGGCGGACGGCACGGTGCAGCCCGGCCAGGCCCAGGCCTTTCAGCCGCAAAGCCTCAGCCAGACGGCAGTGACGGGTCCCAATGGTCAGGGGCAGGGGACGCGCGTCGTCGCCCGGCCCACGACACCGGCCTATATCCCCGAATATCAGCCCGACAGCACGGATGCGAATGAGCAGGGGCTGGTGGCCGCCCCCAATGTCGATCCCGTGACCGAACGCGTGGACCAGATTTCCTCGCTTCGCGCCTTCCAGGCCAATCTGGCCACCATCCGTGCCCAGGATGAGTTGGAACGCAGCGCCATCGACGCGCTGGCCTGATCCGCCCCGTCTTCGGCGCTGCACACTTGCCCACTGCCCAACAGAAAGGCAGGATGCGCGCCATGAAACCGCCATGGCGCGCAGGCATGTTGTCATTTCGCGCCGTCCGATACCAAGAACAGGAACCCATCATGCTGCGCCGTTCGCTGCTGACGCTCGCCCTGGCCGCCCCGCTGCTGGCCGTCCTGCCTGTTGCCGCCCAATCCATCGTGGATTTCTCAGGCCGGGAGCCGATTGTGCTGGATGTGGCCAGCATTGAGGTGGAAAGCGTCTATGCGGCCCCCATGGCCCCGCCCAATATCGACCATGAACTGCCGCTGACCCCGTCGGACGCTGTCCGCCTTTGGGCGTCCACCCGGCTGAAGGCCGGCGGACCGCAGGGCAAGGCCCGCGTCATCATCAAGGATGCCTCGGTCAAGGAGATTGATCTGGAGCGGACCAAGGGCATCAAGGGCTGGTTCACCAAGGACCAGTCGCAGAAATATGAAGGCAAGCTTCAGGTCGAGATCGTGGTCGAGGGCACCTCGCGCGGTTTCACCGGCAGCGTGTCCGGTGCCGTCGCCCGCTCCACCACCGTGGCCGAGGATGTGACCCTTGCCCAGCGGGAAAAGACCATGACCGATCTGGTCCGCGATCTGGCCGGCGACCTGGATGTGGAACTGGACAAGTCTATCCGGGCCAACATGTTCCCGGTGATCGTGCTTCAGTAAGGCGTGGGAGGGTGAGGGCCAGCCGCCGGCCTCAGGACGTAACCGCGTCCCGCCACGCCTCCACCCGGTTCCTTCCGCCATGCTTGGCGGCATACAGCGCCTGGTCGGCCCGGTCGACCAGGGCATCCACGCTGATCTCCCCCATCACCTCCGCTGCACCAAAGCTGGCCGTGACGTGCAGCACCTGCCCATCGGCCAGTTGCACCGGTGTCGCCGCCAGATCGGCGCGCAGCCGGTCCAGCACCACCAGCGCTTCGGCCAGATGGGTTTCCTTCAGCAGGATCAGGATTTCCTCGCCCCCCATGCGGAAGGCCTCGTCAATGGCGCGGATGCCACGGGTCAGGCAGCCGGCAGCGGCCACCAGCACGCGGTCGCCCGCCTCGTGACCATAGGTGTCGTTGACCGACTTGAACTTATCCAGATCGCACAGCGCCACACAGAAGGGCTGCCCCGTGCGGGCAAAGCGCGCCAGTTCGCGCGACACCTCATCGGAAAGACCGGTGCGGTTGCGCAGGCCCGTCAGCGGGTCGATGCCGCTGCCTGCCACTGACAGGGCGCGTTCGATGCGCCGGCATTGCTGGATGAACTCATCAAACTTGTCCAGAACGGCCTGATAGGTAGCGTAATCGGGGGCATCCCCCTCCGCCGCGCGCATCAGGGTCAGGCGGCCCATGCGGTGCAACTGGTCATGCACCTGCACCAGCCGGTCAAAGGCCGGTTGATGGGCCACGCTGCCGCGCTTGACTCGCGTCACCCAGGCGGCGAAGCCCTTGGGTTCCGGTGCCGCGTCCGGCCCCGTCAGGCCGCTGTCGCGCGTGAACAGGGCGGCTTTGTGCCATTGCGTCAGCCAGCGCAGATGTTCATCCACCACGCCGGACAGGCCGGCTACGATGGCGGATGCGCTGCTGCCACTGGCCGGCGGGGTCATTCAACTTCCCCCGGTTGCCACACCCATTTGCGCCGCGCCTCGGCCAGGGTGCCAGTGATGATGGCGGCGCGGATATCGCGCATCAGGCGGTTCATGGTGTGGACATTGTGCATGGTCAGCAACTGCATGCCCAGCATCTCTTCCGCCTTCAGCAGATGGTGGATATAGCCACGGCTGGCGGTACGACAGGCATAACAGCCGCAATCGGCATCGATGGGGCTGTCATCATCCTTGAACCGGGCATTGCGCATGTTCAGACGCTCGCCCTTCACACCGGGCGCCAGGGCCCAGCCATGGCGGGCGATTCGCGTCGGGCTGACACAGTCGAACGTGTCGATGCCCAGCGCCACGCCCTCAAAAATATCGACGATGCCGCCAATGCCCAAAAGATGGACAGGCCGGGTGGGATGCACATGCGCCATCGCCATGCCCACCACCTCATGCATCTGTTCGCGCGTGGCGCCCAGGCAACCGCCGACGGCGGTGGCGAAGAAATCCTGGTTTGCGACGATCTCCGCGCTTTCCTTGCGCAGGTCCGGATAGACCCCGCCCTGGACAATGCCATACATGGCCTGCGGCAGGCCGTTGGCCGAGATGCCGCCAAACTCCTTGAACGCCGTCAGTGACCGGTCACCCCAGCGATGGGACATCTTCATCGACCGGGCGGTATATTTGCGGTCCACATGGAACGGCGTGCATTCATCCAGTTGCACGACAAAGTCGGGACCCAGCTTGCGCTGGATATCGATCGACTTTTCCGGCGTCAGGAACAGCTTTTCCCCGTTGGTATATGAGCGGAAGGTCGCCCCCTCCTCGGTGATCTTCAACAGGGTCTTCTCGCGCGTCGTCGTCCGCCGCCCCTTCACCTCATCCGCCACCGACCCATGGCCCATGGCAAAGATCTGGTACCCGCCGCTGTCGGTCAGCATCGGTCCATGCCAGTTCATCATCTTGTGAAGCCCACCCAGCTTGGCCACCAGATCGGCGCCCGGCTGGATCATCAGATGATAGGTATTGGCCAGGATGATGTCGGTCTTCTCCTCCCGCATCTGCTCCGTCGTCAGCCCCTTGATGGCCGCCTTGGTGCCGCAGAAAATGAAATTCGGCGTCTGGATGGCGCCATGCGGCGTGGATAAGGTCCCGATCCGGGCCTTGCTGCCCGCCGGGTCACGATGCGTGATGTCGAAGGAAAAACCGGGGTAGGAGATGGACATGGCGTGAAGACAGACTTTCAAGGAAGGGATGCCTTTGCCGGCCATCAGGCGGGCAGGGCTGTTTGCATATCGGTATTGGCGAAATCCGCGCCTTTGTACAGAAGCGGCAGCGAATGGCTGGCCGCCAGCGCGTAACTGGCACAGTCGCCCATGTTCAGGGCGGCGGGATGACGCCCCTTGCCGAACCGACGGAACGCATCTGCGGCGTGGGTGGCTTGGTTGGCATCGAAGGGTATGATGCTGATCGAGAATGTTTGGATCAGCTGCTGGAGTTTGTGAACTCCGCCGTCGCCCAACCGCCCCGTCGCCACCATGCTGGATTCCAGCAGTGAGACCGCCGATATCATAGAACTGCTGGCAGCCCCCAGACAGGCAACAAAACGTTCCGCCTCTGCCTCTTGCAGCAGAATGGCCATCAAGGCAGAGCTATCCACGACGATCATCGCGGCAGGCCGTTCTCATCATAGAGGTCGGCGAACATCTCTTCGACGGGGCGCGGGTCGAGAATCGGCAGCTTTTTAACCTCTGCCTGTATCGCCCTCACCCGCGCCAGCTTCTCTTCATAAGAGAGGGGGCGCTCCGGCATGGCCTGACGCTGTACCCCGCCCGCCACAAACACGGCCCCGGCCTGTTCCAACGCCTGCCGTGTGCGGCGTACGATGTCCGGCGGCACCTTGGCCGTTCCACCCACCCCTTCCAGGCGGCGCAGGCTGGGCAGCGGCACCCCGGCGCGTGTGGCTAGGTCCCGCTGCGCGATGCGAAGCAGGGAACGGGCAGCACGGAGCTGCTCGGCGGTCACCGACTCCGGCGTCTGGGGAAGCATCGTGTCCATATGCCTATGCTAACAGCAGACGGCCTGTCGCTCAATCACACCACCACCCCATCCACCCGCTGCACCATGCGCCGCGACAGGTACATGAAGGGGGTGTCCAGGATGGAGAGAGCGACGCGCATGCCATAGGTGCCCAGGATATAGGTGTAGAACAGTGCGTCCCAGCCCACGGGTTCCGGTGCGAAGACCACCCAGGCCAGGACGGAGAAGATGACGTTGTCCACGAGCGACGACAGCATGGTGCTGCCATTATTGCGCAGCCAGAGATGGCGGTCGCCGGTGGCGCCCCGGATGCGCTGATAGACCCAGACGTCGAACAGCTGGCTGGTCAGGTAAGCCGTCATCCCCGCCGCGAACAGGGCGGGGGCCGGCGTGAACAGGGCGGCGATATGGTCCTGCATCGGCAGCGCCCATTGCATGTCGGCGCCCGCCTGCGCCTGCGTCATGGGGCGGTAACCTAGAGTGATGATCATGAACAGTGTGAACAGAAGATAGGCGGCAAAGGACAGGAACACCGCCTTGCGCGCCGCATCGCGCCCGTAATGTTCGGTCAATATGTCGGTGGCCAGGTACGTGGACCCGAACAGCACCGTGCCCATGGCGACCGGATGGTCATAGAAACCGAACTGCACCGCCTTCAACACCTCCACATTCGCCGCGATCACGGCGGTGGCGATGTAGAGATAAAGGCCCGGCGCCCCGAACAGCCGCACCATGACCAGAATCGTGCCAAAGCAGAACAGCGCCTGGAACAGCAGCAGTGCCTCTGGCGGCAGGCTGTGCAGGAAGGCGATCAGGTCGGCGGGGGACAAGGACATGGGGTGGAGCAGCCTGAACAGAAGCGTGTGGGGAAGCAGCTACCCGGAAGCCGCTTCGGCGGCGACTGCCGCCGCGGCACCGCGTGGTGCCGTAAGCCCGAGCCGCCGGATGGCGGCGCCCGGCGCCTGAGGGAACAAGAACATCCACAAACGGCAGCGGCCCCGCGAAACGACCCCTTAATGGGTGTCTCGCGGGGCCGACGATACCGTCAGCAGCGATACTGGAACCGACAGACGCCGATTAGGCGGCGGTCTTGGCGGCCAGGACCTTCTGGATCTGCTTCTTCACCTTGCGGGCATCAACGTTCAGCTTGGCGTCGGCGATATCCAGCAGAGCGGCGTCCAGGCCACCCTTGTGTTCGATGGTGCGGATGCCGTTGGTCGACAGGCGCAGACGGACCATGCGGCCCAGCGCGTCGGACATCAGCGAGGTTTCCTGCAGGTTCGGCAGGAAGCGCCGGCGGGACTTGTTGTTGGCGTGGGAGACGTTATTGCCGGTCTGCACACCCTTGCCGGTCACGGCGCACTTGCGGGACATAGAACACCTATTCTCTTGCTGCTGGCGGCCACGGAACCAGAACCGGGGCGCACCTAAGACGAAAAAGACCTTGCCGGTCAGGGTTTCCCCCAACCAACGAAGCCGCGTTGATAAACGAGGGGGGGCACAGAGTCAAGCCCAAGGGCGGGGGCGGAGATCAGCATTTCCGCCATGCGGCAGCGGCGGTGCCCCCTTTCGCGCCGCGCCCTTTCCTTATAGGATGGCAATGGTCTTTTCCAGCCTGGACGCCATCTTATGGTCGATACACGCATGAACCCCTCTTCCGCCGGCCCCACGGGCCTGGGCGGCAGCGTTATCGAGGGTGGCGGGCGGCGCGGCGTCCTGCCCATCTCCGGCCCTGGCGGGCGGCCCATCCCCATGGGGCGGCCCGGCAACCGCTGGCCCAATGCCAAGGAGCTGGCGGCGCTGATCGTCGATGGCATGCTGCGCCTGCCGGCCCGGTATCGCCGGGGCATGTATCTGGATGTGCTGACCTGAAAGCTTAGGTCGATCTGCTAATTGTAGGTCAGGTCGGGCCGGAGGCTCGCCCTGACAGATATGGATTGAAAGCCTTTTCTGTCAGGGCTGGGCTTCTGCCCTGACCTGACCTACGGCAGTTCTATCTTCCACCACACACTCAACGCGCCATACCATCTTGCCCCGTCTTGCCCTTTACCAACCCGACATTCCCCAGAATGCCGGCACCCTGATGCGTCTGGGCGCCTGTACCGGCGTCGGGCTGGATATCATCGAACCCTGCGGCTTCATCCTGGATGACAAGCGCATGAAGCGCTCCGTCATGGATTATGCCGACCATGCCGATGTCACCCGCCATGTCAGCTGGGCCGCGTTTCAGGCGCAACGAAGGGGGCGACTGGTGCTGCTGACCACACGCGCCGCCGTGCCCTATACACAAGTGTCCTATCAGCCCGACGATATCCTGCTGCTGGGCCGGGAAAGTGCGGGCGTGCCCGATGATGTGCATGATGCCGCCCACCTGCGTGTGCTGATCCCCATGCGGCCGGGCACCCGTTCGCTGAACGTCGCCATCGCGGCTTCCATGGTGCTGGGCGAAGTGTTAAGGCAGGTTGACACCCCAGACGTCCAAACAATCATTTCCAGCCGTGACGGGAAGGGTTAAACCCTTAAATACCCGAGCCTCTGTCCCTGGACCCGCCCATGCCGACACCCCTGCCGTCGCCCGACATCCTGGCCGACCGTCAAGCCCAGGCGAAAGCCTGGTTCGAAAGCCTGCGTGACCAGATCTGTGCCGCGTTCGAACGGCTGGAGGATGAACTGGCCAGCGGCCCGCATGCTGGCCTGCCCGCCGGGCGATTCGAGCGCAAGGAATGGGACCGTCCCAACCATGATGGCGGTGAAGGCGGCGGCGGCGTGATGAGCGTGATGAAGGGCCGCGTGTTTGAGAAGGTGGGGGTGAATGTCTCCACCGTCCACGGCACCTTCTCGCCTGAATTCCGGGGCGCCATCACCGGTGCGGGCGAGGACGGGCGCTTCTGGGCCAGCGGCATCTCTCTGGTGGCCCATATGCGAAGCCCGCTGGTGCCGGCGGTGCATATGAATACCCGCATGCTGGTGACCAGCCAGAACTGGTTCGGCGGCGGCGCCGACCTGACGCCCATGTTCCTGGAAGGCGTGCAGACCGAAGAGGACAAGGCCGATTTCCATGCCGCCCTCAAGGGCGCGTGCGACGCGCATGGCGATGATTACTATGCCAAGTACAAGGAATGGTGCGACCGCTACTTCTTCCTGCCGCACCGGAACGAGCCGCGCGGCGTGGGCGGCATCTTCTATGATCAGCTGGACAGTGGCGACTGGGCGGATGACTTTGCCTTTACCCGCGCCGTGGGTCAGGCCTTCCTGGAAGTCTATCCGCGCATCGTGGCCCGGCGCATGCACCAGGAATGGAACGCGGCACAGCGTGATCATCAGCTGATCCGCCGGGGCCGCTATGTGGAGTTCAACCTGCTGCACGACCGCGGCACCCTGTTCGGGCTGAAAACCGGCGGCAATATCGAGGCGATCCTGATGTCCATGCCACCGGAAGTGAAGTGGCCGTGACCAAATGGACATGATGCTTGAACAAAGGATTATCGCCAGCCATCCCATCCTGCTGGTCCGGCATGGGCAGACGCATTGGAATGTCGCCGCCCGCTGTCAGGGGCAGATGGACAGCGACCTGACGGAACGGGGCCGCGCCCAGGCCGATCAGGTTGGTGCCATCCTGATGCGGTTGATGGCGGATATCCCCAATTGGCGCGATGTTGTGCGGCTGGTGTCCAGCCCGCTGGGCCGCACGCAGGAGACGACGCGCATCATCAACCGCCATCTGGACCTACCCGTCACCTTGGATGCGCGGCTGGCCGAGGTGTCGTTCGGTGACTGGGAAGGCATGACGCGGGCGGAGATCGAGGCGGCCAACCCCTGGCTGGCCGATCACGGCCCCCATGGCTGGCAGTTCCACGCCCCCAATGGGGAGCGGTATGAGGGGGTGCGCGAACGGCTGCTGGGCTTTGTCACCGAGGTTGACCGCCCCACCATCGCCATTTCCCACGGCATGAGCGGCCGTATCCTGCGCGCCCATTATGCGGGCCTGGACCAGGACGCCGCCAGCCGCTTGGCCGTGCCACAGGACCGCGTTTTCCGTCTGTCGCGTGACGGGGTGGAGGAGTTGGCGTAGCGCCCGATGGCCCATTGCGTAGCGCGGATTAGCAAAGCGTAATCCGCGGGCCGACGCCACCTGGGTTTCCGCGGATTACGGCGTGCGCCTAATCCGCGCTACGAAAGCCCATCCTCTTGAAATCGTATGCCCCCAGCCGCCGGATCGCCTCTTCCAGCACCTCATCCCGCTTGCAGAAGCAAAAGCGGACAAGGTGGCCGGGGGCGTCCACCTCAAAGAAGGCGCTGATCGGGATGGCGGCCACGCCGACCTTTTCGGTCAGGTGCTGACAGAAGGCCCGGTCATTCATGGCAATGCCGCTGGCCGCCAGATCGACGGTCAGGAAATAGGTGCCGGCGCAGGGCAACACGACCAGACCCGCCGCCCGCAACCCCGCCGACAGCAGGTCACGCCGCCGCGCCATGTCATCGGCCAAGCCCGTGAAATAGGCATCATCCTTGTTCAGGCCCAGCGCCACCGCATGCTGAAGGTTCGGTGGGGTGGTGAAGGTCAGGAACTGATGCGCCTTGATGACGGGCGCCAGCAAGGGTGCGGGACCCGTGACATAGCCGACCTTCCACCCGGTCAGGGAGAAGGTCTTGCCCGCCGACCCGATGCGGAGCGTGCGGTCGCGCATGCCGGGCAGGGTCATCAGCGGGATATGCCGCCGCCCGTCGAACACCAGATGTTCATAAACCTCGTCACACAGGGCCATGGCGTCATGGCGGATGACAAAGCGGGACAGCAGGGTCAGCTCGTCCAGGGTCCAGACCTTGCCCGCCGGGTTCTGTGGATTGTTGATCAGGACCAGCTTGGTCTTCTCGCCAAACACCGCCTCCAGATCGGCCTCGGTAAAGGTCCAGTCCGGTGCCTTCAGGCTGACGAATCGTGGAATGGCCCCGGCGCGGCGGATGATGGGGGCGTAACTGTCATAGAGCGGCTGGAACAGAACTACCTCGTCGCCCGGCTCCAGCAGGCCGAACAGGCAGGCGGCCAGCGCCTCTGTTGCGCCGCTGGTCACCATCGTCTCGGTCGCCCAATCGACCGCCAGACCGTAGAAACGGGCATTATGGGCGGCCAGTGCCTGGCGCAGGGCCGGCAGGCCCGGCATGGGCGGATACTGATTCCAGCCGCCGGTCAGGTAGCTGGCGGCGGCCTCCACGATATCGGGTGGGCCGTTGCCATCGGGAAAGCCCTGGCCCAGATTGATGGCCTTGTGCTGATCGGCCAACCGCGACATCACCTCGAAGATGGTGGTGCCAAGGGCGGAAAAGGTGCTGTTGCCGGGCTTCATCACATCGTCCGCGTCATGCGAGGGGAACAAAACCCTTGGCCCACAGCGCGAATTGCCCGTCGCGGACAACATAGGTGCTGACGAAGCCTGCATCCTCCAAGGCTTTCTTCAGGCTTTTCTCCACAAAGCCGGTGCGGTGCGCCATGAACAGGTTGCCGTGGGCCATGGGCAGGCGCCAGCCGAAGATGATGTCGATGGGGGCGATGGGGCCGGCCGGCGAATCATAGGCCGGCTCCTCCAGCTTGCCCTGCGCCACCAGTTCGGCGACCTGCTGCAGGTCGGGCAGGGTGATCAGGGCAAAGGCACCGGGCTTCAGCACGCGTCGGAATTCACGCAGCGCGATGGGCACCTCATGGGGATAAAGATGCTCGATATTGTGAGAGGACCATATGGCATCGATCGTAGCGCTGCCGATCCCCTGCATGTCGGTGATGCTGCCGACAATATCGGGGTTCACACTGGGGTCGATGTCATAGCGCAGTTCACGCCATTGCCCGGCTTGAAAGAATTGTGCCGGCAGCTTCCCGGCGTCGGCTGAACCACATCCGACATGCAGCACCACAGGCAATTCATCGGTCATCGCCACTGCACCTTTTCCACCCATCCGCCCATCCGGATGCGGCAAAGGTAGAGAATGACGGGGGCTGTTGGCGATGAAAATCGGTGTTGGTCAGTTGTTGAGCAGGGCCGCCTGCTCCTCCAGCCCGTAATTGCGCATGATGGCCGACAGCCGGCCATTCTCCCGCAGGCGGCGCGTCCCCTCCGCCATGATGCGGGCCAGTTCGGCGGAACGCGGGTCACTCAGCGAGAAGCCGACAAACAGGTCGGCATCATCCTTCAGCGATTGGGTCAGGACCTGCTGCTGTATCCCCATGCGCCGTACCTGCCAGCGCAGGACGTTGTGATCATCCAGCAGCATGTCGATGCGCCCTGCCGTCAGCATGCGCAGCCCCTGCACCAGATGCGAATAGCCAAACCCGCTCAGAACGACAATTCGGTCCGGGTTCTGGATATTCTTATCAACATACTCCTGTAAGGTGCCGCCATAATCGTAATCCTTGATCACGCCCAGGCGGAACCGCTCAAAATCCTCCGGCTTGGTGAAGGCGAAGCTCTGTGTGCGGGCCATGACGACGGCGTTGGCGGAATTGCCCTGCGCCAGGGCCGGCAGCCGCACGGCACCATCCATGTCCGATGCCATGCCGGGAAGGGCGGTGGCCGTGCCATCCTTGGCCATGCGCTTCATCATCGCGAAATTGACGACGCGATACTCAACCTTGAAGCCAAGCCCTTCAAATATCTCACGAGTCAGGTCGACCATATAGCCCTCCCGCCCATCCGCATCGGGGTCGCAGGCATAGGGGCACCAGGGGTCGGATGCGATGATGATGGGGCGTTCCCGTTCCGCCGGTGTCAGGTCGCGGGCACGCGCGTCAAACGTCCCGACCACAAGGGCCAGAAGCGCGGCAAGGACCGGCAAGGGGTGCACAAGGTGCTTAAAGGGAAAGCGCATGGAGGCAGAATATACGCTGCTCCGTGCCCTAAATCACGCGATGACTTCATGGGTATGAAATAAAGGTGACGCAAAAACGACCGCTTGATTCCCTTTAAGGGGATCAGCGGCCGTTTCGCGCAACAGGATTACTCTGCCGCCTGCGCCACCACAGCCTGCGGCGCCGGCTTCACCCAACGCAGCACCGGCTTGCGGGCCGCCTGGGTTTCGTCCAGCCGCTTGCGCGGGGTCAGGCGGGGGGCAGCCTGGAAATGGGCCAGATCGCCGGCAATGGCCTTTTCCGCCAGGTGCCGCATGGTCCCGATGAACTGATCCAGGGTCCGCTTGCTTTCCGTCTCCGTCGGCTCGATCAGCAGGGCACCATGGACGACCAGGGGGAAATACATGGTCATCGGGTGATAACCCTCGTCGATCATCGCCTTGGCGAAGTCCAGCGGCGTGACGCCGGTGCCCTTCAGGAAGCGGTCATCGAACAGTGCCTCATGCATGCACGGACCCTCAAACGAGGCCGACATGACATCCTTGAGGCTGGCCAGCACATAGTTGGCGTTCAGGACGGCGTCCGACGCCACCTGACGCAGGCCGTCGGCCCCGTGCGACAGCATGTAGGCGAGCGCGCGTACGAACATGCCCATCTGGCCATGGAAGCCCTTCAGGCGGCCAAACGGCGTGGCCGCGCCGGCATCCTTGGCATGCTCGACCAGGGCGAACCCATCCTTGCCATGCACCACGAAGGGCAGGGGCGCGAACGGGGCCAGTGCATCCGACAGGACCACCGGGCCGGAACCCGGACCGCCGCCGCCATGCGGGGTGGAGAAGGTCTTGTGCAGATTGATATGCATGGCATCCACGCCCAGGTCGGCGGGGCGCACGCGCCCGACGATGGCGTTGTAATTCGCCCCGTCGCAGTAGAAATAGCCGCCCGCCGCATGCACCGCGTCGGCGATTTGCCGGATCTGCGGTTCGAACAGGCCGCAGGTATTGGGGTTGGTCAGCATGATGCAGGCGACATCATCGCCCAGCTTGGCCTTCACGGCCTCCACACTGACGCGGCCATTTTCTTCCGCCGGGATCGTATCGACGGTGAAGCCGCAGAAGGCGGCGGTGGCCGGGTTGGTGCCATGCGCCGATTCGGGCACCAGCACGCGGCGGCGATGGCTTTCGCCGCGCGCATCCAGGGCCGCATGGATGGCCATCAGGCCGCACAACTCCCCATGGGCACCGGCACCCGGCGACATGGCGACCGCCGGCATGCCGGTCAGGGTCTTCAGCCAATAGGCCAGCTGATCGATCAGTTCCAGCGCACCCTGCACCGTTTCAACCGGCTGCATCGGGTGGATGTCGCCGAAGCCCGGCAGACGGGCCATCTTCTCGTTCAGGCGCGGGTTATGCTTCATCGTGCACGACCCCAGCGGGTACATGGTCGTGTCGATGGCAAAGTTCTTCTGTGACAGGCGCGTGTAATGGCGCACCACGTCGGGTTCTGCCAGCTGCGGCAGGCCGACACCGGCGCGGGGGGACAGGCCACCCAGGCGGGTGGTGCTGGTCACCGGTTCCGGCAGGTCCACGCCCACGGCACCTGGATTATCCAGTTCGAAGATCAGCGCCTCTTCCTGCTGCAGCGCCTTGTTGCCGGTGAAGGTGACCACGTCACCCGTGACGGACACGGAATGGGGGGTGCTGTCGCGACCCTGGCTGTTCATGGCCATCAGAGAACCTCCTCCAGACCGCGCACCAGCGCGTCCATATCTTCCACGCTGTTGATCTCCGTCGCGGCGATCAGCAGCAGATCATCCAACCCTTCCACATCCGGGTACAGGCGGCTGACCGGCACGCCGGCCAGGATGTCCTTGGCCGCCAGCTTGGACACGACCTTGGCCGCCTTCTTGGGCAGCTTCACCGTGAATTCGTTGAAAAACCCGTCATTGACGACGCTGACACCCTTCACGGCGGACAGCTTGTCGGCCAGCGTCACGGCATTGGCGTGGTTGATGCGGGCCAACTGCACCAGCCCCTGTTCGCCCAGCAGCGACAGGTGGATGGTGAAGGCCAGCGCACACAGGCCGGAGTTCGTGCAGATATTCGACGTCGCCTTTTCGCGGCGGATATGCTGCTCACGCGTCGACAGCGTCAGCACGAAACCGCGCTTGCCATCGGCATCCACCGTCTGACCGCAGAGGCGGCCCGGCATCTGGCGCACATACTTGTCACGCGTGGCGAACAGGCCGACATAAGGCCCGCCGAAATTCAGGCCGTTGCCGATGCTCTGCCCCTCGCACACAACGATATCGGCACCCATGGAACCGGGGGAGGGCAGCAGGCCCAGCGACACAACCTCCGTCACCACCACGATGACCATCACGCCCTTGGCGTGGGCGGCATCGCACAGCGCCGTGAAGTCGCGCAGATGGCCGAACAGCGAAGGGGTCTGGACGACAACGCAGGAGGTTTCGGCATCCAGCAGGGCCGACAGATCCTCGGCATTCTTCCAATCCGGCGCCTGGGCTCGGATATCCATGCCCATCACGCCGCAGGTGGTTTCCACCACTTCGCGGTAATGGGGGTGCAGGCCGCCGGACAGGATGACCTTGTTCCGCTTGTTGACACGCGCCGCCATCAGCACGGCCTCGGCCGTGCCGGTTGCGCCGTCATACATGGAGGCGTTGGCCACATCCATGCCGGTCAGCAGCGCCACCTGCGTCTGGAATTCGAACAGATATTGCAGCGTGCCCTGCGTCACTTCCGGCTGATACGGCGTGTAGCTGGTCAGGAACTCGCCCCGCAGCAGCATCTGATCGACCGAGGCGGGGACATGGTGCTTGTACGCACCGGCCCCCACAAAGAACGGCACGGACGAGGCCGTGACATTCTTGGCGGCCAGACGCGACAGATGGCGTTCCACCTCCAACTCGCCCTTATGGTCGGGCAGGCCGGCGATCTTGCCCGGCAGCCTTGCATGGTCGGGCACATCGCGGAACAGGGCATCCACGCTGTCCACCCCGATGGTGGCCAGCATGGATGAACGGTCGGCATCGGTCAGCGGCAGGTAACGCATCACAGCCCCTCGGTGAAGGACTTGTAGGCGTCCTGGTCCATCAGGGCCTCGAACTGCGCCATGTCCTTGATGGACATCTTGAAGAACCAGCCGTCACCTTCCGGGGCGGTATTCACCAGCGACGGATCGTCGCCCAGGGCGGCATTGCCTTCCAGCACGGTGCCATCGACGGGGGCATAGATTTCCGAAGCGGCCTTCACCGATTCGACCACGGCGGCATCCTTGCCCTGCTCCAGCACCTTGCCGGCGTCCGGCACCTCGACAAACACCACATCGCCGAGCGCGTTCTGGGCATAGTCGGTGATGCCGACGGTGGCAACGCCGCCGTCCAGCTTGATCCACTCATGGTCCTTGGTGAAACGGATGGTCATGGGTCGGTCTTTCGTTTGGGGGTCTTCATTGCCCTCCCCTCGTCATCCCGGCGAAAGCCGGGACCCAGGGGTCAAGGGCGCTACACGGCGAACGGAACGGTTGGGCTTGTGATCCTGGGTCCCGGCTTTCGCCGGGATGACGGGGCGGGACACCCCGCCGATCCCTCACCCCTTGAAATAACGATGCGGTGCAAAGGGTAGGGCGGCGACCTTGGCAGGCATTGCCTTGCCGCGCACGATCAGCTGGACATCCGTGCCGACGGCGGCGAAGCCGGTATCGACATAGCCCATGGCGACGGGGCCGCCGGCGGTGGGGCCGAAGCCGCCGCTGGTGATTTCCCCGATGCGGTTGCCGGACAGGTCCTGAATCTCGGTATGCTCGCGCGCCGGGGCTTTGCCTTCCGGCTGAATGCCCACGCGGCGGCGGGCGGGACCGCCGGCCAGCTGCGCCTGAACCACGGCAGCACCGGGGAAGCCGCCTTCGGTCCGCCGCCGCTTGGAGATGGTCCAGTTCAATGCGGCTTCAATCGGGCTGGTGCCGGTGTCAATGTCATGGCCGTAAAGGCACAGGCCCGCTTCCAGGCGCAGCGAATCGCGCGCGCCCAGGCCGATGGTCTCCACCCCGTCCTGCGCCAGGATCAGGCGGGCCAGCTTCTCGGCATCCGCCGCACCCACGCTGATCTCATACCCGTCTTCACCGGTATAGCCAGACCGGCTGATCTGCACCGGAATGCCGTCTATCATTGCGGCCCGCGCGCTCATGAAGCCCATGGTCGCTGCTTCGGGCAGCAGGCGGGCCATGACCGATGCCGCTTCCGGACCCTGCAGGGCCAGCAGGCCGGCATCGTCGCCCAGATAATCGATGGTGATGTCGGACGGCAGCCCGGCCTTCAGATGCGCCAGGTCTTCGGTCTTGCAGCCGGCATTGATCACCACATACAGGTGATCCTCAAACCGCGTGACCATCAGGTCATCCAGGATACCGGCGGTATCGTTGGTGAACATGGTGTAGCGGATGCGACCCGGCGCCAATGCTGCGATATCGCCGGGCACTAGCGCTTCCAGCGCCTTGATCACGCTGTCGATATCCGCGCCGCGCAGGCGGACCTGCCCCATATGGGACACATCGAACAGGCCGGCGCGAGCGCGCGTATGCAGATGTTCCTTCAGCACGCCCAACGGATACTGAACCGGCATGTCATAGCCGGCAAACGGCACCATTTTGGCGCCCCGTTCCACATGCAGATCATAAAGCGGCGTACGCAGCAGGCTGGTGTCACCCAAGGCGGGGCACTCCCATCAGGACAGGTTTCACCCGTCACGGGGATCGTCCCCGCGGCGGTTGCCCCCCTCTGTCCTGGCCCCTGAGAGATTCGCGGCGCCATTCGGCGTCCACTTACTCCGTCGGTGGGCTGTCGGCCCGGTGAACCGGACCCGCCTGCTTTCCAGATGTGCCTACCCTTCGCGGTCCTTTTGCCTGAGAGTTTCCGGGGGCGGTTGCTCCTTCGGCGCCGTTGGCCTGTTTCCAGGTTACCGGTCTCTCCCGCATGGGGTCTTCGGCTGAACGGCGCCAAACTACGCTTTGCGGCGCTGCTGTCAATGCAAACTCGTGCAGGGCAATGCCGCGCGGGGGGATGCCCCCGCGCGATGGGCTTACCGGCCTTCGTTGCTGTTCCGGTTGGCCGCCACCTGTTCGGGCGTCAGCTGGAACCCGACCAGCACCTCAAACCAGCGGGCATCCATGGTCTTCGGCACGGGGATCACCTGGGTCAGGGTCTCCTGCGTGTCACTGCCGACCGTCACGCTGGTGGTGAAGGTCTTCTTGGATAGGATGTTGCGGTTCGGGTCGGTGACGGCCACGAAATAGGTGACGGGGATGGTACCGCCCGACGCACCCTCATTGGCCCGCGCCGTGATCATCACATTGGCAGCGATGGTGACGGACGTGTCGTCATAGCCGCAATTGGCCAGGATGCCCGACAGGATGGCCACGCCCTGATCGGTGCGTAGGGTTCCGGCATCACGCAGCACGCCGACATTGGGGCAGCCGGCGGCCATATGGTCGTTTTCGGCGCATCCGGCCAGGGCCAGCATACCCATGCCGGCAAGGGCGGCCAGGGTCCAGCGGCGGGCTTCTTTCCTGACGTGCAGAACCGGGCTATGGTTGGGCCGGGTGGTCATCATGGGGCTGGTCATCAAACGTCCGTTCACTTCCATTCACCGGGACATGAATGGGCGGCGACCATGTCAATTGAATGGCACCTTCCCACACGCCGGGTTGCGACAATATAGGTGGGCACCCAGCCGCGCAAGCGTGGCACCCGGCACTGACACGTATCGACAGGGACACCCCCATCATCATGTCCGACATTATCGCCCCCTCCGCCCCGCTTCCGCCCCTGCATGTGCTGCTGGCGGCCCCGCGCGGCTTCTGCGCCGGGGTGGACCGGGCCATCCAGATCGTGGAAACGGCGCTGAAGAAATTTGGCGCCCCCGTCTATGTCCGGCATGAGATCGTGCACAACCGCTTCGTGGTTGAAAGCCTGGAGGCGAAGGGGGCGGTGTTCGTCAAGGAGCTGGATGAGGTGCCGGACGACCGGCCCGTCGTCTTCTCCGCCCATGGCGTGCCCAAGGCCATCCCCGCCGAGGCGCAGCGCCGCAACATGATCTATGTGGATGCCACCTGCCCGCTCGTCTCCAAGGTGCATCGCGAGGCCGAGCATCATCACGAGGCCGGGCGCACCGTCCTGCTGATCGGCCATGCCGGCCATCCGGAGGTGGTGGGGACTATCGGCCAGTTGCCGTCGGGTGCTGTCAAGCTGGTGGAAACGGTGGAGGATGTGGCGGGCCTGGTGGTCGATGATCCCGACAATCTGGCCTTTGCCACCCAGACCACCCTGTCGGTGGATGATACCGGCGCCATCGTTGACGCCCTGCGTGACCGCTTCCCCAGCATTTCCGGGCCGAAGCGGGAGGATATCTGCTACGCCACCACCAACCGCCAGGGCGCGGTGAAGGCCATCGCCCCGCGCGCCGATGCGCTGCTGGTACTGGGCGCGCCTAATTCATCCAACTCCGTCCGGCTGGTGGAGGTGGCGCGCGCCCATGGCTGCACCCGCGCCATGCTGGTGCAGCGCGCGGCCCAGATCGACTGGGACCGCCTGTCCAAGGTCCGCACCCTGGGTATCACGGCGGGCGCATCCGCCCCGGAGGTGCTGGTGGATGAGGTGCTGGCGGCCCTGCGGGAACGGTTTACCGTGACCGTGGAGGAGGTGGTGACCGCCACGGAGAATGTGATCTTCAAGTTGCCGAGGATTCTGGCGGCGGAGTAATCCAGGGGTTGGTGAGATCGGCACCGGTGGCGGCGAAGTCGGCGATATTCCGGGTAACAACAGCCATGCCGTGAACCAGGGCAGTGGCAGCGATCAGCGCATCACGGTCGTTGCGTGGATCGGGAACATGCATACGGGCGCAGCGCACGGCGATGACGTCATCAATCGGCAGCGTGCGTTTCGCGAATTCCGGACGCACGACAGTGTCGAGCCATCGGCGCAGAACTGTCGCCTGAGCCGGATCTCGTCTCTCCACCCGCAGAATGCCGATCTCCAACTCCATCAAGCTGATGACGGAGATGTAGAAGCTGTCGGCATCGTGGCGGCTCACCCATGCCACAACGTCCGGGTCCGCCTTTCCGTCACCAGCCTTGCGCAGTTCGGAAAGAACATTGGTATCCAGGACAAACATCAGGACAGATCGACGGACTGAGACGGGATGCTGGCTTTCAGGGGGGCGAATTCGATGTCCGCCAGACCGCGCATGGCCAGCGCATCGACGAGATTGCGGCCCCGACCGCTGGTCAGCCGCTGATACTCGGCGTAGGACAGCAGGACAAAAGCCGGCTTGCCACGATCTGTGATGACCACCGGATGCTGCGTCGCTGCGCGTTTCGCCTTGCCTACATCCTGGTTCAGCTCACGGCTGGATACGGTCGTTATCGCCATGCTTCACCTCTCTGTGACATTGTACAGATGTTACTACAAACCCCGCGCCGCGCCAAGGATGGGCGATCTGCCCAAGGCTGCGAGCTGACAAGGGTCGGAACAGGTGGCCTGGATGGGTGGGGGCCGCGCGGATATGCTATATACCCGCCATGTCCGACAAACTTCCCCTCTCCGTCTTCATCATCGCCCTGAACGAGGCCGACCGCATCGGCCCCGTCATCCTGTCCGTGCGCGACTGGGTGGATGAGGTGTTGGTGGTGGATAGCGGTAGCAGCGATGGCACGCCGGAACTGGCCCGGTCACTGGGGGCCAGGGTCATCCACAATGACTGGCCCGGCTATGGCCCGCAGAAGCGTTTTGCCGAGGAACAGTGCCGGCATGACTGGCTTTTGAACCTGGACGCGGACGAGGTGCCGGAACCCGCATTGGAACCGGCGGTGCGGGCACTGTTCGCGGATGGACAGCCAGGATTGCAGGGCTATCGCATCCGCACCATTATGACCCTGGCCGGACAAAATAGGCCCCACCGGTTCGCGCCACGGCACAATTACATTCGTCTCTATGACCGCCGCCATGGCCGTTTCGCCGACAGCGCCACCCATGATGCCGTGGAAATGCACAGCGGTCGGGTCGGCGCCCTGTCGCCGATCATCGCGCATTATTCCATCCGCCATCATGGCGACCTGATCGCCAAGCTGAACCGTTATTCCACGGCCCAGGCGGAGGAGATCGTGGCGCGGGGCAAGGGCCGACGGTATGGGGCCTTCCGGGCCATGACGGAATTTCCCGTCAATCTGTTCCGGTATTTCTTCCTCAAGGGCTATTGGGTGTTCGGCCTGTATGGCCTGGAACTGGCCGCCATCATCGCCTTCTTCCGTTTTGCGCGCATTGCGAAGGTGCGAGAAATTTTGCGCCGCCCCTCTTGAAGGCCTGAAAGCCCATCCTAAATCTGCGGTCATCCGGGCCCCTCTGGCAGCCAAGGCGTTGGCTGCGATGTCGGATAGAACCCTCGTCGCTGACGCAAGCACTCGGCTGATCCCAAGGAGGCGCTCCCATGGAGCTTCTCGCCTCGATCATGCTTGAGCCGGTTCTGGGCAAGGCCCTCTGGCTCTGGCTGGTTTTCATCTCCATCGTCATCGCCCTTCTGGTCTTTGACCTGGGCGTGCTCAACAAGAACGACCACGAAATCGGCGTGCGCGAAAGCCTCGTGCTGTCCGCGCTATATATCGCCATCGCGGCTGCCTTTGGCGGCTGGGTCTGGTGGTATCTGGGCCCAACGCCGGGCATGCAGTATTTCACGGGCTTTGCGCTGGAAAAGGCGCTGGCCATGGATAACGTCTTCGTTATCTCGCTGATTTTCGGCTATTTCGCCATTCCCCGCCTGTATCAGCACCGCGTGCTGTTCTGGGGCATCCTGGGCGTGATCATTTTGCGCGGCATCATGATCGGTCTGGGTGCGGCCCTGGTGACGGAATTTGACTGGCTGCTCTATATCTTCGGCGGCTTCCTGATCCTGACCGGCGTGAAGATGCTGTTCATGGGGGACAAGGAACCCTCCATGGAAGACAATGCCATGGTCCGCTTCCTGCGCCGCCGTATGCGCGTCACGGATGAACTGCACGGCAACGCGTTCTTCGTGAAGCAGCCGGACCCCAAGACGGGCAAGGTGGTGCGTTGGGCCACGCCCTTGTTCCTGGCCCTGCTGATGGTGGAATTCGCGGACATCGTGTTTGCGGTGGACAGCGTGCCCGCCATCTTCGCCATCACGACCGACCCGTTCATCGTCTATACCAGCAATATCTTCGCCATCCTGGGTCTGCGCGCGCTCTATTTCGCGCTGGCCGCCATGGTCCACCGCTTCCACTATCTGAAATACGCGCTGGCTGTGGTGCTGGTCTTCATCGGGGCCAAGATTTTCTGGAACCAGCTCTACGGCAAGCTGGACCCCGCCATCTCGCTGTCCGTGACCTTCGGTCTGCTGGCGGCGGGCGTGCTCTACTCGCTGTACAAGACACGCGGTCAGTCGGTTGAAAAGCAGGCCTGATCTGAAGACAGGCCGGGGTGGGTATCAAACCCCGCCCCGGTTTTGTTTCGGGGGTTCGTAGCGCGGATTAGCGAAGCGTAATCCGCGGACAGCCCGGCGCCGTCGCTCCGCGGATTACGGCTCCGCCTAATCCGCGCTACACCATCTCCGTCACCAGCTTGCCCAGCAGCACATTGGCAAAGCTGTTCAGGTCATTGGCCGTGCGGACGAACGACCCGCGTCCGGCGATGACATTTTCCGCGAAATAGCCTTCCAGCCAGTCATACTCGTTCAGGATGGCCAGACCATTGACGGTGACATTGGCCCCGGCGGCATAGCCACGGGCCGAACGCGGATCGACGCCGGCATTGCTGAACCCGTTCGACACGATATCCAGGGTCCGTTTCTCGGTGTGGTAGGGGGCAGCGTCCAGCAGGGCCACGGCCTGCACCACGGCACTGCCCAAGGCCGTGGACCCGCCCATGAATACGCCGGGGGCGGCATCGATGGTGGCGGCAAAGCCCTCGCAATCCAACCCGGATTTCAGCACCCGCCAGGGCACCAGGGTGGTCAGTGTCTCCGGCCCCGCAAACTGTGCCAGCATCACGGCGATGCCATTGCCGCCTGACCGGGATATGGCTTCCTCCACGGCCTTGTGGCGGAAGGCGGCGGCGTGGCCGCGCAACTGGAAATCCAGCAGACCCCGGTCAATGCTGGCCGAGGCGTCGACGGCCAGGACCAGGGCCGCATCCACGGTGGGCAGGGCATTTGCCGTCAATGCCGGGGCCGCCGGCAGTGCTGCAAGACCGGCCAGCAGGGAGCGGCGTGAAACAAGGCTCATTTGCGGCTCAGGGCCTCCGCCCCTGCAAAGTGTGATCGCTTCATATGCTGTCATTTGAAGCGTTACTCGCACGACAGACTTTGGGGTTTCAGGGCATGGTCTTTCTAACTCATTGAAACACATAGACTGCCTCCCCGGCGAAGGCCGGGGCCCAGGGGCCAATCGCCCGACCTATCAGCAGTGTCGATCAACACAGCTTCGAGGTTTTAGCCTGTGACCCCTGGGCCCCGGCCTGCGCCGGGGAGGCAGATTTTCTCAAGCTCACCATTCCCTCAATGTCACGCCCCCTTGATCAGGGCGTGACGCAGTATCTTCATCATGACGGTGGGCAGCGCCTCATCGCCCAGCGCGTCGGGCGCCACCCAGATCAGGTCCGTCCCGCCGCCGGCCCCGGCTGCCTGTCCCGCCACCACTGTAATTTCGAACTCGAAATGGGTGAAAGTATGACGGACCGGACCGGGCAGCAGCTTCCAGTCGATGCCGGCCAGGGGCGCATGCGGGCGTGATGCCGCCAGGGTCGGCATGGGTGCCGCTTCCCACGGGGTCGTCGGCACCTCCATCATGCCGCCCAGCAGCCCCTTTTCCGGTCGGCGGCGCAGCGCCACATGCCCGCGCGCATCGGTCAACACGAAGGCCAGCGCCCGGCGGGTGGGTTTGGCCGCCTTGGCCGTCTTGGCGGGCAGGTCGTCGGCGATGCCCTGCTTGCGCGCCTCGCAAGCCGCCGTCCAGGGGCACAGGATGCAGCGCGGCTTGCGCGGGGCACAGATGGTGGCGCCCAGGTCGAACAGGGCCTGGGTGTAATCGCCGGGTCGCCGGTTGGGCACCAGGGATGCTGCATGGGCGCGCAGGATGGGCTTTGACCCCGGCAGCGGATCGGTGACCGCATGCAGCCGCGCCATCACCCGCTCGACATTGCCATCCATGGCGGTCGCGGGCTTGTCAAAGGCGATGGCCATGATGGCGGCCGCCGTGTAGGCCCCGATGCCGGGCAGGGACAGCAACCCCTCTTCGGTATCAGGGAAACGTCCGCCATGCTGGCCGGCCACCGCGACGGCGCATTTATGAAGATTACGGGCGCGGGCATAGTATCCCAGCCCCGCCCAGGCGCGCAGTACATCATCCAGATCGGCGGCGGCAAGGTCGGTGACGCTGGGCCAGCGTTCCAGGAAATTCTGGAAATACGGCCCGACGGTCGCCACCGTCGTCTGCTGCAACATGATCTCTGACAGCCAGACACGGTAGGGATCGGCCACTTCCCCCGGTGCGAACCGCCAGGGCAGGATGCGGCGATGCCGGTCATACCAGTCCAGCAGCAGGCCGGGCAGGCCACCAGACTGGTCAGGTGTCGTCTGATCTGCTTTGATACCGGTCTTCGGTAATGAACGGACAGCCATGAACAGCCCCAGTGGTTTCGGCCCGCAACGCCTTGGACGTACATTGAATGCCGTCGCCGGCAAGGCCCTGGGCAAGGACGGCATGGCCTTCGGCGCGCTTCTGACCGACTGGGCCGCCATTGTCGGCGGGCGCCTGGCCGAACAGACATCGCCCCTGAAACTGGCCTTCCCCGCCGGGCGGCGGGAGAATGCCGTGCTGCATGTGCGGGTGTCCAGTGCGGCGGCCCTGCTGGTCCAGCATGAAGAACCGCAGATCCTGGAACGGATCAATTCCTTCATGGGCTATCGCGCCGTGGCGCGGCTGAAACTGGTGCATGCAGGGCCGGTCTTGCCGCAGAAAAATTATGCGATGAAGCCGGTGAAGCGTCTGGACCCGGTCAAGGAACGCGAACTGACCACGGCTGTCGAACCCATCGAGAATGAAGAACTTCGCGCCGTGCTGGAACGGCTGGGCCGGGCGGTGGTGGGGTAGCGCTTATGTGATTGTTGGCGTACAATGCCAACATGGACGCGAAGCTGGTAATTCGGCGGCGATTGACCTTCGCTGACCGCGATTTTGCCGAAATGGTGGTTTGGGCCCTGCCGACGCCGGTGCCACCGACCATACACGGGTTCAAGTATCGGCTTGTCTACATTGTCGATGGACAGCGGGTGTTGGGCTTCGACAATGAACGTGGCAAAGGGGACCACCGTCATGATGGCGAGTTGGAATCCCCTTATCAGTTTCAGGGTATCGACCGGCTTCTGGCCGACTTTGTCGATGCTATCGAAGCGTGGAGGACGGCGCATGGAAAAGACTGACATCCGTGTCGGAGCCAGCCTTCGGGAGGCGGCGGCAGAGGTGGCTGGTGCATGGAAAAGCGCCGCTGCTGGTCAGGCCGAATCACCAAGCGACCGTATTCTGTTCCGCGATTGGGATGCGCTTTACGCCGTGCTGACGCCAAAGCGCATGGAATTGCTGCGCCATCTGCGGGCGGAGCCGGCGGATAGCCTGCGCGCCCTGTCCCGCGCCCTGAAACGCGATGTGAAGCGTGTGCATCAGGATGTTGCTGCCCTGATGGAACTGGGCCTGATCACGCGGGATGAAACGACGGGGCAACTGTCCAGCATGGTGGATGAAATCACCTCCACCATCCGCATCGCCGCCTGAAAACAAAACGCCCCGGCACCAGAGGGCACCGGGGCGTTTGCGCGGACTGGGTTCCGTGGATTACGCTTTGCTAATCCGCGCTACGGACCTTACGACGCCAGCGCGTCCTCGGCGTCCAGGACGGTGGCGACGGCGTGGATGACGGCGGCGATGCGCACGACATCCTGCACATTCTCCTTGGTCGCGCCCTTCTGGATCACTTCATGCTCATGCGCGTCGATGCACATGCCGCAGCCATTGACGGCGCTGGCGGCCAGCGACCACAGCTCGAAATCGACCTTGGACGCGCCGGGATTGGCGATGATGTTCATGCGCAGCCGCGCCGGCATCTTGGAATATTCCTTGTTATCCGCCAGATGCACGAAGCGATAATAGATGTTGTTCATGCCCATGATGGCGCCAGCGGCCTTGGCGGCCGTCAGGTTCTGGGAGTCCAGATGTGCGGCGGCATCGGCCACGATGGCCTTCGTCACTTCCGCATTGCGGCTGGCATAGGCGGCGGCGATGGCCGTACCCCAGGCCTGCAGCGGCGACAGGGAAGAGGTGGTCAGCACCGAACCCAGGTTCAGCTTCAGATCCTTGGCATAGTCGGGCAGGCGCGACTTCAGCGCGTCGATGGACATGGTTTCATCTCCGGTCGAGAGTGGACATGGCGTCGGGCGCGGCGCGGAAGGGCCGATGCGCGGGACGGTCGGTTTTGAAAAAGGTGCCGGCGCCCGTCAGCAGGGGCAGCCTGGATCACCGGGGCGGCATGCCGCCGGAATGGGGCCCCTTCGCCCGGGAGTTTGGGGGGAGGGCGAGGGGGTAAATGGGCGCCCCGTTGGATCGGGGGGATCAGGGCGCCCATCCGTCAGAGATCAGCGATCAGGAGATCAGCCGACCTTCAGGACGTCCTCGCCCTTCTGCCAGTTGCAGGGGCACAGTTCGTCGGTCTGCAGGGCGTCCAGCGTGCGCAGCACTTCCTGCACATTGCGGCCGACCGACAGGTCATGCACGGAAGCGAAGCGGATGATGCCTTCCGGATCGACGATGAAGGTGGCGCGGAGCGCAACGCCCTCGTTCTTGTCCAGAACGCCCAGACCGGCGGACAACTCGCGCTTCACGTCGGCCAGCATCGGGAACGGCAGGTCCTTCAGGTCGGCATGGTTCTGGCGCCAGGCCAGGTGCACGAACTCAGTGTCGATGGAGGCGCCCAGGACCTGGGTGTCGCGGTCGGCGAAGTCGCCGTTCAGCTTGCCGAAGGCGGCGATCTCGGTCGGGCACACGAAGGTGAAATCCTTCGGCCAGAAGAACACGACCAGCCACTTGCCCTTGTAGGTGTCGTTGTTGATCGTCGTGAAGGCCGACTTGATGTCGGTAGAAACGGTGGCCTTCAGGTCGAAAGCGGGGAACTTGTCGCCAACGGTCAGCATAGGTGCAACTCCACTTTATTAGGTTGGTTAATGGTGCGGTGCCAGGAACAGGCCCCTGCCGATACAGCTATCGGCTTGAGGCGTCGCTGATATGAGTGCATTGCGGTGCAAAATCCAATCGCATCTTCCGACTGCCGTCATAGGATGAACCAATGAACACGGCGAACATCACCCTTCGGCAGTTGCGTTATCTGGTGGCCCTGGCCGACACGCTCCATTTCGGGCGTGCCGCGTCGGCGTGCCATGTGTCACAGCCTTCCTTGTCTGCGCAGATACAGCAGCTGGAAGAAATGCTGGGCGCCGCCCTGGTGGAACGCACCAAGCATCGCGTGCTGCTGACCCCGGCGGGCGAGGATGCGGTGGAACGGGCGCGGGTGATTCTGGGCCAGGTGGACGATTTGTCACAGGCCGTCCGCGCCTCTGGCCGGCCCCTGTCGGGTGCCCTGCGCCTGGGCGTGATCCCGACCAGCGGCCCCTATCTGCTGCCGCGCGTTCTGCCCGACTTGCGCACCGCCTACCCGGACCTGAAGCTTTATCTGCGCGAGGATATGACGGAACGGCTGCTGGACCGTCTGCGGGCGGGCGACCTGGACATGGCGCTGCTGGCCCTGCCGGTGACGGAGCCGGGGGTGGAGCTGCTGCCGCTTTACACCGAACCCTTCCTGGTCGCCATGCCGCGCGGCCACCGCCTGGACAATGCCGAAACGGTGGAGGAGGGGGAGTTGAAGGACGAGACCCTGCTGCTGCTGGAAGACGGCCATTGCTTCCGCGATCAGGCGCTGGATGTCTGCGCCCTGTCCGGCGCCGCGGCGGGGGATGGGTTTGCCGCCACCTCGCTGGCCACCCTGGTGGAGATGGTGGCGGGCGGTCTGGGCCTGACCCTGTTGCCGGCCCTTGCCGCCCCTTCGCTGGCCTCCAATGACCAGATCGGCCTGCGCCGATTCGCCGATCCGGTGCCGACGCGCACCATGGCCCTGGTTTGGCGCCGGGGCAGCCCGCGCAGCGGTGACATCCGGCGGCTGGCCGACCTGATTATCAAGCATCTGCCGGACGGCGCGCAGCCGGTGCGATAAACCGGGGCTTGCCGCCGCGCGCGACTGTGCCCATTCTATGGTGACTGTTCCCGGTAACGGGGACGAAACCTGCCCGGAAGCGACGCGTGACCATCGACCGGTTACTTGTCCTGTTGCTGAGCCTGTCTTTCCTGCTGCTGGCCCCGCCGGCGGCAGCCGATAGTGCTGTCCAGCTTCCGGCACCGGTTGTCCTGACAGAACAGAAGGGTTCCGACCCGGCGCCCGACCCTGTCAGTCCTGACGATCCCGGCCTTTTCGTCATCAGTGCTGCGCCAGAGGCACCGCTGCCCACGGGCACCGATGATGCCGGTGGCCAGGACGGTCTGGCCCTGCCGGCCCTGTCCAGCCTGCCGCGCCTTGCCGCCGCAGATCCAGAGATGATGCCCGCCGGACTTTCCGGCGCAGGGCAGGCTTGTGCCCATCCCTGGTCTACCGGTCCGCCCCGCGCCTGACCGTGTCCGCCTGTCTTTAGACAGCATTCCTTTTTTTATTACTCCAAAGTAACTTGAATCCATTCATTTCAATGAATGGAAATGCATTTACTTTGCCATTCTATAAGTATTCAAGAATGTCGATTGTTACGAATACTGAAAATAATGTTTGACAATTTGGTGTCTGTGGCCGATATCTGCAGCGTCCTGTCATCATTCATGCAGGATCCAACTGCCAAGACTTGAAAACCCGCCCTTGTCTTTACAGGGGCGGGCTTTTTTGTTCCCCATCGCCAGCTGCCGCCCGCCCGTGTTAGAACGGCGGCAAATAAGCGAAGGGGTTTTCGCACATGGACATGTTTTTTGAAGTGTCGTTCTGGAACGCGCTTTGGCAGGTGATCCTGATCGACATCGTGCTGGCCGGCGACAATGCCATTGTCGTGGGTCTGGCCGCCGCGGGCGTGGCAGCGCAGCAGCGGGCGAAGGTCATCTTCTGGGGCATCGCAGCCGCCGTCGTGCTGCGCATCATCTTTGCACTGTTGACCACACAGTTGCTGGCCATCGTTGGCCTGACCTTGGCGGGTGGCATTCTGCTGCTCTGGGTCTGCTGGAAGATGTGGCGTGAGATTCGCCAACATAAGCAGGAAATGCTGGGTGCGGAGGTCGCGGACGAGGCCGTGAACCCCGGCGACGCCAATCCCGGTGCCGAGGCCCTGCCGCCGAACGGCACCAAGACGGTGCGTCAGGCCATCGTGCAGATCGTCATCGCCGACGTGTCCATGTCGCTGGACAATGTGCTGGCGGTTGCCGGCGCGGCGCATGAGCATCCCGAAGTGCTGATCCTGGGTCTGGCCCTGTCGGTGGCCTTCATGGGTGCCGCCGCGACGGCCATTGCAAAGCTGCTCTCGCGCTTCCACTGGATCGCTTATATCGGTCTGGCCGTGATCTTCTATGTCGCCATCAAGATGATCATTGACGGCTGGCAGCAGGTGCAGCCGGTTGTACAGGGTTACCTGGGCTGATCACTCCTGCCCCTAAAGCAAAAGCCCCGCTTCTGCCGGCTGGCGGAAGCGGGGCTTTTGCTCTTTGCACGGTCGGTGGATCAGGCTGCGCGCAGTTGCTGCAGGAAATCGTCGATGGCCGTGCGCAGCTTGTGGGCATCGTCGTCCAGGGCGTCGGCGGTGGCCTTCACCTGTGTGGCGGCACTGCCGACATCACCGGCGGCATCGGTGACGGCATCGATCGTGTCCACCACTTCGCGCGTGCCACGGGCTGCATCGGCGGCGCTGTGGGCGATTTCGCGGGTGGCGGCGTTCTGCTGCGATACGGCTGACAGGATATCCTGGGACACGTCGCCGATTTCCCGGATCGTCGTGCCGATCCGCTGCATCGCGGCCACGCCCTGATGCGTGCTGGACTGGATCGCGGCGATCTGGGTGCGGATATCCTCGGTAGCGCGGGCCGTCTGGCCGGCCAGCGTCTTCACCTCCGACGCCACCACGGCAAAGCCGCGCCCCGCCTCACCGGCCCGCGCCGCCTCAATCGTGGCGTTCAGGGCCAGAAGGTTGGTCTGGGCAGCGATGCTGTTGATCATGTCCACGACCTGACCGATATGGGTTGCCGCCTCGGCCAGTTCGGACATGGAGTGGCCGGTTTCATCCGCTTGCTGACGGGCGCGGCCTGCAATATGGGCCGACTGACCAACCTGACGGTCCACTTCCGCCACGCTGGCGGCCAGTTCCTCGGCGGCGGCGGCCACCGTTTCCACATCGCCCGTCGCGCGGTTGGCGGAGCTGGCCACATGGCCAGACTTGGTCCCCGTGCCCTCTGCCGCGCGGCGCATGGCGTCGGCGGCACCCAGCATTTCATGCGACGCCGAAGAAACGCGGGTGGCCAGCGCACGGACATTGGCTTCAAACCGGTCGGCCAGCCGGGCCTGGGCCGTCACGATGGTCCAGGTCAGCATGGGCCCGATGTAGCGGCCATGGCCATCGCGGACGGCGGCGATACGGATATCCACCCGCTCATTGCCGACATCGATCTGGCCACGCCAGGGCAGGTTCTCGGGCCGGTTGATGACCTGGCCGATCTCTCCTGTGTCTGCCTGGAAGATGTTGAGGTGACGGCCCATGGGGCTGGTCCCGCCGGCGGGCAGCACCGATGACAGGCCTTCCGCCGCCGCCAGGGTGGCGCGGTTGGCATAGGTGACGGCAAAGCCGTTGGCGGCATCGGCCAGCATGACATTCAACGGCATGTCATCGACCATCTGCTTCAGGCGGAACGCCTCCACCACCGACAGGCGCAGGCCGCTGGCGGCACGCTGCATACGACCGATTTCATCCCGGCGGCCTGTCGCATCGGGCGGCAGGACATCCGTCTCCCCCGCTGCCAGCTGTTCCAGAAGGTCGGACAGGGCGTGCAGGGGCCGCGACGCCCAGACCCGGATCAGGCCCAGGGCGATCAGGGCCAGGACAAACGTGATGCCCGCGGATGTCAGCAGCAATGACCGCTTCAGCTCCGCCACCTGCGCCATATAGGGGGCCTTCTCGACGCCGGTATACAGGACGCCGATAATCTTCCCGCCTGCGTCCTTGATCGGGTCATAGGCTGTCAGATAGGTGACGCCCAGGATATCGGCCTCACCGCGAAAGCTCCGGCCACCGCCCACCACAGCCTCATAGGCGGGATTGCGGGCCAGATTGGTGCCGACGGCGCGGCTGCCATCGGGCTTCTTCACGTTGGTGGCGATGCGTACCGCCTCTGCCCCATCCAGAACAAAGATGGTGGCGGTACTGCCGGCAATCCTGCTGATCGTATCGACAGGCCCGAAATTGTCGTTCAGCAGCGTGTTGCCCGCGTAAAGCTGCTTGCCATCGCGTCGGAAGGGAGTACCCACACTGTCCAGAACCTGCCACGCCACGCGCATGGACAGGTCCTGCTGTTCGCCGGCCTGACGCCTTGCATAGCTTTCAACCAGCCGGTCGCTGACCAGAACCAGACCGGTTGCCAGCAGCAGCAAGGACAAGGTGGTCAACCCGACGATGCGGGCCGACAGAGAGATATTGGTGAGACGATGAAATAAAGCGCCCATGTCGGCACCCCTTGCGGTCCGGCTGAAAACGATTGCGACAGTGCTGATTGTTTCAGCCCTTATCGCAGTTGCTTCGTTAACCAAACCTTTAAAGCGCGCATCTTTAGACTGCGTTGGCCGCAGCCCTATCCCTCACCGCATGCAAATGCATGTTAGCGTTCACTGATATTGTGAGCCAATGGTTTAGGTAAACCTACACCAGCTTCTTCTCCGGCGGCCCCCAATGATGGCAGGCGACGCGATGACCCGGCGCCTTCTCTTCCAGGATGGGCACATCGCTGGCGCAGATATCCGTGGCCTTGGGGCAGCGGGTGCGGAAGACACAGCCGGACGGCGGCTTCATCGGGCTGGGCAGGTCGCCGCCCAGCACGATGCGTTCCTTGTTCTTCTCCACATCCGGGTCGGGCACCGGTACCGCAGAGATCAGGGCCTGGGTATAGGGGTGCAGGGGGGCGGCATAGATGGCATCTCTTGTTGCGATCTCCATCACCCGGCCCAGATACAGCACCATCACCCGGTGGCTGACATGGCGGACGACGGACAGGTCGTGGCTGATGAACAGCAGCGACAGGCCCATTTCCTGCTGCAAATCCATGAGCAGATTGACGATCTGCGCTTGGATTGACACGTCGAGCGCTGAGACGGGCTCGTCACAGACCACCATCTTGGGCTTCAGGATCATGGCGCGGGCAATGCCGATGCGCTGACACTGTCCGCCGGAGAATTCGTGCGGATAGCGGTTGATCATCTGCGGCAGCAGGCCGACCTTGGCCATCATGTCGCGGACCAGACCTTTGCGATCTTCCTTCGACAGTTTGGGGCGGTAGACGGTCAGCGGCTCGGCGATGATATCGCCCACCGTCATGCGGGGGTTCAGCGACGCCAGCGGGTCCTGGAAGACGATCTGCATCTCCTCCCGCTTCTGGCGCACCATTTCCGCGCCCACGCCCGTCAACTCGGACCCCATGAACACCACCTGACCGTCGGTGGGCTTGATCAATTGCAGGATGGCGCGGCCCAGCGTGGATTTCCCACAGCCGCTTTCCCCCACAATCCCCAGCGTCTCCCCCTCGTTCAGCGTGAAGGAGACACCGTCCACGGCCTTCAACGGCGTGTATTGGCCGATCAGCAGGCCACCGGTGCGGATGGGGAAATGGACCTTCAGGTCCGAGACGCGGAGCAGTTCCTTGGACATGGCATCAACTCCGCACGGTCAGGCGACGACCAACGACGGGGCCGCCGGGTCGGATACAGGGTTCTGAAGGCTGAACAGGTGGCAGGCCTTGGCATGGCCGGGCCCGACCTCGCGTAGCAGCGGCAGTTCGGTGGCGCAGCGGTCATGCACGAAGTCGCAGCGTTCCTGGAACGGGCAGGCCTTGGGCAGGCGCTGCAGGTTCGGCGGCTGGCCGGGAATGGCATAGAGCTTTTCCGACCGCTCCTCCGTCAGGCGCGGCATGGAGGACAGAAGGCCGGCGGCATAGGGGTGTGCTGGTTCATAGAAGATGTCCCGCACCGTCCCCGTTTCCATGAACCGACCGCCATACATGACCTGAACCTTGTCGCACAATCCTGCGACGGTGCCCAGATCATGGGTGATCAGGACGATGGCGGCCCTGGTCACGCGCTTCAGGTCGGACATCAGGTCCAGGATCTGCGCCTGCACCGTCACGTCCAGGGCCGTCGTCGGCTCATCCGCGATCAGCAGTTCCGGTTCGCACAGAAGGGCCATGGCGATCATGATGCGCTGACGCATGCCGCCCGACAATTCGTGCGGATACTGGGCCAGACGGCGGCCTGCCTCCGGGATGCGGACAAGGTTCAGCATGTCCAGCGCGCGCTTGACGGCTTGGGCCTCCGACATGCCCTTGTGCTGCACCAGAACCTCGGTCATCTGGCGGCCGATGCGCAGATGCGGGGTCAGGCCCGTCATGCTGTCCTGAAAGATCATGGCGATCTTGTCGCCGCGGATCTTGTTCAGGTCCTTGACCGGCATGCCGACCAGTTCGGTGCCCCGGTATTTGGCCGACCCCAGGGTGCGGCCATTGCGGGCCAGCAGGCCCATGACCGACATGAAAAGCTGGCTCTTGCCCGATCCGCTTTCACCGACGATGCCGACGCATTCGCCCTCATTCACGTCGAAACTCACGCCATTGACGGCGCTGACCTCGCCATCGGGCGTGGCGAAACGGACCGATAGGTCGCGGACTTCCAAAACAGCGGTCATCTTGTCCGTTCCCTTAGCGGTCCTTGGGGTCCAGCGCGTCGCGCAGGCCGTCACCGATGAAATTGAAGCAGAACAACGTCACGGCCAGGAACACGGCCGGGAAGATCAGCATATGCGGGGCGTTCTCCATCTGGGCCGCCCCTTCGGAGATCAGCACGCCCCAGCTGGTCATCGGCTCCTGCACGCCCAGGCCCAGGAAGGACAGGAAGCTTTCCACCAGGATCACGACAGGCACCAGCAGGGTCACGAACACGATGACCGGGCCGATGACGTTGGGGATGATATGGCGCAGGATGATGTTGGGCGTGGACACGCCGGCGGCGCGGGCCGCCTCGATATATTCCTTGCGCTTCACCGACAGGGTCTGGCCGCGCACGATGCGCGCCATGGTCAGCCATTCGACACAGCCGATGGCGGCGAAGACCAGGATGATGTGACGCCCGAACACCACTACCAGGATGATGACGAAGAACATCAGCGGCATGGAATAGAGCACGTCAACGATGCGCATCATGATGCTGTCGATGCGCCCGCCAAAATATCCGGCCATGGCGCCATAGACCACGCCGATCATCAGGGCGACCAGCGTGGTCACGACACCGACGGCCAGCGATACCTTGGCGCCATACAGCGTGCGGATGAACAGGTCGCGGCCATTTGCATCGGTCCCGAACCAGTGGCTGCCCTCCAGCTGCGGCCCGACACCGATATAATCCCAATAAACCTCGTCATAGGCATGGGGGCTGAGGAAGTCGGCAAAGATCGCCATGAAGGTGATGATGCCCAGCACGATCATGCTGGCCACCGCCATCTTGTTGGCAAACAGGCGACGGCGGGCATCCTGCCACAGGGACCGGCCCTGCACATCCTCGCCCGCCTTCTCGATCAGCGCGGCCCGCTTGGCCCCGCCGGTGATGTCTTGAACCATCGTCGTCTGCTCTTTCCCTAACCCAAAAGTTCCCTCAAGCGCCGGGCGTCGGCATCCACCGCCTTGGCTTGCGGCACCATGGGGTGCCGGGCTGGCGGTCGCCAGCCTCCAATCCGCCAAGGGCAAACCCTTGTCGGATTGGCATCACTCTGCCGCCTGGACCTGCGAACGCTGCCAAAGCTGCGTGCAGGGTATTTCCATCAGGTCGGACCAATGCAGGTCGTACCCGTATTCCCCGATCGTCACCTGATCGAACCGGGCCGGGTTTTCCCGGATCGGCGCGAAGATGTCGTACCGGTCGATGATGTCGGAGATATCGACGACCGACACCTGGCCGACGTCCCACTCCAACCGGACCTTATAACCCGGCAAGGTGGTGACGGATTTGATCCGTGGTGTACGCATCCCATCACCTCCTTGTCGGGTTCAGGGCCTGGAACATGGCCAGGATAACATCCTGGTTGGTTCTGGCCCAATTCATCAGTTCCTCCGGCACCCCGCTTAGTGTTCCGCCCAGGGGCTGAAAACTGACGGCATGCACGATCACGTCATGGTCGGGGCCGATGATGTGGGAATGTGGCGGGGGATGGTCGCCCGGTCCATAGACAGACAGTTTCCATTTCCCCTCCCGCCGCAATGTGGGCATCACCACCCCTCCCTTAAAGCCTCACTCCCAGCCGCAGCTCTTGCCCTCATTCTGCTTGTCCAGCCATTCCTTCAGCGGCGCGAAATAGGCCAGCATGGCCGTCGCGTCGATCTGTTCGGTACCGGTAAAGGTCTTCAGCGCTTCCGGCCAGGGCTTGGACGCGCCCATTTCCAGCATGGCCTTGAACTTCGCCCCCACCTCGGCATTGCCGGCGATGGAGCAGCGGTGCAGCGGGCCGGTGAAGCCGGCCTGATCGCAGGCGGCCTTGTGGAACTGGAACTGCAGGATGCGGGCCAGGAAGTAGCGCACATAGGGCACGCTGGTCGGCACATGGTTCTTGGCACCCGGATCGAAATCCGCCGCGCTGCGTTCCACGGGCGAGGACACGCCCTGATACTTGGTGCGCAGGTCCCACCAGGCCTTGTTGTAATCTTCGGGCTTGATGTTGCCGTTGAAGACATTCCAGCGCCACTTATCGATCAGCAGGCCGAAGGGCAGGAACGCCACCTTGTCCATGGCCTGTTGCAGCAGCAGCGGCACATCGCCCTCGGTGGAGGGTTCCTTGTCCAGCAGGCCTAGCTTCACCAGATAGCCCGGCGTCACCGACAGGGCGATGAAATCGCCGATGGCCTCATGGAAGCCGTCATTGGCGCCGTTGCGGAACAGGGTCGACTGGCCCTTGTAGGCGCGCTGGTAGAAATTATGGCCCAGCTCATGATGCACGGTCTGGAAATCATCGCCATTCACGCGCATGCACATCTTGATGCGGATATCGTCCTTGTCGTCGATATCCCAGGCCGAGGCATGGCACACGACCTCGCGGTCGCGCGGGCGGGTGATCTGCGAGCGTTCCCAGAAGGTCTGGGGCAGCGCCTCAAAGCCCAGGCCCGTGAAGAAGCCTTCGGCTGACTTGGTCATCTTGATCGGGTCGTACCCGGCCTTGGTCAGCAGCTTGGTGACATCGACATTGGTGGCCGCCTGCTTGGGCGCCACCAGATCATAGATGTTGCCCCATTCCTGCGCCCACATATTGCCCAGGAGATGGGCCGGGATCGGCTTGTCCTGCGGCACCACGTCGGTGCCATACTTCTCGCCCAGCTTGGTGCGGGCGTAGCAATGCAGGGCGGTGTAGAGCGGCTTCACCTGGCCCCACAGCCGGTCGGCCTCCTGCTCGAACGCTTCGGGCGGCATGTCATAGCCGGAGCGCCACAGGGTGCCGGCATCGGGCAGGCCCAGTTCCTTGGCGCCGATATTGGCGATCTCCACCTCACGCTGGTAGAGCGGCTTCATCTCCTGCCCGACCTTGTGCCAGCCGGCCCAGAGCCGCTTCAGCTCCTTCTCATCGCGTGAGCTGCGGAAGACATCGTCGATCTCGTCCAGCGTCAGGCAGTCGCTGCCATCGTCGCGGCAGACCTTGCCGGTGGCGTAAAGCTCACCCAGCTTGGCGTCCAGCTCGGCCAGTTCCTTGTTCAGGGCCGGGTCGGCGGGCGACGGCAAGGCGGTTTCCAGGCGCAGCAGGTTCAGCTTGCGCGCCACATCGGCCGGCAACTCCAGCCCCACGAAACGCTTGCTCTCCGCCGTCAGGCGGGACACCAGCGCGCTATAGGACGCGTTGCTGTCGGCGGCCAGGGCCAGCGTGTCGGACGTGATATAGGTGTTCTGCACCCAGGCGGTGCGCGACGCCTTTTCACGCGCGGCACCCAGTTCGGCCTCGGCCTTGGTGACGAAGGCGGTGGCTTCTTCCACGGTGGGCTTCGCGGGTGCCGCCGCCTGCTTGTCGCCCGGCTGCCCGCAGGCCGCCAGGATCATCATGGCGCCAAAGGCGACGCCCGTGCGGAGATGCTTGGTGATGCGCATGGAACCCTGTCCTTCCCTGCTGAACATTGGCTTGTCGTTGATTTTATTATCGTTATTTCCTCAATCGTACCGAACGCGCGGGTCCATCAGGCCATAGACCAGATCGACCACAAGGTTCATCAGCACGATCAAGCTGCCATAGGTAATGACGGTGCCCATCACCAGCGTGTAGTCGCGGTTGATGGCGCCCTGCACGAAATAGCGGCCGATGCCGGGCAGGCCGAAAATCTGCTCGATCACCACCGACCCCGTCACCAGGCCGGCAATGGCCGGTCCCAGATAGGAGATGACGGGCAGCAGGGCCGCGCGCAGCGTGTGGCGCGTGATGATCAGATGTTCGGGCAGGCCCTTGGCATGGGCCGTGCGCACGAAGTTGGAGCGCAGCACCTCCACCATGCCGCCGCGCGTCAGGCGGCTGATGATGGCGATTTGCGGCAGCGACAGGGCGATGACGGGCAGTACCAGATTGCGGAACGATCCATCGCCCAGACCCGCCACCGGCAGCCAGCCCAGATAGATGCCGAACACCAGGGTCAGCAGCGGCGCCATCACGAAGTTCGGGATGGTGATGCCCACCATGGCGACGCCCATGATCGAATAGTCGGTCTTGGTGTTCTGGCGCATGGCGGCCAGGATGCCCAGCGTACAGCCGATGATCACCGCCAGCGTGATGGCCGACAGGCCCAGCTTGAGCGAAACCGGGAAACCCGTGCCGATCAGTTCGGAGACGGAGAAATCCTTATAGGTGAAGGAGGGGCCGAAATCGCCCTGCACCGCATTGCTCAGGTAGATCAGGAACTGCTGCCAGACCGGCTTGTCCAGATTATAGGCCGCCTTCAGGTTTGCCTCGATCTCCGGCGGCAGCACGCGTTCGCTGTCGAACGGGCCACCCGGCGCCGAATGCATCAGGAAGAACGACAAGGCCACGATCACCAGTAATGTCGGGATCGCTTCCAGCAGGCGCCGGACAGTGTAAGACAGCATCGAAAGGGTCCCTCCATCGCGCCTCGGTTCGCGCATGGTATCAGCCATGCAACGAACGCATCCCGCGCGGACGGCATGACATCTCTGTGAAAAAGTCCGCCCTGTCAACCGTGCCACGGCAAAAGAGATATTATTTCAAATTTGCTGTACCGGGCGGGCCATTCACCAATCCGTGCGGGCCGGGTTGGGAAATTTTTGGGCAGGGACATCGCAGATGCGTCGGCTCCGAAGGTCGTGTATAGTGTCATTTGACGCTATACATATCTCCGGATATCGCCTTGATCATCAGGAACGTCATCCATAAAGGGCTGCGCCGGTTGATGGAGGATAACGACGCCAGCGGATTGCCGGCTGCCGCAGTGCCAAAGCTGATCCGCATACTGTCCTTTCTGCAGGATATGGAGCGTGAAGATGAGCTTACGACCGTGCCGAGTTGGAAGGCGCACCGGCTTACTGGCGACCGGAAGGGGACATGGAGCCTGCATGTGACCAAGAACTGGCGTTTAACCTTCGCCATTGATCGGGCGGGTGTTGAGATCATCGATCTGGACTATGTTGACTATCATTAGGAGACGGCCATGAACGCCATCACCGGCATTCGCCTGAAAAGCCCGGCCCATCCCGGCGGATTCATCCGGCACGAGGTGATCGAACCTTTGGACCTGTCGGTGACGGCGGCGGCCAGCATCCTGGGCGTCACACGGGCTGCGCTCTCCATGCTGCTGAACGAGCGCACGCAGCTTTCCTCCGAAATGGCGCTGCGGCTGGAGAAGGCGTTTGGCGTGTCCATGGACACATTGATGCGTATGCAGAACAGCTACGACATCGCCCAGGCCCGCCGGCGGGAAGGGGAGATCAAGGTGGACCGCTATGTTCCGGCCCTGATGAGCCCGTCACCAGTCGACTCCAATTAAGATCGTTTCGCAACAAGTCGCAAATCCATCCCGATCTGTACAAAAATCGGGGGCTGATCCCCTCAACCTGCCCTTTTCCCGCACCGCAAAACGCGCTAAACCACGCTCCGAAAACGCCATCCTGGCAGATCAACGGTCCCGGACGCTGGAGCCGGGGCGAGTAGGGTCTGCCGTTTACCCCCGCGACCCCGTTGGAGGAGTCACCCCCCCATGTCCACGTTCACCGGCCATGACAGCCTGAAGACCCGCCGCACGCTTACCGTCGGCGGAAAGTCCGTTGATTATTTCAGCATTCCCGAAGCGGAGAAGGCCGGTCTGGGCGACGTGTCGCGCCTGCCCTTCTCGATGAAGGTCCTGCTGGAAAACCTGCTGCGCTTCGAAGATGGGCGCACGGTGAGCGTTGACGATGTCAAGGCTGTGGCCCAGTGGCTGGTCGACAAGCGGTCCGACCGCGAGATCGCCTATCGCCCGGCCCGCGTGCTGATGCAGGATTTCACGGGCGTGCCCGCCGTCTGCGATCTGGCCGCGATGCGCGAGGCCATGGTGGCGCTGGGTGGCGACCCGACCAAGATCAACCCGCTGACGCCTGTCGATCTGGTCATCGACCATTCGGTGATGGTGGACAGCTTCGGCACGCCCAAGGCGTTCGACGAAAACGTTGAGCTGGAATTCCAGCGCAATGGCGAGCGGTACGAGTTCCTGCGCTGGGGCCAGAAGGCGTTCAACAATTTCCGCGTGGTCCCGCCGGGCACCGGCATCTGCCATCAGGTGAACCTGGAATATCTGGCCCAGACCGTCTGGACCGACACGGACCAGAGCGGTGCCACCGTCGCCTATCCCGACACGCTGGTCGGCACCGACAGCCACACGACCATGGTCAACGGCATGGCCGTCCTGGGCTGGGGCGTGGGCGGTATCGAGGCGGAAGCCGCGATGCTGGGCCAGCCCATCTCCATGCTGATCCCGGAAGTCGTCGGCTTCAAGCTGACCGGCAAGCTGCGTGAGGGTGCGACCGCCACCGATCTGGTGCTGACCGTCACCCAGATGCTGCGCAAGAAGAAGGTGGTGGGCAAGTTCGTCGAGTTCTATGGCCCCGGCCTGGACGCGCTGACGCTGGCCGACCGTGCGACGATCGCCAACATGGCCCCGGAATATGGCGCCACCTGCGGCATCTTCCCGATCGACGCCGAGACCATCCGCTTCCTGCACTTCACGGGCCGCGACGCCGACCGCGTGGCCTTGGTCGAGGCTTATGCCAAGGCCCAGGGCATGTGGCGCGATGCGTCCTCGCCCGATCCGGTGTTCACTGACACGCTGGACCTGGACCTGGGTTCGGTGGAGCCGTCGCTGGCCGGTCCCAAGCGTCCGCAGGACCGCGTGCTGCTGTCCAACGTCACACGAGAATTCGGTGAGTTCCTGGCCACCGACGTTGCCGGCCGCCCTGTCAGCCAGCCGACCGACGTTGCCGGTGCCGATTACAAGCTGGATCACGGCCATGTCGTGATCGCCGCCATCACGTCCTGCACCAACACCTCCAACCCGTCGGTGCTGTTCGCCGCCGGTCTGGTGGCCAAGAAGGCGGTGGAACTGGGCCTGAAGACCAAGCCGTGGGTCAAGCCCTCGCTGGCCCCCGGGTCCCAGGTCGTCACCGACTATCTGAACGCTGCTGGCCTGTCGACGTACCTGGATCAGCTGGGCTTCAATCTGGTCGGTTATGGCTGCACCACCTGCATCGGCAATTCCGGCCCCCTGCCGGACCCGATTGCCGCCGCCGTTGACGCGGGCAAGCTGACCGTCGCGTCCGTCCTGTCCGGCAACCGTAACTTCGAAGGCCGCGTGTCGCCGCAGGTCCGCGCCAACTACTTGGCCTCCCCGCCGCTGGTGGTGGCCTATGCCCTGGCCGGCACGCTGCACCTGGACATCTCCAAGGACCCGATCGGCAAGGGCAAGGA
This sequence comes from Niveispirillum sp. FG156, assembly GCF_057809555.1. NCBI lineage: Bacteria > Pseudomonadati > Pseudomonadota > Alphaproteobacteria > Rhodospirillales > Azospirillaceae > Niveispirillum > Niveispirillum sp. FG156. The sequence continues at coordinate 16,199 of NZ_JBMDKE010000023.1, read as the reverse complement.
TGGTCAGGACGTGTTCCTGAAGGACATCTGGCCCACGAACAAGGAGATCGAGGACACGATTTCCCAGTTCCTGACGCGCGAGATGTTCGTCAGCCGCTATGCCAACGTCTTCCTGGGGCCGGAGCAGTGGCAGAAGATCAAGACCGTCGAGGGCATGACCTATAAGTGGGACGACAAGTCGACCTACGCCAAGCGTCCGCCACTGTTCGACGGCATCACCATGACGCCGGGCTCCGTGTCCGACGTGAAGGGTGCCCGCGCCCTGGCCATCCTGGGTGACAGCATCACCACCGACCATATCTCGCCCGCTGGCAACATCAAGAAGACCAGCCCCGCCGGTGAATACCTGCTGGAAAACGGCGTGATCGTGGCCGACTTCAACAGCTACGGTGCCCGTCGCGGCAACCACGAAGTCATGATGCGCGGCACCTTTGCCAATATCCGCATCAAGAACGAAATGGTGCCGGGCGTCGAAGGTGGCGTGACCAAGTATGTGCCGACCGGCGAGGTTATGCCGATCTACAATGCCTCGATGAAGTATCAGGCCGAGGGCACGCCCCTGGTCGTGTTCGCGGGTCAGGAATATGGCACCGGTTCGTCGCGTGACTGGGCCGCCAAGGGCACCCGCCTGCTGGGCGTGTCCGCCGTCGTGGCCGAAAGCTTTGAGCGTATTCACCGGTCCAATCTGGTCGGCATGGGCATCCTGCCGCTCCAGTATCCGGCCGGCGTGAACCGCCACACCCTGAAGCTGGACGGCACCGAGACCTTCGATATCGAAGGCGTGGAAGCCGGCCTGAAGCCGCACATGGACCTGAAGCTGACTATCACCCGCGCCGACGGGTCGAAGGAAGTCGTCAACCTGTTCTGCCGTATCGACACGCTGGACGAGGTCGACTACTTCAAGAATGGTGGCATCCTGCAATACGTCCTGCGCAACCTCGCTGCCCCGGCAGCGGCGGAGTAACGATTGTGGTGACGATACCCCCGCCGGGGTGACCCGGCGGGGGGGTGGAGACAAGAAAAAGCCCGGCGGAGCGATCCGCCGGGCTTTTTGATTTATCAACCCTCCCAGCCTTATGCTCGGCTCTCACCAGGGCGTAATTGGTATCCGTCGCAACCACTCGACAGATATCGTCAGCGTTCATGAAACGGCTTAAGGCGTGACCGTCGGGTGTGGCCAGACCCGTCTAGCCACGTCAAACAGCTTTATACCTCGGTCTATTATGGCTTCCTCATCCCACTTCGCGATATTTGATGCGGTAAAACCCTTGGTCAGCTGGAAGAGGCCATGCTCCCGCAGTGCGGCTTGCTTTTCGGCGAAAGCTCCATTTCCCATCGACGATCCGAGCGTTTGGGTATGAAGTGTGAGGTTTCCGATAGTGTGTATGAGCCGGTTTCTGCGAGCAATCTCGCCTAAGCGTCCCCCAGCAGCTTCGGCGGCGGCGGCCTGAATAGTGGCGTTGGTCCACTCCTCTCGGGATGGTTTCGTGCCATCACCCAAGGGCCAATTCAATGACCAGGACTGCGGGAGCAAATGCTCAATCGCCAAGGCTAGCGGCAATGGTGCGGGGTCCGTCTTTTTCGTTCTCAGTGCCGCTTCCAGCTCTTCCAGAATTGCGCGCAATCTAACTGTCGGCTGTATGTAATCGTACACGGCTCCTTCAAGCCACGCATACCGGAACTCAATGTCTGTAGGCCATACACCGCTTGGCCCCTGCTGGGCAAGTAGGTAGCTGCGGACTGTCTTGGCTGATGGCCCATCCTCCTTCAGCTTTCTTGTCAGGCCGAGGAAGATGTTGTTGTAGTTCTTGGTAGTCAGGTTGCAAATTGCCCGGCGGACGACGTAAGATACTATATCGTTAAACGCTTCCTCCTTCTCACCGTCTTCTAAATCGCTCACCGCAAGGGCGAGTATCGGCGGATAAGCTGTGCTGATGTCCCATGGACGAAGGCGTCGTGCGACGGCGGCCAGAGAGCCCTCACCCTTGGCCTCTACAAGCGTCCTGTAACTTGGTGCGTAGCGAAGGATATCCGCTATCTCATCTTGGACGCTCTGCGGGCCGCCGTCGTCCTCGACGAAATCCTTGTACTCCGCGAAGAGACGGATGAGGCTAACCTCCCGGCCCGTCCTCGCCGCAAGATACTGGAGTAGGAAGAACTCCAGGCGCTTGCGCGTCAGCCGACCCCGCGTCTCGTCGGCAGACCAGAAGGGCTCCTCGAAGGGCTTCCAGTGCTGTTCGTAAAGTTTCTCCGTGACGGTCTTCTCACGCGCCGCGCGGAGGAAGATGAAGTTCCGGATCAGATCGGATGCCTGAAGGGGCGTTCCGCGGTCGTTTAGTGTCTCGAATATGACCTGAGCATCGTCATCCTTCTCGAGCTGGATTTCGACCACGCGGAAGCTCCGCAGCAACGTCGTCAGCAACCCATCCAGCCTGCGCTCTGCCTCCGGCGCATCGACTGACAGCTCGTCGGACGTTTTCAAGAAGCCAGCCATATTGTCATAAAAGAAGATGTAGGCCTGCAGTAGCCGAGGTTGGGAGGTCTTCCCAACCTTTGAGAGTCGCGACTGGGCACGGGGAAAGTAGTTGAAGAACTTGAGCCTGACGTTATGCCGCGAGCCTGCGTTCAGGATAGTCAGGAAGGTTTCTCGGTCATGGAATGTCGGCCAGAGCTTGTAGACTTCTGTATCTGGATCCTTCATCTCCTCCGGGTGCTCGTTAAGAATTGAGCGCTCGATCACGCGCGCCATCTTTTCGATCTTCTGATCCCGCGCCACGTCACGCATCGCGATGAGCAATATCTGAAGTGTCGTGAGGCGCTGTTGACCATCGATGACATCGAGGATCGGCACCTCTCGTGAACTCGTCACAGCTCGCGATTCCAGGACTATGGCGCCCATGTAGTGGGGATGGCGACTTGGTCGTCCTGCGAGGTTCGCCTCAGCCTTTGTCCGCAGGTCGTCCCACAGGTTGGCCCACTGACCTTGCTCGCTCCAGACGTAGTGCCTCTGGTAGATCGGCACGCAATACCGTCGGTTGCTCGAGAATATCTGACTTACGGTTACCGTGTCTGGCTTCATGTGCCCCCCGCCATCAAGCGCTCCCGTTCATAGTGCGCATCCACCATAGTCGCGCACAGCTTAGCCTGCTAGGTTCTACGACGAGATCGGCATAGCAAAAACATGTTTTAGTGGCAAAAAGATCGCACAAAAACAAATATAAGATTATATTCGTCCTATCGAGCGCGCAACAAATCAGTCGGCATTGATATTCCCTTGTATTGGATTCCCCCTACTGGACGCGATTACGACAGGTCAGAAGACGTATCTGGATAGAATAATTATCCCCATGCTTAACACTATATTCAGGTCAATGCCTCTTCCCTCATCTGCGGATTGCGATCAATCAGGCCGTAAGTATGCGCGTCCGAGATTCTGGCGACAGGCGGCAGTGCTCCCAATCTCTCAACGTTCTGCTAATACTGTCGCGCTGCTGCTAATAGCGCAGGAAGCCAAAACCAATGTGCGGCCCGGTGCTGCACCGCTCAGACGCTGATATTCTGTATAGAACAGCAGCACAAAGGCGGGTTTGCCCCTGTCGGTAATGACGACAGGGTTCTGCGTGGCGGTGCGTTTTGCCTTGCCCAAGTGTTGGTTCAACTCTCGGCTGGATACGGTCGTGCCGGCCACCGCGCACCTCCTGCCCAATAATGTGGCCATGTTACGACATGACCTTTTAATCGCCAAGCTGGCGGGTCTTTGATCCATCTCGCCCACCCCACCCTAACCGCTGACTTCCGGGGCGGTTTCTGCTACCCTGATACCATCACCGCCATCCATGCGCCTTCCTCCCGCCGACGCCCCGTGCTGTCGGCGTGGAACGGCCATGGGTGATGAAACACCCCTTTTTTTGTGTTGCATTCCGTTGCACGGGACCGGTCGGCGTGGCGCGCCGTGCGGCCATGAAAAAAGCCCGGCGGAGTGATCCGTCGGGCTTTTCCTCAAAACAACAGGCCGGGCCGCCGGGCTTTACTTCCCCTGCTGGCTCTGCTGCTGCGGGATCAGGGCCAGGCAATTTTCGACGATGCGGTAGCATTGACCCAGACGGGCGGCCTGGCCGTCGCTGGCGCTGTTATAGACGATGCGCTGCACCACGCCGTCCTTCAGGGTGAAGGTGGCCTGACAGTCGCGGGTTTCGGTTTCCGGGTAATCGTCAAAGCCGACACCCCAGCCCCAGGGTGACCAGGGGCGGCGGTAGCCATAACCGTAACCGAAGCCAAAATGCGGGCCAGGGGCCGGCGTGGTAACCAGCCGTTCCGACGTGTAGGTGTAGTAATCGACATTGTCGACACTGGCGCTGCGCGTCGGCACGCCGGCGCAGGACAGCAGGGTCTGTTTGGGCATGCCGACAAAGGCCTGCTGGGCATAGGCGGCCTGATCGGCTTGCGGGTTGGCGCAGGCCGAAAGCCCCAGCAGCGCGCCGGCGGCAATCAGGCCCCGGATGGTCGTTTGACGGTTGAATTTCATGACCTACGCTCCTTGACGCAATCTGTCACCGGCATCATTCCCGTGCCGCCGGCCGCACCGCCCCTGTCTTCACGTTCCCTCATGCGCCGGGCGTTGCCTTCCGGCAGCTTGGGGCTGACGGCGCATGGGCGCCGGGCTGGTGGTCACCAGCCGCTTAACTGCCCAAGGGCGAACCCAGGGCAGTTAAGCCTTATACGCGGGGCCAAGGCTGAAACCTTCGCCAGAGAACAATGTTCATGCAACAAAGTGGCGGATCAAGGGCAATGTTTCAATGCGCCCTGTTGAAGCAGGGATCACGCCACGTCAATCACCAGCTTGCCCTGCGCCTTGCCATCCTCCAGCCTTGTATGGGCGGCACCAATATCGGCCAGGGTGAAGCGGGTGGGATCGACCAGGGGGCGCAGCTTGCCGGCGGTATCGGCCAGAACCTTGCCCTGGTGCGCGCGGTCGATGGCAAAGCCATGGTCGTACAGCATGGGCAGCAGCATGAAGACCACATGCAGGCTCAACCCCTTGCCATGCATGGGCGACAGGTCGGCGCTGTACCCGGCCACGATGGTCACCACCTGCCCGTTGAACCGGGCGGCGGCAAAGCTGGTGGCGATATCGCTGCCGCCGGTGGCATCTAGCACGATGTCGAAACCCTGGCCGCCCGTCAGGCGGGCGACATAGGCCTCCACCGCTTCGGTCCGGTAATTCACCACCTCGTCGGCGCCGAAGGACCGGGCCAGATCGGCCTTTTCATCGGAAGAGACGGTGGTGGTGACATGCGCGCCCTGCATTTTGGCGATCTGAATGGCGACATGGCCGACACCGCCGGCCCCGCCATGGATCAGCACCTTCTGCCCCGGCTGCACCCGTGCCCGGTCCACCAGCGCCTCCCACGCCGTCAGGGTGACCAGCGGCAGAGCGGCGGCATCCCGCAGCGACAGGCCGGCAGGGGCCGGCGCCAGCAGTTTGGCATCGGCGGCCACATACTCCGCATAGGTCCCCTGCAACCCCTTCACCCCGCCGACGCAGCCATAGACGGCCTGCCCGACGGTAAAGCCGCTGACGCCCTCGCCCAGGGCCACCACGGTGCCGGCCATGTCACAGCCCAGGATGGAGGGCAGGTCGGCGGCGATGGCGCGGCCTGTCTTGCGGATCTTGGTATCGACCGGGTTGACGCTGGCCGCGTGGATCTTGACCAGAACCTGCCCCGGCCCCGCCACGGGCGTCGGCACCTCGGCCAGTTCCAGATTGTCCACACCACCGAAATCCTTCAGCAGGACCGCCTTCATCATCATCTCCATCGGGTTGGGGCCATCGGCCCGTGTCATGACAACAAGATGGGCTTGACCTTTGAATAAGGGAAACGAATTATCTTTATGGAGATGATCAAGGATTGTGATGATGTCGGGCCGATTGACCGATCTGGATATGGATGCGCTGCGGGCCTTTGTGGCCATTGTCGATCATGATGGCTTCACGGCGGCGGCCGACCGGCTGCACCGCACGCAATCGGCCATCAGCATGAAGATCAAACGGCTGGAGGCCGCGCTGGGCCGCAGCCTGTTCGACCGCACGGGCCGGGCCATGACCCTGACGGGGGAGGGGGAGCTGCTGCTCTCCTATGCCCGCCGCCTGCTGGCCCTGAATGATGAGACGGTGGCGCGCCTGATGGCGCCCGAGGCGGCGGGGCTGGTGCGGTTCGGGGTGGCCGAATATTTCGCGCCCGAACATCTGCCCCTGCTGCTGGCCCGGTTCCGCCGCGCCCATCCGCGTGTGCGCCTGGACGTCTCGGTCGGCCTGGGCAGCGATATGGTGCAGGAGATTGCCGAGGGCCGCCTGGATGTGGTGATCGCCAAGCGCAATGAGACGGGGCCGCAGGGCCGGTTCCTGTGGCGCGAGCCCGTGGTCTGGGTGGCGTCCAGCGACTGGCGGGCGGAACCGGGGGATGCGCCGGTCCCCCTGTGCCTGCTGCCCGATCCCTGCATCTACCGGACCCGCGCCGTGGCCGCGCTGGAACGGGCGGGGCGGCCCTGGCACACGACCTATGCCAGCGGGTCCTTTATGGCGGTGCGGGCGGCGGCCCTGGCCGGGCTGGGCGTGACGTGCCTGGGCGCGGGTGCCCTGGTTCCCGGTCTGCGGGTGCTGGGTCCCGCCGATGGGTTCCCGGCGCTGGACCCGGTGGAAACGGCGGTGTTCGGAGAGGATCGGGCCAAGGATGGTCCGATCCAGCCCCTGATCGATTTCCTGGTGCGGGAAATCCAGGCGATCAGCCTGCCGCCCCTGACCGTGGCGGCGTGACGGCCCGCAGCGCCGCCACCCCCACTACCAGAGTCGCCAGCCAGACGATGCGGCTTTGATACCGGTCATGCGGGTTGGACAGGGCGCCATTGATGAAGGCATTGCCGATCAGCGCGATCAGGACGAACAGGGCCAGCGCCGCCAGATCACGCCGGCCCGTGCGAAAGCCCCAGGCGGCCACCAGAATCAGGCCAAGGCCCGACAGATGCGCTACCGGCACATGTATGAGGTTCAGCGCGTCGAACAGGTCCTGCGTCGTCTTCTGCCGCTGCTGCTTGGCCCCGGCAAAGGCCTGGTGCATCCCGTCGGCCATGAAGGCGCGGAAGATCCAGCGCGTCACCTCCTGCCATTCATCCAGCCCGTCGCCGGTCTGGACCATCAGCAACTGATCCTTGGTGGCGACCAGGGCCGTGGACAGGAAGGCGCCGGGATAGGCCCCGACAATGCCGCCCACCAGCCGCGACAGTTCCGGCGTGGCGCTGTCCCAGCCGCCGATGGCGACAAAGGGGCTCTCCTTGTGCCAGATGAAATCATCGGCGGTGGCGGGCAGGCTGTCCTTATAGGCGCAGAGCTTGATGGTCGGGTCGGGGCAATGGTCGGCCAGGTAACGCTGCGCCAAGCCATCCTGTACCAGCCGGCCGAAGATAAAGACGGGCCCACCGGGCGTGAAACCTGGCTTGCCGATCAGGGCCATGTGCAGGGTCGGCATGGCGATGACCGACAGGGCCAGCAGCGCCGCCGCCGGCCAGACGCGCGGGGCCAGACCCCAGCCACGCCAGCGGTCCAGCCCCCTGGCCGCCGCGATGGTCAGGACCAGCCCGCCAGCCAGCGCCATGGAGGACATATGCGACAGCAGGGCCAGCAGCCCGATACAAGCCACGCCCATACGCTCCACCCAGGTCAGATCATCGAAGCGGAAGGACAACAGCCAGAAGCAGAGGACCAGCAAGGGCAGCAGGATATCCGGCATCACCTGCGCCACATACCAGGACACACCCGTCAGGGCCGACAGCGCGATGGCCACCGCCCCCGTGACCTGCCGCAGCGGCCAGTCGCGGAACCCGATCCGATGCACGCGCAGCAGCAGATGGATCAGCCACAGCGTCGCCCCGGCCTGCGCCAGGATCGGCCCCCAGAAACTGAACCAGCCGCCCGAGGTGACATAGAGGAACAGGCCATAGAAGAAGGACCGGCCCGGCTCCAGGTCCCAATCCAGCACACGCTTGATGTATCCGGCCGTGTCGAAGAACACGATGGGAAAGCCGTTCCAGAGGGCGGGTCCCAGCAGCGCGAATCCGCCCAGCCAGAGGATCAGCCGGGGCCAGTCCAGCTGTGGCACGCGGCGCTGCGGCACCTGGCTGTCATCGGCGTCTGTCATGGGACCTCTGGCATGGCAAGCAATGTCGTACCCGTATGGCGCTAACATGATGGCGGGGATCAGGCAATGAAACCGAGGGGCATGGGCCTGCGGAACGGCGTCATGCCAACGACCTTGTTGCAAACTGCCTGAAAACAGCGTCCTCTGGCCGTTGTGACGCCATAATCCCGGCGTTTCATGCTATGCATGTTCCCTCCCGTCATCCGCATTCCGATCAATATGCCGCGCATTTCCGCACTGCTGTTCGCCACGGGTCTTCTCCTGGCGCCCGCCGCTCTTGCCGCGCAGGAGGGGGCACCGCCACCCGCCGCCCCGCCAAAGGCCGGGCCGGAGACGCGCCCGTTTGAGCTGACGGGGGTGGAGATAGCCGCCGAACGGGACAAGCCCCAGGCCTGTTTCGCCTTCTCCCGCCCCCTGCCGCGACCGCGTGGCCGCAGCACTGAACTGACGCGGTTCGTGACGGTGGAGCCGGCGCAAGGTGTGTCCATCGCGGTGCGCGATCAGAGCCTGTGCCTGGACGGCCTGAAACATGGCCAGCGCTATGCCGTCACCATCAATGCCGGCCTGCCGGCGGCGGGTGCCAAGGAAAAGCTGACCGACGCCATCAGCCGCGATCTGGCGGTGCCCGACCGCAAGCCCAGCCTGTCCTTCCGTGGCCAGGGCTATATCCTGCCGCGGGTGGATGCAGAGGGGCTGCCGCTGCGCGGGGTGAATGTGGAACGGGCGCGCCTGACGGTGCTGCGCCTGAATGACCGCGCCCTGGTGGAGCAGCTTTATTACGGTCGCTCCAACCAGACCATGACCGAGTTCGAGATCGGCGACGTCCTGGACCAGAAGGGCGAGCGCGTCTGGCGCGGGGAGATGGCCATCGGGGGTGAGCGTAACAAGGCCGCCCAGATCGCCTTTCCCATCGATGCCGTGATCGGTGATCTGGCGCCGGGCGTCTATGTCGCCGTGGCAGAGGATGCGGCCCTGTCCTTCCAGGCCTGGGACAAGCGCGCCACGCAATGGTTCGTCGTTTCCGACCTGGGCCTGACCAGCTTCAAGGCCGGCAACGGCCTGTATGTCTTCGCGCGCAGCCTGACTTCGGCCAAACCGCAGGCCGGTGTCGAACTGCGTCTGGTGGCCCGCGACAAGCGGGAACTGGGCCGGGCGGTCACCGGTGCCGATGGTCTGGCCCGATTCGACGCGGCCCAGGTGGGTGGCGCCAATGAGGCCGCCCCCCAGGCCCTGTTCGCTTCCACGCCCGATGGCGGATTTTCCCTGCTGGATTTCGGTGCCCCGGCGGTGGAACTGATCGGCAAGGGCGATGGCGGGCGCCTGCTGACCGGTAATGCCGACGCCTATCTGTTTCCTGAGCGCGGGGCCTATCGCCCCGGTGACCCCGTCTGGCTGACGGCCCTGCTGCGCGACGCCGATGCCAAGGCGCTGCCGGGACAGAAGCTGACCTTCAAGGTGGTGCGCCCGGATGGGCTGGAGGTGGAGCGCCGGCTGGTTGATGATGGCGGGGCCGGTGCCCATGTCTGGCGTGTGGAGTTGCCCGCCAACGCACCGTCGGGCCGCTGGACCGCGACGGCGCATCTGGACCCCAACGGCCCGCCTGTGGGCCAGACCCGGTTCAATGTGGGGGAGGTTGCCCCCGCCCGCATCGGTTTCGACCTGACCGCCGACCGCGCCCGCATCGGTGCCGATGGCAAGGTCGGGCTGACCATCGATGCCCGTTACCTGAATGGCGGGGCCGCCGGCCTGTTGCCCGGTGAGATGACGCTAACCCTGCGCCCCACCGATAGGCCGCGTCCTGGCCTGGACGGGTATCGTTTCGGTCTGGCACAGCAAAGCTTGGCACCGGAAAGGCGGGCGCTGCCCGGCTTTACCACGGGTGCCGACGGCAAGGCGGTCCTGACCTTCGACCTGGGCAAGCTGCCCGATACCAGCCGCCGGCTGGAGGCGGTGCTGCGCGCCACGCTGCATGATGTCGGTGGCCGATCGGTTGATCAGGAACTGGTCCTGCCGGTGGAGTTCCAGCCCTTCACCCTGGGTCTGAAGCCGAATTTCAGCGGTGATGCCGTGCCGGAAGGGGCGACGGTGGCCGTCGATGTCCTGGCCGTGGCCCCCGATGGGCAGAAGGTCGCCCGTAACGGCCTGACCTGGGACCTGTTCGAAGAAGAATATGATTATGAATGGTACGCCGCCGATGGCCGCTGGGAATACCGCACCATCGTGAAGGATCGCCGCCTGACGGGCGGGTCGATCAATGTCGCCGCCGGTCAGCCGGCCACCATCGAGGAACAGGTCCGCGCCGGGCGTTACCGGCTGGAAGTGTTTGATCCGGCCACGGGCATCGCCTCGTCGGTGCGTTTCTCCGCTGGCTGGTGGGTATCGGCCAAGCTGGCTGACACGCCGGACGCGGTGGAGGTGAAGGTGCAGGAACCCCTGCACAAGCCGGGTCAGAAGGTCCGCGTCTTCGTGCGACCGCCCTATGCCGGAACAGTGGCCATCGCGCTGGCCGACCGCGCCATCCGCCACACGCTGGTCAGCGAGATCGGGACGGAGGGGGCCTTCGTCGAACTGCCGCTGCCCGATGACATCACTGCCGGCGCCTATGTGCTGGCCACGTCTTTCGCACCCGCCGATGCCGGCAACCGCACGCCGCCGCGCCGGGCGCTTGGCATGGGCTGGGTTGCTGTCGATCCCGCGGACCGTTCCCTGTCGGTCGCCATCGCTGAACAGCCGGCGGTGCATCCGCGTGGGGGCGTGAAGTTGCCCGTGACGGTGACGGGGGCGGAACCGGGATCGACCATCCGCCTGCTGGTGACGGCGGTGGATGAAAGCGTGGCCCGCCTTCCGGAGACGCAGGCCGCCGATCCCGTCGGCTGGTTCCTGGGCAAGCGCCGGCTGGCCGTGGAACTGCGCGATGTCTATGGCCGTCTGGTCAATCCCGACAATGCCGCCGCATCCGCCCCCGCCAGTGGCGGCGACAAGGACAAGGGCGGCACCCGCATCACGACGGCCCCGCGCAGCGGTCCCGTAACGGCGCTGCATTCCGGCGTGGTGACGGTCGGTGCAGATGGCAAGGCAGAGGTCAATCTGGTCCTGCCCGACATGGCGGGCCGCCTGTCCCTGACTGCCGTCGCCTGGTCCGATGCCAAGGTCGGCGTGGGCAAGGGTGCCTTGGATGTGCGCGACGATATCGCCACCGACATGACCCTGCCGGGCTTCCTGGCGCCCGGCGACAGGGCGCGCATCGCCCTGAACCTGGAAAATGTGTCGGGTCCCGTGCGCGGTGCCTACAAGGTGTCGCTGTCGGCGGAAGGGCCGGTGAAGCTGGAGGGCGGCAAGGCCGAAACCAGCTTCCAGGCCCTGGCGCGGGGGCGCAAACTGTCCATCGACCGCACCCTGGTGGCGGGCGACCCCGGTTATGGCGTGCTGGTCGTCAATGTGACGGGTCCCGAAGGTTACAGCCTGACCCGCCGCTTCCCCCTCAATATCCGTCCGGCCCACGCCGTGGCGGCCACGCAGGTGCGTGGCCAGATCACCCCAGGTCAGACGGCGGCCTTGGTTGTGCCGAAGCCGGAGGGTGCCATTGCCGGTGCTTCCTGGAAGCTGGCCATGGCCAGCACCCATGACACGCTGGACGCGCTGACCCATCTGCTGCTGATTGATGCCCGGCCCTTTGGCTCGGCGGATCAGATTGCCTCGCGCCTGTTGCCGCTGCCCGGTGCCAATGATTGGCAGAAGGCGCTGGGCCTGCCGGCGGATGACAAGCTGAAGGCCAAGGCCGACGATTTGGTCGAACGGCTGATCGGGCGGCAGCGGGCCGACGGTGCCTTCTCGCTCTGGTCGCATGAAGGCCCCGCCGATCCCTGGCTGACCGCCTTCGCGCTCGACGTGCTGACCCGTGCGCGGGAGGCGGGCTTCACGGTGCCCGAAGATGGCTATCGCCGTGGCATGGACTGGCTGGTCCGCTCCATCGGCAATAGCTGGGTTGAGGATGCGGAACTGCCGGCACGCGCCTATGCGCTCTATGTCGCGGCACGAGCACGGGCCATCGACGCTACGCCGCTGCGCTTCTTCCAGGAAACGTTCCAAGCCCGCGTGCCCTCCCGTCTGGCGCGGGCCCAGATCGCCGCCGCCTTCGCCATCCTGGGCGATGGGCAGCGGGCGGGCGATATCCTCTCACGTCTGGATGATCCGCTGCCGGGCGTGTCGGGCGTGCGTGATTTCGGCAGCCCGCTGCGTGACCGCGCCGCGACGCTGGCCCTGCTGATTGCCGCCAATGCCGATCCGGCCCGCATCCAGGCGGAGGAAAACGCCTTGGCCGGCATGCTGCGCGATCCGGCCCTGGTCGCCACCCAGGAACGCGCCTGGCTGCTGCTGGCGGCACAGGCGCTGGCCACGCGCGGCCCGGCTTTGAACCTGACGGTGGATGGGCAGGCGGTGACGGGCAATAACGGCCCTCTGCTGCGCGCGCTGGCCGATGGGGCATCCCTGTCCGTCGCCAATAAGGGCGATGCGCCGGTCCGCACCCTGACCACCATCGCCGGCATCCTGTCCACCCCGGACAAGGCGGAAGCGGCAGGCGGTTTGACGCTGACCCGCCAGTTCAAGGACGGCAAGGGCCGGCCCGCCAACCTGAAGAATATCCGCGCCGGCGACCTGCTGGTCGTGGTGCTGGAGGGCAAGGCCGAACAGCCGCTGACGGGTCCGCTGCTGCTGATCGACCCGCTGCCCGCCGGTCTGGTGGTGGAGAATGTCCGGCTGGCCGGCAGCGCGCAGTTGGGCGATCTGTCCTGGCTGGGCACCCTGTCGGAGGCGGCCCTGGTGGAATTCCGCGACGACCGGTTCGTGGCTGCCCTGGACGGCATGCCCGACAGCGGCAATTTCCGTCTGGTCTATCTGGCGCGCGCCGTCACCCAGGGCAATTTCACCCTGCCATCGGCTCGCCTGGACGATCTGAACGATGGCAGCCGTTATGCCCGTACCGCTGCCGGCACCCTGACGGTGCTGCCCCCGGCCTCTGTCGCGGCGCCGCCGGCGGAAGCCGCACCGCCAGCGCCTGAAGGAACAAAGTGATCGGATTAGGCCGGGGTGGGCAGAACGACCACCCCGTCCTGATCCGCATAGACCCAGTGGCCGGGCGTGAAGGTGCAGTCGCCGAAAGCCACGGCTACATCCGCCTCTCCCGCCCCGGTCTTCGCACTTTTCAGCGGATTGGTGCCCAGGGCCTTCAGACCCAGGGGCAGAGTCGATATGGCGACGCTGTCGCGGATCACGCCGTTGACGATGATCCCGGACCAGCCATTCGTGACAGCCAGCCCCGCGATGACATCGCCCACCAGGGCCGATGCCAGCGACCCGCCGCCATCCACCACCAGCACGGCGCCATCGCCCGGCGTGGACAGGATCGATTTCAGCAGGGCATTGTCGCGGTGGCAGCGGACGGTGCGGATGGGGCCGGCAAAGCGGGCATGCCCGCCGAAACTGCGGAACTGTATGGAACAGCTGGCGATCACAGGTTCATGTGCATCGACCAGATCGGCGGTAGCGAAATCCATCGTTCGATACTCCGGTTGGGATTCTAACCCGGTCCGCCAGGACCGATCACTACACGGTCGCGGCCCTGGGCCTTGGCCTCGTACAGGGCCTTGTCGGCCATGGCCATCAGCGCCTCCATGGTTGGCGCGTCCGGCCCATGGGCGGCGATGCCCGCACTGACTGTCACGGTCACCGCATGCTCCCCGTCGCTGATCGGCGTGGCGGCCAGCAGGCTGCGCAGCCGTTCACCCAGCTGTGCCGCCGCCTCCGCCGTGGTTTCCGGCATCAGTACCACGAATTCCTCGCCTCCCACCCGCGCGAACAGGTCGGTCTGGCGCAGGTTGGCGCGGCCCAGATCGGCCAGGGTGCGCAGGACCTTGTCGCCGAACGGGTGGCCATACCGGTCATTGACGCCCTTGAAATGGTCCAGGTCCATGATCATCAGCGACAGGGGCCGGTTGAAACGCCGCGCCCGTTCCACCTCGTCGCGGGCTTCCTGTTCCAGGCGGCGGCGGTTGGCGATGCCGGTCAGCGGGTCGATATGGGCCTGTTCCTCCAGCCGCAGTTCCAGCTGAAACCCGTATCGGGCGGTGCGTTCCAGGGCCAAGGCCAGGATGCCCGACGCAAACACCCCGGTCCCGACAAAGGCGATGACGTTGAACAGGGCGAACCCTTCCACCCCTTTCAGCAGCAGCAGCGCCACCACCACGGCAAAGCCGGGAAGGTTCAGCAGCGGCACCTGCCGCGCCCGCGTCACCACCACCGCCGATACGGTGGGAAACAGGGCCAGCCCCGCTGGTCCGTAAAGGAAACCATCCTGCAACAGGAACTGTGTCAGGGCGATGGAGACGGTGCCCGCCGATACGGCCAGCATGCCAAGCCAGCGCAGTTCCCGTGGTGTCGTTCGGGTGCGCAGCAATTTCCAGGCGCATGCCATCATGATGACGGCGCCCGTGCTGCGGATGAACAGACAAGCCAGGAATTGCGTAGGGTCCAGCAGCCAGTCCCATGCCAGAAAACTGAACATCGCCAGACCGCCGATAGCCACCGGCGCCAGCAGGGCATCGTTCAGACGCGAGGCGCGCCAGACGTCGAAACGGCGTTCTGTCGCCTCGTCAAAAGTCGGTAAAAGAAAACCCATCCCCCCACCCGGCCCGTCTTTGCGGGCTTCTCACTGTTTCCTGGGTCCGATGATGTTGCGCCAACACCATGGGGATGACAACCCGTCACGGTTGCTGATTTTAGAACGATCGGACGAAAACGCACTTGAGTCGAACAAGCGTTTGAACGATGCTGTTCGTCAATCATCGACAAATCTTCTGGGGAGATATCCATGTCCACCGCCATCAACCGCCATTGGCTGCTGCTGGACCGTCCCAAGGGCGGCAATTTCAGCGAGGTTCTGTCCCTGCGCGAGGCACCGGCGCCCGACGCTGGCGAGGGGCAGATCCGGGTCCGCACCGTCTATCTGTCGCTGGACCCGACCAATGCGGTCTGGATGCAGTATGACAGCTACCTGCCGGCGGTCCCGCTGAACACCACCATGCGCGGTCTGGTGCTGGGCGTGGTGGATCAGTCCAACCACGCCAAGTTCAAGGTCGGTGACATCGTTACCGGCATGGGTAGCTGGGCCGATTATACCGTTGCCGACGGGTCGTCCTTTGGCCGCGTGCCGAACATTCCGGGTCTGCCGCTGCTGGCCTATATGGGGCCGCTGGGCATGACGGGGGCCACGGCCTATTTCGGCCTGCTGGATATCGGCAAGCCGAAGGAGGGGGAGACGGTTGTCGTTTCCGCCGCCGCGGGTGCCGTCGGCTCCCTGGTCGGGCAGATTGCCAAGCTGAGGGGCTGCCGCGCGGTCGGCATCGCCGGGTCCGCCGACAAGTGCAACTGGCTGACAGGCGAACTGGGTTATGACGCTGCCGTGAACTACAAGGAGAAGGGCTGGCAGAAGGCCTTGAAGAACGCCGTGCCCGATGGCGTCGACATCTATTTCGAGAATGTGGGCGGCGAGATCACCGAGGCTGCGCTGAGCCTGCTGAACGTCAGGGGCCGTATCCCCTTCTGCGGCGCCATCAGCCAGTATAACTCCACCGAGCTGCCGCCGGGCCCGCGCAACCTGTCCGTCCTGGTCAGCCGCCGCGCGCGGATGGAGGGCTTCCTGGTCCTGGATTACGCGCCTCGTATGGCGGAAATGTACGCCGAAATGGGCCCCTGGCTGGCCGCTGGCCAGATCAAGTGGAAGGTGGAACTGGACCAGGGCCTGGAAAATACCCTGACCAGTTTTAACAAGCTGTTCACGGGCGGCAATACCGGCAAGCTGGCGGTGAAGGTATCGGACGAGCCGACGCGGTAAGGGACGGGGAACGGGTTGCCCTCACCCTCCCACGCCTTCCGGCGCGGGCCCCTCCCTCTCCCACCTTCGTGGGCGAGGGGCGGAGATTGGCCGAGAGCCTGTTCCGCCCCTCGCCC
>NZ_JBMDKE010000022.1:0-111446 GCF_057809555.1 Niveispirillum sp. FG156 | reverse complement strand
TCCAAGCCGTTGGGTATCCCCTTGCGATTCAACCTAAATTCATCCCGCTCTAGCGCGTTTTACGCCAATCTCCCTTGCTCGTGACCGATCAAGGGAGATTTCTTGTTCCCTCAGACGCCGGGCGCCGCCATCCGGCGGCTTGGCTTCACGCCGCTACCAAGCGGCGGGCCGGCGGTCGCCGGCCTCCACTCTGCCAACGGGCAAGCCCTTGGCAGAGTGGTATTACAGCTCCAACAACTGTTCACGCGTGATCCAGAACACCTCGCCGAAGGAATGTTCGGTTTCCAGCCACAGGAATTCTGCGTCCGGGTACGCTTCTTCCAGTGCGGCACGACCGGTGCCGACCTCCACCAGAAGGCCACCCTCGGGGTTCAGGTACTTGGGCGCTTCCTTCAGGATGCGGTGGACGATGGCCATGCCATCATCATCGCCGCCGACCAGGGCCATGCGCGGCTCCGCCTGATATTCGGGCGGCAGATTGTCCATCGCCTCCTTATCGACATAGGGCGGGTTGGAGATGATCAGATCGTATTTCTTGCCCTTCAGCGGCTTGAACAAGTCGCCATGGAACAGCTTCACGCGTTCTTCCAGGCCATGGTCGGCCACGTTGATCTTCGCCACTTCCAACGCGTCGGGCGACAGGTCGACGGCATCGACATCGGCCAGCGGGAAGATGCTGGCCGCCAGGATGGCAAGGCAGCCGGAACCGGTGCAGAGATCCAGCACCTTTTCCACGTCCGTCACGTCATCGACCAGGGTGAAATCCTGCTCGCCCCCGAACAACTCGCCAAACAGCAGCTCCCCGATGAACGACCGGGGGACGATGACGCGGTCATCGACATAGAAAGGCACGCCCTGGATATAGGTGCGCTTGGTCAGGTAAGCGGCGGGTTTGCGCGTCGTGACCCGCTGGTGGATAATCTCCGCCAGCGCCAGCCGTTCAGCGGGGATCAGTTTGGCATCGAAATAGGGTTCCAGCTGATCCACCGGCAGCTTCAGCGTTTCCAGCACGATGAAGGCCGCTTCGTCATAGGCGGTGACGGCCCCGTGCCCATGCACCAGCCCGGCGCGATTGAAGCGGCTGACGGCATAGCGGATGAAATCACGCACCGTGGACAGTTCCGCCGCCACGACATTGGTGGCGGGCAGGGACAGGTCGGACATTTGGGTACACACTCCGGCTGGGACGGGTTTGGGCGGTCAGGATGGCAGGGCGCGGATAAACGGGCAAGGATCGCCCTTTTATCCGCGCAGCCACGCCTCGATCAACTGTCTGGAAATGCTGTCGAACGGCGGCAGGCGGAAGTTCTCACCATTCTGATTCTTTCGCACGAAATCGCGGCTGAACCAGCGCACATCCTCCAGCTCATCCTCATCCGCCTTCACGTCAAGCGTGGTGGCACGCGCGTGGAAGCCCAGCATCAGGGAGGAGGGGAAGGGCCAAGGCTGGCTGGAATGGTATTTCACATCCGTGACGCGCACGCCCGCCTCTTCGAAACATTCGCGCATTACCGTCTCTTCCAGGCTTTCGCCCGGTTCCACGAATCCGGCGAGCGTAGAATACATGCCTGGGGGAAAGCGCGATTGCCGGCCCAGAAGGCAGCGGTCACCGCCATCATGGACCAGCATGATGACCGCCGGGTCATGGCGGGGGAAATGCTGGGCGGCGCAGTCGGGATTGGTGCAGCGCCGGCTGTGCCCGCCTTCCGCCGCCGCCGTGGGCGACCCGCAGGTGCCGCAGAATTTATGCTTGCCGTGCCACAGCATCAGGGCGCGGATATAGGCATACATGCCCCCCGCCCGCTGCCCGATGCGGGTGCCCAGCGACCGCAGTTCCACAAACCGGCCCAGCTTCGCCACCTCCGCATGGGTGTCGACATCTTCCAAAGGGGAGATATCGACGGCGAAATAGGAATGGCCGCCATCATCACCCAGATAGATGGGTGGCATGGCCAGATGCCATCCCCACCAGTCGGCAGTGACCGGCAGGTAAGCGGGCAGGGGTGCATCATCGGCCCCCGCAATCAGATGCCGGCCCCGCCACCAGGGGATGATCCGGGCGGCCTGCGGGTGGCGCAGACGGGCGGCAAGCCAGTCCTCATCCTTGCGCCGGTGGGCGGCCCGATCCAGGCCGGAGCCGGCATAGAAATTCAGTCTCATCATGGTTTGGCGACGGTGACATGCGCGCGGGCAAGCCGCCAATGCACAGGTGTCAGAGCGGCCCCGGCGGATTTCTCCCTTGTTTTTCTGCTGACACTCGCCGATATAGGCGTCGGGAGGTTGGCAACGGGCGGGTCCCTCGCCAACCCGGTCAGGTCCGGAAGGAAGCAGCCGTAACGAGTTTCGGCTCGGGTCGTTCGTCCAGCCTCCCACCTTTCACAAAATTCGCCATCGTCGCGCCGCTCTGTCAAAAGCGGTATCGCAAAACCATGGCGTCGGCGCGCTTGCATCACTAAACTGCCGCGTCCTTGCCGTAGACCCGAGACGCCCCGTGACCGACGAGACGAACAGCCATTCCGCCGCCGGTGCCGCCTATCGCGTGCTGGCGCGTAAATACCGGCCACAGAATTTTGATGAGCTGGTGGGGCAGGACGCGCTGGTCCGGACGCTGCGCAATGCCATCCAGTCGGGCCGCATCCATCAGGCCTATATGCTGACCGGTGTGCGCGGGGTGGGCAAGACGACGACGGCGCGTATCATTGCGCGTGCCCTGAACTGCATTGGGCCGGACGGGCAGGGCGGGCCGACCATCAGCCCCTGTGGCGTGTGCGAGATGTGCGTGTCCATTGCCGCCGACCGCAATGTCGATGTCATCGAAATGGACGCCGCGTCGAATACCGGCGTCGATAATGTGCGCGAGATCATTGAGGGTGTGCGCTATGCGCCGTCTGCCGCGCGCTACAAGCTCTACATCATCGACGAAGTCCATATGCTGTCGAAAAGCGCCTTCAACGCACTGCTGAAGACGCTGGAAGAACCGCCGCCGCATGTGAAGTTCGTCTTCGCCACCACCGAGATTCGCAAGGTGCCGGTGACAGTGCTGTCGCGGTGTCAGCGATTCGACCTGCGTCGTGTGGATCACCCCACCCTGGTGGGGCATTTCACCCGCGTGGCGGGCAAGGAAGGCGTGCCGGTGGAGCCCGACGCCATCGCCCAGATCGCGCGGGCCGCCGACGGATCGGTGCGTGACGGGCTATCGCTGCTGGATCAGGCCATCGCGCTGGGCGGCGGTAACGTCACCCTGGCGCAGGTGCGTGATATGCTGGGT
The DNA here is from genome assembly GCF_057809555.1 of Niveispirillum sp. FG156. Classification (NCBI taxonomy): domain Bacteria; kingdom Pseudomonadati; phylum Pseudomonadota; class Alphaproteobacteria; order Rhodospirillales; family Azospirillaceae; genus Niveispirillum; species Niveispirillum sp. FG156. The sequence goes on along the minus strand of NZ_JBMDKE010000022.1, from coordinate 108,178 downwards.
CTGGCCGACCGGACACGCGTCATCGACCTGTTCGAAGCGACCATGACGGGCAAGCCGGCGGATGCGCTGGATATCCTGACCGATCTGCATCGTTGCGGGGCCGATCCGATTGTCATTACCCAGGACCTGCTGGATTTCGCGCATTTCCTGACCCGTGCCCGTGTCATTCCGGCCACTGCCGAGGATGTGTCGATCCCGGAGGACGAGCGGACGCGCGGTGTGGCCCTGGCCCAGAAGCTGGGCATGGCGTCGCTATCGCGGGCCTGGCAGATTTTGTTGAAGGGTTTGGCCGAAATCCAGCATGCGCCGGTGCCGATGCAGGCGCTGGAAATGGTGCTGATCCGCCTGTCCTATGCCTCCGATCTGCCCAGCCCGGCGGAACTGATCAAGAAGATCAATGAGGCAGGTGGGGTGGAGGCGGCGGCGCGCGCCCTGCACGGGGGTAGCCCTGGCGGCGGCGGATTTGCCGGTGGTGGCGGTCCGGGGCCGGTGGTGCATTCGGCCCCGACCCAGGGGGCGCCAATGGCCATGGTGGCGGGCGGAAGGGCCTTTGCCGGGGCGCCGGCGCCAATGTCGGCGACCATGCCGATGGCGACGCCGCAGCCGGTTGGCAAGATCGATACGGTGCCGGAACCAACCAGCTTCCGTGAGGTTGCCGATCTGTTTCTGGACAAGCGCGAGGGCGTGCTGGCCGGCATGCTGCGCGCCTCGGTCCATCTCGTCCGGTTCGAGTCCGGAATGATTGAGCTGCGCTTGTTGCCTGCCTGCCCGCAGAACCTACCTGGCAAGGTGGGGCAGTTGCTGACCGAATGGACGGGTAAACGCTGGGTCGTGTCCGTATCCGGTGCCGCCGGTGAGCCGACCATTGCCGAGCAGGAACGCGAAGCCGAGCTGCGCCAGCGTGCCGAGGCCGCCGAACATCCGCTGGTCAAGGCCGTGCTTGAGGCGTTTCCAGGTGCCAAGATTGACAAGATCATCGACCAGAGCCAGGTGACCCTGGCCCCACCGCCGATGGCCGAACCCGAGATTCCCGAGGCGATGGACGCTTTTGGGGGTGACGAGATGGCCGACAGCCCTTATTTCGATGCACCACCGCCCCTGGATGAGGGCGATTATGAAGGAGACTTCTGAGCCATGAAGAATATCGGCCAGATGATGAAGCAGGCCCAGCAGATGCAGTCCAAGATGGCTGAGATGCAGGCCAAGATGCAGGAACATGAAGCCACCGGTGTGTCCGGCGGCGGCATGGTCAAGCTGACCCTGAACGGCAAGGGCGATCTGCGCGGTCTGAAGATCGACAAGTCCATCGTCGATCCCGAGGATGTCGAGGTTCTGGAAGACCTGATCACCGCCGCGTACAACGACGCCAAGGGCAAGATCGAGGCCTTCACGGCGGAACAGACCAACGCCATGATGGGCGGTCTGAAGCTGCCGCCCGGTTTCAAGATGCCGTTCTGAGACGGACGGTTTCGTAGCGCGGATTAGCGACGCGTAATCCGCGGGATATCATCGACGGAATTTCCGCGGATTACGCTTCACTAATCCGCGCTACACTTCCTTTGGTCTTCCTGAAATCGCGTTGCACTCGTCACCCCTGGAACAGCCGTGCGTTGCGCTTTACCTCGTCTGCGATGAATTCCGCGGCCACGCGGATGCGGGAGAGGTGGCGCACGTCGGAATGCATGACCAGCCAGAAGCTGCGGATCAGCTTCACCTCGCCCGGCAGCAGCCGGACCAGCTCTTTCTCCCCCGCCGCCATGAAACAGGGCAGAACGGCAATACCGCTGCCAGCCTGCACCGCCCGGAACTGTGCCACCAGACTAGCGCTTTTCAGGTAAGGGCGGATATCGCGGGAGACGAGCGGGACGTAATCCAGCTCCGGCGTATAGAGCAGATCATCGATATAGGAGATGAAACGGTGGGCCGCGAGGTCGCCCGGCCCGTCGATGGGCGGCGCCGTCTCCAGATATGAGCGCGCGGCGTAGAGGCCCAGCTCATAATCGGTCAGCTTGCGTGCATGCAGGCGCCCGGCTTCCGGCTGTGCCAGGGTCACGGCGATATCCGCCTCACGCTTCGACAGGCTGAACAGGCGCGGCATGGCCACCAGCTGCACCTCCAGATCGGGATGCAGCGCGCCCAGGCCACCGATGCGCGGGGCCAGAAAGAAGCTGCCGAAGCCATCGGGCGTGCCGATCCGCACCGCGCCCGACAGCTTGGCTCCGGCACCCGACAGTTCCTCCTGGATGGTCAGGGCCATGCCCTCCATGGCTTCGGCACTTTGCAGCAGGGTCTCCCCCGCCTGGGTCAGGCTGTATCCCGTGGCATGGCGTTCGAACAGGGTGGTGCCCAGCGCCTGTTCCAGACCCGTCAGGCGGCGGCCGAGCGTGGTGTGATCCACCCCCATGCGCTTGGCCGCCAGGGTCAGCCGGCCCGACCGCGCCACCGCCAGAAAGGATTGCAGATCGTCCCAATCGAACCGGCTGGCCATACCCACCCCATGCGAATTTGCGCACAATAACGGCGAGGAACTTCGCATGGATGTGCGTCTGGCCGCAATGGTACTGGTTTAAAGAACGCGATGGCCGTAGGTCAGGTCGAGGCGTGAGCCGAGCCCTGACGGAAAAGGCATCAGGCAATGCCGTCAGGGCTCGCTTCGCTCGACCTGACCTACGATAAGATTGCCGCCGACCATTGCGATTGAAAGGGAGGATGGGTTTTGAGTGAGGATGTCATCTGCACCGTCAAGGGTGCCATCGGCCATATTCTGCTGAACCGGCCCAAGGCGCTGAACGCCTTGACGCTGGACATGGTGGAGGTGATCGCGCCGGTGCTGGATGCGTGGGGCCAGGATCCCGCCATCAAGGCCGTGGTGATCCGGGGGGCCGGTGACCGGGCCTTCTGTGCCGGGGGAGATGTCCGCGCCGTCTGGGATGCCGGGTGGGAACGCAAGCGGGGCGAGGGCACGGGCGCCCTGACCGCCGCCTTCTTCGGCGGCGAATATCGCCTGAACCGGCAGATCAAACGCTTTCCCAAGCCCTATGTCGCTCTGATGGATGGTATCACGATGGGCGGCGGTGTCGGCCTGTCGGTTCATGGCAGCCACCGGGTGGTGACGGAAAAGACCCTGCTGGCCATGCCGGAAACCGGCATCGGCCTGTTCCCGGATGTCGGCGGGACGTACTTCCTCCCGCGCGTGCCGGGCAAGCTGGGCCTCTATCTGGGCCTGACCGGCGCGCGGGTGCATGCGGCGGACCTGATCTATACCGGGATCGGCACGCATCATGTGCCGTCCGCTTCGCTGGATGCCATCGAGGCAGCACTGGCCGAGGGGCAGGATGTGGATGCGGTCCTGACAGCATATGCCGCACCGGTGGGGGAGCCGCCGCTGGCCGCTCTGCGTGACGCGATTGATACGGCGTTTGAGGTCGAGAATGTCGAAGGCATCGTGGCGGGCCTGATCTCCCAGGGCACGCCCTGGGCCGACAAGGTGGCCGAAACCATCCTGTCCATGTCACCCACCAGCCTGAAAGTAACGTTCGAGCAACTGCGGCGCGGGGCGGAACTAGACTTCGACGATTGCATGCGGCTGGAATTCCGCATGACCCAGGCGGTGATGGACGGCAACGACTTCTTCGAAGGCATCCGTGCCGTTCTGGTCGATAAGGACAAAAACCCGAAATGGAACCCGGCCAAGCTGGCCGACGTGTCGGCGGCGGATGTCGCGCGGTACTTCGCGGTGCCGGCGGGCGGGGATCTGGTGTTTTAAAGTTGAAAGTAGCCTGATTGGTCGCTCTCTGCCGTCATCCCGGCGAAAGCCGGGACCCAGCGTGAGCGGCGTCAGCCGCGACATGAATCATATCGGCGCTAAACGCGCCTTGACGCTGGGTCCCGGCTTTCGCCGGGATGACGGTTCATAGATGTTTCGACCTAACCTATTCGACTCCTGAAACAATAACCTGTGGAGGAAATGACCATGGCGACCATTGCGTTCATCGGGCTGGGCAATATGGGGCTGCCCATGGCCAAAAACCTTCTGAATGGTGGGCACAATGTGCTGGGCGTCGATCTGGCGCCCGCCAATATTGCCGCCGCCAATGAGGCGGGAATCGATATGTCCAAGTCCGCCGGCGATGCGGCGGCGTTGGCGGATGTCGTCGTCTCCATGCTGCCCGCCGGTGGCCATGTCCGCGCCGTCTACAGCAACGCGGGCGGGGTGATTGAGCGGGCCCGCCCCGGCACCATCTTCATCGACAGCTCTACCATCGATGTGGACAGTGCCCGCGCCGTGATCGCCCAGGCGGAGAAGGCTGGACACCTGATGGTCGATGCGCCCGTGTCCGGCGGCACCGGCGGGGCGGCGGCGGGCACGCTCACCTTTATGGTGGGCGGGGCCGAGGCGGCTTTCGCGGCGGCACAGCCGTTCCTGGCCCTGATGGGCAAAAATATCGTGCATGCCGGGGGTCCTGGCACGGGGCAGGCGGCCAAGATCTGCAATAATATGGTGCTGGGCATCTCCATGATCGCCGTGTCGGAGGCGTTTGCCCTGGCCGACAAGCTGGGGCTTGAGCGGCAGAAGCTGTTTGATATCTCCAGCACCTCGTCGGGGCAGTGCTGGTCGCTGACCAGCTATTGCCCGGTGCCAGGGCCGGTGCCGACATCGCCCGCCAACCGCGACTATGCGCCGGGCTTTGCCGTGGACATGATGTTGAAGGACCTGAAGCTGGCGCAGCAGGCAGCGGCCAGCAGCGGGGCCAGCACCCCCCTTGGCGCGCAGGCCGCATCCCTGTATCAGCTATTCTCAGCGGCGGGGAACGGGGGTCTCGATTTCTCCGCTATCGTGAAGATGTTGCAGGGGAAATGACATGAGCGGCGGGAAAAGCGGCAATCTCTACCATTTGTTCGAAAGCCGCTTTCCCGCCGATCCTACGGCCCGTTTCATCACCCTGATGGACGGGCCGCGTCAGGGTGTGTGGTATACCTACGCCGATGTCGCCTCCATCTCCGCCCGTTTTGCCCATGCCATGGCGGCGCTGGGTGTGAAGCGTGGTGACCGCGTGGCGGTACAGGTGGAGAAGAGTGCGGAAAACCTGTTCCTCTATCTCGCCACTCTGCGGATGGGGGCGGTTTATCTGCCGCTGAACAATGCCTATCAACGGGGCGAGGTCAGTTACTTTCTGGAAGATGCTGCCCCTGCTTTGTTCGTTTGCCGGCCCGAGGATGAGGTGGGCATGAAGGAACTGGCAACGCGGTGTGGCGTGCCGGCGGTGGCGACCTTGGGCGTGGCCGCGGATGGCAGCCTGCCCGATATGGCCCTGAACCTCAGCCCGCAGTTTGAGACGGTGGCGGTGGGCGAGGATGAGCTGGCGGCCATCCTCTATACCTCTGGCACCACGGGGCGGTCGAAGGGGGCCATGACCAGCCATGGCAATCTGGCCAGCAATGCCCTGACCCTTCATCAGCTGTGGGGCTTTATGCCGGGCGAGGTGCTGCTGCATGCCCTGCCGATTTTCCATGTGCATGGGCTGTTCGTCGCCACCAACACGACCCTGCTGAATGGCGGGCACATGCTGTTCCTGTCGAAATTCGATGCGGACCGGGTGGTGGAGCTGTTGGGGCAGGCAAGTGTCCTGATGGGTGTGCCCACCTTCTATACCCGCCTGCTGACCCATCCCGGCTTCACGCGCGATCTGGTGGCGCATATGCGGCTGTTCATCAGCGGGTCGGCACCCCTGCTGGCCGATACGCATACGGAGTTCTCTGCCCGGACCGGTCACGCCATTCTGGAGCGTTATGGCATGACAGAGGCGGGGATGATCACATCCAACCCGCTGACTGGGGATCGTGTGCCGGGAACGGTGGGCTTTCCGCTACCCGGCGTGTCGCTACGCGTTGCCGATGAAAAGGGGACGTTGCTGAGCACGGACGAGATCGGGCAGATCGAGATCAAGGGGCCCAATCTGTTCAAAGGATATTGGAACAAGCCGGAGAAGACGGCGGAGGATATGCGCGCCGATGGCTTCTTCATCACGGGCGATGTGGGGAAGGTGGATGCGCGCGGGTATGTCCATATTGTGGGCCGGGCCAAGGATCTGGTGATCTGCGGCGGGTTCAATGTTTATCCCAAGGAGATCGAGACGGTTCTGGATGCCATTGATGGCGTTGTGGAAAGTGCCGTGATCGGCCTGCCGCACCCGGATTTCGGTGAGGCGGTCGCCGCGGTGATCCAGAGGCAGCCGGCGCGCGATGATGTGACGGAGGCGTCGATCATCGCGCATGTGAAGGGCGAACTGGCCAATTTCAAGGTGCCCAAGCGGGTCTGGTTCGTGGATGAACTGCCGCGCAACCAGATGGGCAAGGTGCAGAAGGCGGCCCTGCGGGAGCAGCACAAGGCGGCTTTTGGCGGGTGAACGCCGTAGGTCAAGTCGAGCCGGAGGCGAGCCCTGACAGCGAAGGATTGAAAGCTATACTGTCAGGGCTCGCCTCCGGCTCGACCTGACCTACGTCATTACCCCGCCATCAGCGCGGCCAGCTTGTTCAAGGTCGTCCAGTTGCGGGACGTGCCAGTGACGCCGGCCAGGCGCAGCAGCTTCACCGGGTCGGTGGTGGCCTTGCCGGCGCCGTTGATGAAATGCATGTAGAGCAGGTTGTCCGACAGGTGCAGGCGGTCGGGGCCGGTATCGAGGGCGGCCAGCTTCGCCGCGCCCGCCGCATCCGGGGCCTTGGACAGGAAAAAGACCAGCAAATGGTTGGGTACGTTGGCGGCGGCGTCGGGGAAGGGGTTGTCGGCGATGGCGGCCTGCACCTGCGTGGTGTCGCGGATGATATGGTCGGCGGTGAAGCCGAATCGCGTGGCGAATGCGGTCTCCAGCCGGGGGTGTAGGCTCTCAAGCGGTTCGTCGCTGGCTGTGTCGAACAGCAGGTTGCCCGATTGCAGCAACGTGCGGACGTTGGTGAAGCCCATTTCCTCATAAAGCTGCTTCCACAGGGCCATCTTCACGATCTTGTTGCCGCCGACATTGATGCCGCGCAGCAGGCAGGCGAGGGTGGGCATGCTGGTCCTGTTCGTAGAGCGGATGAGCGTAGCGTAATCCGCGGAAGAGCCGCGACGGGGCCGCGGATTACGGCTGACGCCTAATCCGCTCTACGCCATGCGCGCTGTCAAGCCCGTCCGCAGACTGACGATCTGGGCGGCACTGATCCCGGCGACGGCCAACGCTTGTACCAGAACGAAGCCGGTGCCCAGCGGCGTGGTCCAGCCCAGCGACAGCAGGGCGAGGCTGCCCAGGATCCAGGACAGGTTCAGCGCGATCATCAGTTTGGCGGGACCCGCCGGCACGCCCACCCGACGCCCGGCCCAGGCCGCGAAAAGGGTGCAGGGGAACAGGATGATGCCCGCCTCTAGCAGCAACCAGGATGGCAGGCCCAACAGCGGCTCCAGCAGGCCGGCACCGAACGTCAGCAGCAGGCCCGAGGCCAGGCAGGTGGCGGCGTCGATCAGCAGAAGCTGGCGGGTGAGGGGACCGATACCCATGATCATCTCCATCATTTGGCGTTGTGATGGGCGGATCATGGCGCGGGCGTCGCAGCGGCGCGATTACCTGTGGCGTAATAAGGAAAAGAAAAAGGGCCGCCCGGTGAAGCGGCCCTTGATCTTGGTTACTTTCCCTTCACGGCACTGAAACTGCCGCCTTTCAGCGTGACCTCTGTGGTCACGGGCAGTTCGGCGGCTGACGCGCCCAGCCAGACCTTGTAGCGACCGGGCTTCACCACCCATTCCTTCTTGGCCACGTCAAAATTGGCCAGCAGGCGGGCATCGACGGGGACGGAGAAGCGGCTGCTGGCGCCTGGAGCCAGTTCCAGCTTCTGCCAGCCGGCCAGACGCTTGGGCGCCTCCCAGCCGCCGCCGACGGGACCGATATAAAGCTGCGGCACGGCCTTGCCGGCCCGTTCGCCCTTGTTGGTGACGGTGCCGGACAGGGTCAGGGTGCCATCCGATCCGACCTCCGCCTTCAGGCCGCTAAAGCTGAAATTGGTGTAGGACAGGCCATAGCCGAAGGGGAACAGCGGCTTGTGGCCCTTCTGGTCGAACCATTTATAGCCGACGGCGGCCCCCTCCCTATAGGAGACGTCGAACTTGGTCCCATCGGGGAGGCCTTCGCCGTCCAGCTTGGGACGCGGCAGCTGATCCAGGCTGGCGGGGAAGGTCACCGGCAGGCGTCCGCTGGCATCCACCTCGCCATAGAGCACGCGGGCAATTGCCTCGCCGCCGGCGGTGCCGGGATACCAGGCGGCCAGGACCGCGCCGACATCCTTCAGCCAGGGCATGAAGACGGGGCCGCCCGACTGCACCACCACGATGGTGCGCTTGTTGGCCTTGGCGACGGCGGCGACCAGCGCATCCTGATTGTCAGGCAGGGTCAGGGCGAAATCCATCGCCTCGCCCGTCCACTGGTTCACGAAGACGATGGCCAGATCGCTGTCGGCGGCCAGTTTGGCCGCTGCCGCCGGGTCGGTGCCGGCATCGAACGCGACACCACCGCCGGCGCGGGCCTGGATGGCGGCCAGGGGCGGGTTGGCGTGATAGACGATGGGGCCGGGGAAATTCTTCGGCCCCGTGCCCGGCACGGGATTGCCGCCGCGCCCGAAGACGGTGGAAGAACCCCCGCCCGACATCACGCCCTTGTCGGCGTGACCGCCGATGACGGCGATCTTTTTTGCACCTTCCGCCAGGGGCAGCAGATCACCCTGATTCTTCAAAAGGACAATGCCTTCCTCCGCGTCGGCGCGTGTGATCTTGGCATGGGCATCATAGTCGATCTTGTGGTCTTCGACGGCGACGGGATTGTCCATCACGCCATGCGCGAATAGGGCGCGCAGGATGCGGCGGTTCATATCGTCAAGACGGGCCATAGGCACGGAGCCATCGGCCAGCGCCTTGCCCAGCAGATCGGCGCCGAAGAACATCTCCTTGTCGAAGATATAGCCCGATTCCTGATCCAAACCGTTGTTGGCGGCCTTGGCGGTGCTGTGGACGGCGCCCCAGTCGGACATGACATAGCCCTTATAGCCCCAATCCCCCTTCAGTACCTTGTTCAGAAGGAAGTCGTTTTCGCAGGCATAGTCGCCGTTATAGCGGTTGTACGCGCACATGACGGAGCCGGGGTTGGACCGTTCCATGGCGATCTCAAAGGCCAGCAGGTCCGACACGCGCGCACCCGCTTCATCAATATTGGCGGACAGGACGAAACGGCCCGTCTCCTGTGCATTCAGGGCGTAATGCTTGATGGTGGAAACGATGTTGTTGGACTGAATACCGCTGATCTGGGCGCCGACCATGATGCCGGCCAGAAGCGGGTCTTCCGTCCCATATTCGAAATTGCGGCCATTGCGGGGTTCACGCACCAGATTGATGCCACCGGCCAGCATGATGTTGAAGCCCGACAGGCGCGCTTCCTTGCCGATCATGGCGCCACCCTGCCGGGCCAGCGCGGGATTCCAGGTGGCCACGGTGGCGATGCCGGCGGGCAGGGAGGTGCGCTCGCGCATCGGCTCGCTCGAGTCCCGCTGGGTTGCCACGCCGACGCCAGCATCGGTCTGCCACTGTGCCGGGATGCCCAGACGGTCGATGCCGGGGATATAGCCAGCCGAACCCATGCGGATGCCAGCGGGCGGAACATAATTGCGTTCCTTGAACGGCGATCCGAAATAGCCGAAGACCAGCAGCTTCTTCTCTTCCACCGTCATTTCGCGCAGCAGCAGATCGGCGCGCGCATCGGCGGAAAGAGAGCTGTCCATCCAGGGACGGGCGGCCGGGGCCGTGGTGGCGGTGGCCGGTGCCGCATTTTCGGCGGCCCGCGCCGTGCCAGCGGACAGAGCCGTGGCCAGCAGCAGGGTGGACATGAAGGCCCGCATCTTCCTGTTATTCATTGCCGTTTCTCTTTCGTCGTTTATGGCACAGGCCGAGGATCGGATGATCCAGCGTCCTCCCGCATCAATTTTCATCCTTTGAAGGAGACAGGTTTTCCGCCACCGAATTGATGACTTCTCCTGCTCCTCCCAAAGGCGTTCCCCCGGCATTGGCGGCGGGTGGTTCATTCTCCATAGTAGCACCAGCGTATCATCGCACCAGTGAAATCAGACAACGTTGTCTGATTTCTGTCTGTCCCAACATTCGTAAATCCTCTCTTAACCGTGACATCCTGGCAACAATGAATGGATTGGGGGGCCTGTGGGGTAAGGGTGTGTTAGGGAAATGCTTGAAATCCCGTGATTTGGGCGCATGCGTCTCGCAGTCGCGGAAACTTTCAATAAGCCAATCCACCATGGATTATGCGTTTATATCCCAGACAGCCCATGTTCGCGCTGTCACTTTGTATGACAACGATGACATATAGCGCTTGACATCAAACCGGCCTGTCGTAAATTCAGAACCACTAAGGATGGGAGCGTGTGACGAAACACGCCGGATGGGTGGGGAAACAAACCGAGCGGCTAAATAAATAGCCCGAAGGAAAATATCAGACGCATGGCACCCTGAACCGGTGTTCTGCGAATGATCCCGCGCATTCTGGCGCCAAAAAATCACACGTAAAACTTTGCTCTGAGGGAGGATCTCTTGACAGGGATGCATTCAATGCTTGGTCGCGGCATGGCCGTGGCCCTGCTGGCAAGCGCGTCGCCGTTCGCGCTGGCATCGACCGCCATGGCCCAGGCCGCACCGGCAGCCACCGATACGCTTGATGAAATCATTGTTACCGGCGTGCGCGCTTCGCAGCAGCGCTCGGTCGATGTCAAGCGCAACCAGACGGCCATTGTCGATGCCATCTCGTCCGAAGATATCGGCAAGCTGCCGGACGTGACCATCGCGGACAGCTTGCAGCGCGTTCCCGGCATTCAGATCCGCCGCGACGCCGGCGAAGGCTCGACGGTGAATGTCCGCGGTCTGCCGCAGGTCATCACGATGCTGAACGGCGAACAGTACCTGTCCGCCGGCAACCAGGGTGAAGCCAAGCCGAACCTGACCGACGTTCCGGCCCAGCTGATGAACGCGGTCGTCGTCTATAAGAGCACCGAGACCAAGAACGCCCTGTCGGGCATTTCCGGCACCATCGACCTGCGCACCCGTCGTCCCTCCGACATGCCCTATGGCTTCTCCGCCTCCGGCGCTGTGGAAGGCCAGACGGGCAAGGACACGAAGGAAAAGGATTACCTGGCCAACGGTCTGTTGGCCTATCGCGGTGACCGTATCGGCGTGCTGGTGTCTGCTGCCGGCAGCCAGTCTAATCTGGGTAACAACTTCTCCGGCGTGGCGCCGGGGCCCGGCGTCGGTGGCCTGTCCGGCAACAATGACTGGGGCGGCAGCAATCCCAACCAGTTCATCTCGCCGCACGGCTTTGAAAGCTTCAAGAAGGAAACCGAGCGCGACCGTCTGTCCGTGTCCGGTGCGTTCGAAGCTGATCTGGGGGAAGGCTTCACCTTCCTGGCCGAAGGCTTCTACACCAAGATGGACGAGTATAACCGCGCGGCCGGTTTGAACATCTCAAACCGCTGGTCGGGCGACGCTTTCGGCGTCTGGACCAAGCCGACCGACAGCACGCCGGTCAGCGGCGGCAACTGGCTGGCCGTAGATGAATATGACATTGACGCCTGGTGGGTGAACTCCTTCTCGGTCAACCGCGTCAACAAGTCCGAGTCCAAGAACTACAACGCGGAATTGAAGTACGACAATGGCGGGCCGTTCAAGATGGAAGCCCGGGCCATGCGGTCGGATGCTGACCGTCTGTCGATGAATGGTCAGGCCCAGGGCGATCTGTCGAACTGGAAATACGCGCCGGGCCGTTTCACGCTGTTCCGTGACGCCAATGATCGTACCCGCGGCACCTTCTATCCGGCCTCCATCGCCTCGACCTTCCCGGCCTCGCGCTACACCAACAACGTCGTTGGCAGCCTGGGTGGTCGTTATGTCGACCCGAACCCGCTGGGTTATGGCCAGAACCCGCAGTTGCACTATGACATTTCGGGCAGCAGCCCGGTTTGGTCCGGCTTCGACAAGGTCATCTCCGGTGGTTTGGGCGCGGGCAAGACCCTGACCGACTACATGGCGAACAAGGACAGCTACGCCATCGGTGCCTTCTCGTCGGAAGGCAATAACGAGGCGAAGTCTGACCTGAACGTTTATCGCATCGACACCCACTACGATTTCGAGGAGCCGCTGGGTGGTTTCCTCAACAAGATCGATGTGGGTATCCGCCGCGCCGATCGTTCCGTGTCGATCGAACAGTTCCACCTGTTCTCCAACTTCTACCAGGGCAAGGGCGTGAACGCCGCCGGTCAGCCGAACACGTCGGGCTGCTCGGCCCAGTGGAAGGCCATCGACGTTGTCATGAACCAGAACCAGTGCCAGGCCGGCGAATTCGTTCGCGACCCGGTCACGGGCCAGCAGGTGTTCCAGGGTTACACGGTGAACGCGCCGACCCGCCTCGACACGTATAATAACGTGATCTGGGTGGACAATATGGGTTCCATCACCAAGGGCATCCCTGGCTTCTGGGCAATCGACCCGCGTGACTTCGACGATCCGGAGGCCTTCCATAAGAAGGTGTTCGGTGGTGCCGACCGCGCCATCATTCCCGGCCAGTCCTATGCCGTCGATCTGACGGAAGACAGCGGCTATCTGAACACCACGTTCGAGTATGGTCGCCTGTCCGGTACCGCCGGCGTGAAGATCATCCGTACCGAGCTGCAGGTTCGCCAGAATATCACCGGCGACACCCTGAACTATGGCGACACCAACATCGATGCCGGTGACGTCGTTTCCAAGCGCAGCTATTACGACTACCTGCCGGCTGTGAACGCTTCGTATGACGTCACTGACGATCTGCGTTTGCGCTTCAGCTACAGCAAGACCATGCAGCCGCTGGACCTGCTGAAGTATGGTGGCGCTCTGAAGATCAACACGGCGGATGATCCGGGCCTGGGCATTCGTGTCGTGACCAGCGCTGAGGCCAGCGGTAATCCCGATCTTGATCCATGGCGTGCGGATAATTGGGACGCGGCCATCGAATATTATATCGGCGACGCCAGCATGCTGAATCTGGCCGTGTTCCGAATGAATATTGAAAGCTACGTCGTCACCCGCACGACCGCCGACGGTCGTTATCCTGACCAGGACGGCGTCATTCGCCGGACGGTCAACGTGACCCGTCCGCAGCAGGGTGAAGGCGGTCGCGTTGAAGGTGTTGAAGTTGGCGCCAAGCTGTCCTTTAAGGACTTCCTGGACAATGACAGCTTCATTTCCAACTTCGGTGTCGACACCAACTACACCTACTCGCCCTCCGAACAGACGCTGTCGTCGGGTAAGAAGCTGCCGTTCTCTGACAACTCTAAGCATCAGTACAACCTGATCGGCTGGTACCAGGACGATAATTTCCAGGCACGTATTGCTTACAACTTCCGTAGCAAGCGTCTGGAAAACACGTTCAAGGACTTCCCCGTCTATCAGGATAGCACGCAGTTCGTTGACGTGAACCTGAGCTACAACATCAACGAAAAGATCACGATTTACGCCAACGGTTCCAACATCACCGGCGAGATCGAGGATTACTTCGTGGAGTTCGCACCCGGCACCACCCAGTACGCCTGGCAGAACGAGTATGAAAGCCGTTACACCGTTGGTGTCCGCTTCAAGTGGTAATCATCGTGTAGGTTGAGTACGAGGGCGCCGCCGGGACGTGATCTACGTCAAGGCGGCGCCCTTTTTTCTTTGCCATTCCACTGTACAATCCCAACAAATCTGCCTGGAAGAATGAAGATGCCCAGCGATAACCGTATTCGTGAACTGGTCATTGTCGGTGGCGGTACGGCAGGTTGGATGACGGCTGCTTCGCTGGCCAACCATTTCCAGGGATCGGGGATGAAGATCACCCTGATCGAAAGTTCCGCCATCGGCACCATCGGGGTGGGGGAGGCGACGATCCCCACCATCCGCCGCTTCTATCAATCGCTGGGTCTGCGCGATCTGGATGTGCTGAAGGCCACGCATGGTACGGTGAAGCTGGGTATTCGCTTCGATGGCTGGCTGAACAAGGATAGTAGTTTCATCCATCCGTTCGGTGTCTATGGCCAGGATTTACGCGACATTCCCTTCCACCAATATTGGCTGCGTCTGCGCGCCGCTGGTGAGAAGGCAGACCTGGGTGATTATTCGCTGGCAGTGGCCCTTGCGCGCGGCGGGCGGTTCACGACCCCGTCGCCCAACCCGCCATCCACCTTGTCGGTCTTCGACTGGGCCCTGCATTTTGATGCCGGCCTGTTCGCGCAGCTGATGCGGCAGACGGCGGAAAAGCTGGGTGTTCGGCGTATCGACGCCAAGATCGAAAAGGTCGATCTAAACCCGGAGAACGGCCATATCACGGGCTTGCTGCTGGATAGCGGCGCCACGGTAGGGGGCGACCTGTTTGTCGATTGCTCCGGCTTCCACGGGTTGCTGATCGAAGGCGCGATGAGTGCAGGGTATGAGCATTGGGGCCAGTGGCTGCTGTGTGATCGCGCGCTGGCGGCGCAGGGACATGCCATCATTCCGCCGCCGCCCTTTACCCGTGTCACGGCGCACAATGCCGGCTGGCGCTGGACCATCCCGCTTCAGCACCGGACCGGTCACGGCTACGTCTACTCCAGTCGGCATATCAGCGACAGCGATGCCGAGGCTGAACTGCTGGCCGCGGTGGGGGGGGATCTGAAAATGGCACCGCGCCGCATCGCCTTCACGCCGGGCCGCCGCAAACAAGCATGGAAGGGAAACTGCGTTGCCATCGGCCTGTCGTCAGGCTTTCTGGAACCGCTGGAAAGCACGTCCATCGCCTTGATCGAAACGGGTATCGACAAGCTGAAGCAGCTGTTTCCGGGTCGGGATATCGATCCGCTGCTGGTCGATGAATATAATGACTGGAGCCGGCGGGAGATGGAGCGGGTGCGCGACTTCATCATCCTGCATTATTGGCTGAACCGGCGCGAGGATACGGAATTCTGGCGCGACTGCCGGGCCATCGAGTTGCCCGACACATTGACCCGAAAGGTTGAGATGTGGAAGCGTCGGGGACACATGGTCCGCTATCGCTGGGAGATGTTTCAACCGGCCAGCTGGCTTGCCATCTATGCCGGGTTTGATTTCCTGCCCGACGGTTACGATCCGGCACTGGACGGGTTTGATGTGCCTAGCCTGTCGCGCGGGCTGGCTGGCATGCGCAAGGCCATTGCCGATACGGTGGCCGATTGCCCCACACATCAGGAATTTATCGACCGGTACGCCAAGGTCGCGCCTTAACCAACAAGAAATCGGACAAGAGGGAACGTCATGAAGCCGTTGAACAAGATCGTCATCGCCGGGGGCGGTACGGCCGGCTGGATCACCGCCGCCATGCTGTCCTTCATGACGAAGGGAACGGGCACCGCCGTCGAGTTGGTTGAATCCGATGAAATCGGTACAATCGGTGTGGGCGAGAGCACCATTCCGCCCTTCGTCGTACTGCTGCGCAGTCTGGGGATTGATGAGCAGGATTTCATCAAATCGACCAATGCCAGCTTCAAACTGGCCATCCGGTTCGAGGATTGGTTCAAGAAGAACCAGCATTATTACCACCCGTTCGGCACGCTGGGTGGGTTGATCGACAATCACGAATTCTATCAATGCTGGCTGCGGGCCAAGGCGGCGGGCCATCCGTCGGAATTGCAGGATTTCGCGGCGGCCACGGTGATGGCCGACCAGATGAAATTCCTGCTGCCCTTCAAGGCGCCGCGCACCATGATCGCGTCTGCGTCCTATGCGCTGCATGTCGATGCCAAGCGTGTGGCGCAGTATCTGCGCCGCTATGCCGAAGAACGTGGCGTGACGCGGACGGAGGGGCGGATTAACCGGGTGCGCACCCATCCCGACGGGTCCATTGCGGGGCTGGACCTGGCCAATGGCAAGGTTGTCGACGGCGATTTCTTCATCGACTGTACGGGCTTCCGTGCCCTGCTGATTGGTCAGACGTTGGGCGTGGGCTATGTCAGCTGGGCCGATGAGCTTTTGTGCGACCGGGCCGTGGCGGTGCAGACGGAGAATACCGAGGATGATGCCGATGTGCATCCCTACACCCTGTCCCAGGCGCAAGATTGCGGCTGGCGCTGGCGCATTCCGCTGCAACACCGGGCGGGCAATGGCTATGTCTATTCCAGCCGCTTCCTGTCGGATGATGAGGCGGTAGCGACCCTGATGCGTCAGGTGAAGGGCCGCCCCCTGATCGAGCCGAACATCATCCCCTTCAAGACTGGCATGCGGGCCAAGATGTGGGAAAAGAACTGCGTGGCGCTGGGTCTGGCCGCCGGTTTCATTGAGCCGCTGGAATCAACGGCCATCCATCTGGTTTATCGTGCCGTTGATTACCTTTTCCGCTTCTTCCCCGACGGCGATATCGACCCGTCACTGCAGGCCGAATTCAACCGCCGTGTCGCGGCAGAGTATGAGGAAGTGCGCGATTTCATCGTGCTGCATTACTGCACCACCCAGCGCGACGACACGCCGTTCTGGCGCGCGGCCCAGCGTACGCCGATCCCGGCCAGCCTGCGCGCCCGCATGGACCTGTTCAAGGCGACCGGTATCCTGCGCCAGGGGCTGGAAGAACTGTTCGGGGCCGCCAGCTGGCAGTCGGTCTATGAGGGCATGGGCGTGCGTCCGGCGCGGTATCAGCCGTTTGTGGACAAGGTACCGATGAGTGTGATTACCGAAACGCTGGACCGGTCCGCCCCGCTGCTGAAGGCACAGGTCGCGGGTCTGCCGCATCATGCGCAGTTCCTGCGCGACCATTGCCGCGCCGAACGGGATTTTTAAGGCATCGGAATGCCGGTTCACCGCCGCGCGGGCGGGGCGGTGGACCGGCGGATCACCACATGGTGGGGCAGCACGCGATGGGCCTGGGGTGCAGGCTCACCCGGCTGCTTTTTCCGTGTCAGGATATTCACCAGGATTTCCGCCGCCGCATCGGCCAGTTCCTGGATGGGCTGCTTCACCGTTGTCAGAGGCGGCCAGACCATTTCGGCCAGTTCTATATCGTCGAAACCGACCACCGACAGGTCGCCCGGCAGGGACAGGCCCCGGTCATGGGCCACGGACAGGACGGCGGCGGCCATTTCGTCGTTTGACGCAACAATGGCCGTCGGCGGTTCGGCCAGCGACAGGAGACGGCGGGTGCAGGGCAGGGCGGAACGGTAGGTGAAGCCGCCCTGCTCAATGATCTCCGGGTCCGGTTCCAGCCCATATTCGCGCAAGGCGTCGCAATAGCCGGAATAGCGCAGGCGGGTACCGGCATGATGTTCCGGCCCCTTGATGAAGCCGATGCGCCGGTGACCGAAGGCCAGCAGATGCATGGTCAGATCGTTGGCTGCCGCCCGCTCATCGATCCGCACCGAGGAACCGCCGTCGCGTTCATGCTGTGGCGTGACGCGGACATAGGGAATATTGGCGCGTTCGATGACGCTGATGACGGTGTCATTGTCCGTGACGGGCGCGGTCAGGACGACGGCGTCCAGGTTCAACTGATTGACCAGCTTGCTGACACGGTCTTCCACATCGTCGCCGCGATAATCGATTTCCTCGATCAGCAGGTGATAGCCCTGGTCGCGGAACCGGGTCAGCAGGCCCATCTGGATCTGGCCCGTATATGGACCGCCGGGGTCACCATAGACATGAGCGATCAGGTAGGATTTGTCGCCCTTCAGGCTCTGCGCCGACTTGTTGGGCTGGAACTGCAATTCCGCCATCACACGCTGAACACGTTCGCGGGTTTCCGCGCTGACATAGCGTTCATTGTTCATGACGCGGGAAACGGTCTTGATCGACGCGCCGGCGGCGCGGGCCACATCAATGATCGTCGGCTTGCGATCTGCCACGATGGAACACCTGTGCATAAAGGCGGCCAGAGGTCGGCGCCCCGGCACTCAAATTTCACGGAAACCAGCCGCTTGGCAAGCATCAGATAACGATGTCAGGTTTTCGGCAAGAGCGCTTGGGCGTCAGTGCGGGCGTCCGTCTGTCCCTGGACATGACAAAGCCCCCGGACGGTTTCCCATCCGGAGGCTTTCCCTGTCATACCCTGTGCCGCCGCCCGTGTCAGAACGGGCTGATGGCTTCCAGGACCTGCTGACCCCAGCGCGGGGCCTGCACATCGGTGATGTGGCCGCGACCGCCGTAAGAGATACGGGCCTCGGCGATCTTTTCGTAAGAGATGGTGTTGGCCGACGTGATGTCTTCGGGCCGGATGATGCCGGTCAGGGTCAGTTCGCGCACCTCGTTATTGACGCGCACCTCCTGCTTGCCATTCACCACCATGTTGCCATTGGGCAGAACCTGCACGATCAGGGCGGCCACCTGCAGGTTGATCTGCTCCTGACGCTGGATCTGGCCGGTACCCGTGCTGTTGGAGGTGCCAGACGCGCTGATCAGGCTGCCGGGGTCGACGGCATTGGGCAGGATGTTGTTGGTGGAGGATTCCAGACCGAACAGGTTGGGGATGCCCATGCTGTCGCTACCGTCCCGGGTGCGGGTCGTGTTGTTCTGCATCTGGGCGCGGTCATTGATCTGGATCGTGACGGTCATGATGTCGCCGACGCGTGCCGCGCGCTGATCCTTGAAGAAGGCGCGGGCACCGGCCCGCCACAGGGAATTGGCCTGGCGTTCCTGCACCGGCGCTTCGGGCATCGGCAGGCGCACGGGGCGGTAGCTGGGATCGCGCGAAGGGTCCTCAATGCCCGACAGAGCTGGGGTCTGTCCGACCGCCGCCAGCTTGTCCGTCACACAGCCGGTCAGCGGCAGGACGGTCAGCGACAGCAGCAGGGCGGTGCGGATGGAGGGGCGGACGGTCAGGGCACGGGCGGACATTTCGGTTCTCCTTACCGGGCCGCCTTCTTCGACGGGCCCGACACTTGGCTGACAGGGGCGATGACCGGGTTGGACGGGTTGACGGTCACCAGATTGGGACCGGCCACCACGGCCTCGATCACTCTGTTGGAGGATGTATTCACAATCCGTACCAACTCGCCCATGCCACCATCAGAAAGTGCCTTTCCCGATGCTGTCAGGCTCATTGTCGTGCTTTGCAGAAGGATGGTGACGGCCTGACCCTTGCCCACCACCACCGGTTCCCGCACGTCGCGGACATTCACCGCCTGGTTCGGGGCAACAGCCCGGCGCAGGGTTTTGCCAATCATTTCAGATGCTTCAACAACAGCGCCGGCCTGCACCCGGTCGCGCGGCTGTCGCAGATAGGTGATGTCACCATCCCCGATCACTTCACCCACCGCCATACGGCGGGCCAGCACGGGCAGTTCCACCATATCCATGACGCGGGCGCCGATGGTCTGACGCACCACCTCCGGCCCGGTGGCCGGGGCAATGATTTCCGCGGTAACGCGGCCACGAACCGTGTCATAGGCAAGATTTTCCACGCGCACCGAGGCATCGTTGCCGGTCGGGAGGAACAGGCTGAGCGTGCGGTTATCCAGCAGCACATCGGCCTGACCGCCGACCCCGGCATCGCGCAGGGCCAGACGCAGCCCATCGACGATGGCGTCGTTCGTCACCTGTACCGAGGCTCGTTCCACCACGATCCGATCCGCCCCGCCCGACGCACGCCAGTCGATGCCATTGCTGGCCGCGATGCGCGACAGGGTGGGGGCATCCAGGCTGGCGCGGCGGCCCGGAACGGGGGCAACCATGACCGCGCGGGTCGCGACATCGGGTTCCAGCCCGTCGAACAGGTCACCCAGCAGAATTTGCCCATCGGCCACACTGGCAGCCGGCTTCAGCGTGGCGGCCTGCGCGGCGGTGCCGGACAGCAGGACAGCGGCGAGCATCAGGGCGGCGAAGCGGGTCATGACGAAGGCTCCGAAAACGGGGTGGGCAGAAATGACCTAGTGACTCAAATCAGCGCAGCTGGCTGACCGACTGCATCATCTGATCCGTGGTGGAGATGACGCGGGAATTCATTTCGTATGCGCGCTGAGCGGTGATCAGCTGGGTGATCTCGGCAACGATATTGACGTTGGAGGTCTCCAGCGTGCCCTGCATCACGCGGCCAAAGCCGGGGCCGCCGGGATTGCCGGTGATGGCCTGACCGGAAGCCGGGGTTTCCAGCAGCAGGTTGTCGCCGATGGCTTCCAGACCCGCCGTGTTGGGGAAGGCCGCCAGCTGGATCTGGCCCACATTCTGCGGCACGGTCTGGCCGTCAATCTTGGCCAGGACCTCGCCGTTCGGGTTGATGGTGATATCCACGGTGTTCTGCGGTACCACGATGCCGGGCTGCACCTGATAACCATCGGCGGTGACCAGGGTACCTTCTGCGTTCAGCTGGAACGAACCGGCGCGGGTATAGGCCGTTTCGCCGTTGGGCAGCTGCACCTGGAAGTAACCCTGGCCGTTGATGGCCACGTCCAGCGTGTTGCCGGTCGGGTTGATATTGCCCTGTTCGTTGATGCGGTAGATGGCGGCGGCCTTGACGCCCAGACCCACCTGGATGCCCGACGGGACGATCGTGCCGGCATCAGACGAGGTGGAGCCCACGCGGCGCTGGTTCTGGTACAGTAGGTCCTGGAATTCGGCCCGCTGACGCTTGTAACCGGTCGTCGTCATGTTGGCGATGTTGTTGGAGATGGTTTCGACATTCAGCTGCTGGGCCAGCATGCCGGTGGAACCAATGGAGAGGCTGCGCATGGTTTCTATCCTTCTAGCTGGCTGGATTACTGAACGCGGGCGAGCTTGCCGATGGCGCCGCGGATGCGTTCATGTTCGGTGTCGATCATCTTCTGGACGCTCTGGTAGGTACGCAGGACATCGATCATCTGCGTCATCTCCACCACGCTCTGAACATTGCTGCCTTCGATGGCGCCCTGGGTGATCTGGGGCTGTTCGACGGCAATTTCTTCCTGGTTGGCTTCATACAGACCGCCGCCCAGTTCCATCATCCGCTGCTCGTCAGCGAAGGTCACAACCTTCAACTGACCCAGCTGACCCTGCTCCGTGGTGACGGCACCGTTGCCGGCGATATGGATCTGGGTGGCGTCGACGGGGATGACGATACGCTGGTTGTTGGTGTCCAGCACCGGCAGGCCGGAGCGGTCCACGATCTCGCGGTTGGTGTTCAGCTGGAACGCGCCGCCACGGGTGTAACGGGTGCCGGTCAGCGTTTCGACAGCGAAATAACCGTCACTGCGCAAGGCAACATCCAGTTCGTTGTTGGTCACGGTGATGGGGCCGGCGTCGACATTGCGCTGCAGACCGAAATCCTGAACGAAGCTCATCCGGTCGCCCTGACGGTCGGGACGCTCCAGATATTCCAGGAACAGCATGCGCTGCGACTTGAAGCCGGTGGTGTTCATGTTCGCGATGTTATTCGACACCACGTCCAACTGCCGGCGCAGGGCTTCCTGGCGGGACAGGGTGATGTAGAGTGAATTTTCCATCGCTCGAATTCCTCATGCTGGCCAGGGGCCGTTGCTTGCCAGGATTAAAAGCAAACAGCGTGCCAAGTCTGGGGAGTGGCGGAAATCCGCCCTTTTCGGTTGCGCGGGGAAAGGGGGCGGCAAATAATGCCGGGATCATGATCCTGCCCGATATCCTGGCCCCCGACCTTCACCTTGTCTTTTGCGGAACGGCCCCGTCGCGCGTATCCGCCGCCAAGGGCGCCTACTACGCCAATCCCGGCAATGCCTTCTGGCCTACGCTGGTTCGCATCGGTCTGGTGCCCGATGGCTGGCGGGCCGCTGACTTCATCCGTATGAATGAGTTGGGCCTGGGCCTGACCGATCTGAACAAGGTGGAGATCGGCAATGATGTGGACCTGACGCCGGACGGGTTCGACATTCCTGGCTTCATGGTCAAGATGCGCGCCCATCGCCCTGCCGCCATCGCCTTTACCAGCAAGAACGGCGCGCGCCTGTTCCTTGGCCCCAAGGCGGTGATCCCGTGGGGGCGGCAGCCGGAGGATTGGGAAGGCATTGCGCTTTTCGTTCTGCCCTCGCCATCGGGGCAGGCGCGGGCCAGCTTTGACATCGGGCCATGGCGGGAGGCGGCGGCTTTTGTGAAGACCTACCGTAGGTCAGGTCGAGCCGGAGGCTAGCCCTGACGGAAACGGCTTTCAATCCATTTACTGTCAGGGCTCGGCTTGCACCTCGACCTGACCTACGGCATGTTAGGTTTGTGGGAAGCAACCGGCATCAGGGACCAAGGACATGCCCGATCAGGACGATATCGATGCCATGTTCGGCGAAATGGCCAGCGGCGGTTCGGTCCGCGCGCTTCCCGAACAACAGGAAATCTCCGCCGTCTACGACACGGAGGTGGAGATGAGCGTCGTTCTGGGCACGTCCAATATCCGCGTGCGCGACCTGCTGAAGCTGGGCCGTGGCGCTATCGTGGAACTGGACCGCAAGATTGACGACCTGTCCGACATCGTTGTCTCTGGCCGCATGGTTGCACGGGGCGAGGTGACGATTGTCGAGGACAAGATCGCCGTCACCTTCCGTGAGTTCGCACGCATCAATAACTGAGGGCAGGGGCCGTTGGTTGCACTTGCCAAATGTTATGTGTCTGTTATGTTCATGATGTGTTCCAATCATGAACGGGCGGATGGCCGTGGATGTTCTGGCTCCCCAGGCATTGAAGGGCAGGGCGGCGGTCAGCAACCAGGGTTCCCGGTTTGACCGGGAAGAACGGGTGCGGATCGATGATGGCTGGGGCTGTGATGGTGGCCTGCCGGAAAAGGTGCGGACCGTGGTTATGGCCGACACGGCGCGCAGCATCATCAGCCGCAATGACAGCCCCGATGTGCCGTTCGAAAGCTCCGTCAACCCATACCGGGGGTGTGAGCACGGGTGCGTTTACTGTTTTGCCCGGCCCACCCACGCCTATCTGGGCCTGTCGCCGGGGCTGGATTTTGAGACGCAGTTGTTCGCCAAGCGCGATGCGGCCCAGTTGTTGGTCAAGGAACTGCGCTCCCGCTCCTATGTCTGCAAGCCGCTGGCCCTGGGGGCCAATACCGACCCCTATCAGCCGATAGAGCGGGAGGAGGGTATCACGCGAGAGATATTGGCTGTTTGCCGGGACTTCAATCAACCGGTCAGCATCATCACCAAATCAGCCAATGTCCTGCGCGATCTGGATATCCTGGCGCCCATGGCGGCACAGGGGCTGGCGCGGGTGGCCATGTCCATCACCAGCCTGGACCGCGATCTGGCCCGGACCATGGAGCCGCGTGCCAGCACGCCGGGTAAGCGGTTGGACGCCGTGCGGGCCCTGTCAGGGGCGGGGGTGCCGGTGGCGGTGCTATCCAGCCCCATGATCCCGGCCCTGAACGACCATGAGATGGAAGCCATTCTGGAGGCGGCGGCGGAAGCGGGGGCGACGGCGGCCAGCTATATTCTGCTGCGCCTGCCGCTGGAGATTGCCGACCTGTTCGGGGAATGGCTGCGCGAACATTATCCTGACCGGGCCGAACGGGTGCTGTCGCTGGTCCGGCAGACGCGGGAGGGGGCCCTGTACCGGTCAGACTTTTCGACCCGGATGAAGGGAACGGGTGCCTATGCCGAATTGCTGCGCAGCCGGTTCCGGCTGGCCGTCAAACGACTGGGTATGGACCGCCGGACCTGGGACATGGATTGCTCTCGCTTCAAGGTACCCGGCGCGCCGGTGAAGCAGCTGTCGTTGTTCTGACCTATGCCCAGCGCAGCCGTTCGCGCAGGGCCAGGACGCGTTCGCCGTAATCGCGACCACGCGCCTCATCCATCCAGGTATGGTAACGGCCAATGGCGCGGGCCGTGTCGCCGGGCAGGCTGTCCAACGCCTCGCGCAGGATGCCGGCCCCGATACGCAGATTGATGCCGGGATGCAGCAGGTGGCTGATATCGGCCACGCGATGGCCGTGCCAGCGCACATTTACCTGCATCCAGCCCAGGTCTGCATCCTTCACCTCCTCGGCGGGCAGACGGTGGATCAGGTCCATGGCCGCCTTGAAATTCTCCGGGAAGTAGGACTCGACAGTCGTGCGCACGGCATAGGGCCAGGGGCCGGTGCGGCCCTTCCGGTCCTGCCGGCTTTCGACATAGGAAACGGCATAGAGCAGATAGGGGTCCAGCTTCGCCAGACGACCCGTCTCTTCCCAGATGGTTCCGGCCAGGGTGAAGGCACGGGCAGGCGTTGCGGCCAGACATAAACCACCCGCCGCCAGACCCAGCAGGGCGCGGCGCGACAGGGTAGGGCTGAAGGGCATGGTCGTCATGCCCTTTTCTTACGCCGCCCGTTCCGTCCCGTCCAGATAGGCTCAGCGTTTACGCCGTGTGGGCTGGGCATGCGCCGAGGCCATGCGAAGGGCGGCGTCCAGTTCCGGTTCGGTCAGGTTGGTAAGTGTCGCCTGGGTCCAGCCCTGCCATCCCCAGCCATTGGGAATGGCGGCGAAGGCATCGGCGGCCACCAGGCATTTCTGTTCCTGCTCCTCCGGCGTGAACTTGAAATTCGCACTTTTGCCGTCCGGCCCCAGGGTCACAAAGATACGGGCCACACGGAAGGCCGCGCGGTCCATGTGCGGCTGCTCCTCCACCCCCGGCAGCGCCAGGGCCAGCCGGCGCAGATCATCCCCCGTGGCCATCCGCCATTTCCCCCTGTTTCGTGCGCAATTTATAAAGCAATTATTAACCAATGACGCCGATTTCTTGCGCCCCGCTGCCGAAAAGGGTAGCCTTCGCAGCGCAGCATGATGGGGACAGGGGTATTTCAGCGTGGGGCATTCGGCCAGTGCGGCGCATGACGCGCCGCGTTCCTCCTTCGGTGCCCTGTTTCTATCCGCCATTGGCGTGGTGTTCGGCGATATCGGCACCAGCCCGCTTTACGCCATGAAAGAGGCCTTTGCCGGCCCGCACCCGCTGCCGGTGGACCGGATGCATGTGCTGGGTGTGCTGTCGCTGGTCTTCTGGACGGTCATGTTGGTGGTGTCGATTAAGTATGTCGCCATCATCATGCGCGCCGATAATGAAGGCGAGGGCAGTTCCTTTGCCCTGCTGGCCCTGTTGCAGAAGGCCTTGTCCAGCAACCCGCAGATGACGGCGCTGGCCGGCACACTCGGCGTGTTCGCTGCGGCTCTGTTCTATGGTGACAGCGCCATTACGCCGGCCATTTCCGTTCTGTCGGCGGTGGAGGGGTTGCAGGTCGCGGCCCCCAATCTGGCGCCATGGACGGTACCCATCGCCATCGCCATCCTGGTGGCCCTGTTCGCGATCCAATCGAAAGGCTCGGCAGCGTTGGGCGGGGCGTTCGGCGTCGTCATGCTGATCTGGTTCGTGGTGCTGGCCGTGCTGGGCATCAGCAATATCGGCAAGGCGCCGGGGGTGCTGGCGGCCCTGTCGCCGCATTATGCCGTCGCCTTCCTGGCCCATGATGGCTGGATTGGGTTCCTGGCGCTGGGCTCCGTCGTCCTGTCGGTCACGGGTGCTGAGGCGCTTTATGCCGATATGGGCCATTTCGGGCGCGGGCCGATCCGGCTGGCGTGGTACATGCTGGTCTGGCCGGCCCTGATGCTGAATTATTTCGGACAGGGCGCGCTGCTGCTGACCAATCCTGAGGCTGCGGCGAACCCGTTCTTCTTCATGGGACCGGCCTGGTCGGCGGTGCCTATGGTGATGCTGGCAACGCTTGCCACCATCATCGCCAGTCAGGCCGTGATCTCTGGCGCTTTCTCTGTCACGCGGCAGGCGATCCAGTTGGGCTATCTGCCGCGCATGAACATCATCCATACGTCCGAGAAGGAGATGGGGCAGATCTATATGCCCTTCATCAACTGGGCGCTGATGCTGGCCGTGGTGGCGCTGGTCCTGGGTTTCGGTAGTTCGACCAATCTGGCGTCGGCCTACGGTGTTGCCGTGACCGGCACCATGATGATCACCACCACCCTGGTGGCGCTGCTGGCCTTCAACCGCTGGGGCTGGAACGGCAAGTTCGCCGTCGGGTTCTTTGTGCTGCTGCTGGCCGTGGACATGGCCTATTTCCTGGCAACGGCGACCAAGATCACGCATGGCGGCTGGTTCCCGCTGGCGGCCGGCCTACTGGCCTTCACGCTTATGACCACCTGGAAGATGGGGCGCAAGCTGCTGCATGCCAAGCTGCGCGACAGCGCCATGCCCCTGCAGGAATTCCTGGGCACCCTGTCCTCGCGCATCTCCCGTGTGCCCGGCACGTCGGTGTTCCTGACCTCCGATCCCGATGGCGTGCCGCTGGCCATGCTGCATAACCTGAAGCACAACCACGTCCTGCATGAGCGCGTGGTCGTGATGACAGTGAAGGTCGTGGAGCGGCCGCGTGTGCCGATTGGCGAACGCATCGTGTCGGAGAAGCTGCGCGACGATGTGTTCCGCGTCACCATGGTTTGCGGCTTCATGGACGATCCCGATGTGCCCAAGGCCCTGGCCAATGCCAAGCGCACGGATTTGGGCTTTGATTATGAGCCGCTGCGCTTCTCCTACTTCCTGACCCGCGAAACGGTTGTGCCCTCGGCGGAGCCGGGGATGGCGCCATGGCGTGAAGAGCTGTTCGCCTTCATGATGCGCAGCGCCACCACCACCGCCGACTTCTTCCACCTGCCGCTGAACCGCGTTGTGGAACTGGGTGGGCATGTGGAGATTTAGCTCCCCCGCCGATAGCGGGCCGGCGTTGTGCCCGTCCATTGCCGGAAGGCGCGGTTGAAGGCGGCGGGTTCGGCAAAGCCCAGTTGGGCCGTGATGTCGGCAATGGAAAGGTCGGGCCGTGCCAGTGCCGCCCGCGCCATGTCCAGGCGCAACCGGTCCTTGATGGCCTGATACGACGTGCCTTCCTGGCGCAGCATGCGCCGCAGCGTGGCGGGCGAACAGCGCAGCAGTGCCGCCACCTCATCCGCCCCCGGCCAGTCGGTGGGGCGGCGGCGGCGCAGCAGGTTGGCGACGCGACGACCGAACCCGTCCGGATTGCGGTACTTAACCAGGAAATTTTCCGGCGCCTGGTTCAGAAAGGTCTTCGCCGACCGCCTGTCCTGCGCCACCGGCAGGGATAGGGTGTCGGCGTCGAACCAGAGCTGGCATTGGTCGTGTGAGAAGCGCAGCTGCGTGCTGAACAGCACGAAATACTCCGCCGCGTGTGGTGGCTCGGGATAGGGGAAGCAGGCTTCCTCAATCACGATGCGCCGCCGCGCCAGCCAGCAGGCGATGCCATGCATATAGACGAACAGGGTCTCCACCGCGAAGACCGGCAGGTGATGACCGGGCCTTGTCGGCGCGATCTCCAGCGCTGCCCGCCGCCCGTCCCGCCGTACGGCGACACGCAGGTCGTCAAAAATC
The DNA here is from genome assembly GCF_057809555.1 of Niveispirillum sp. FG156. Classification (NCBI taxonomy): domain Bacteria; kingdom Pseudomonadati; phylum Pseudomonadota; class Alphaproteobacteria; order Rhodospirillales; family Azospirillaceae; genus Niveispirillum; species Niveispirillum sp. FG156. Next base: position 80,794 of record NZ_JBMDKE010000022.1, on the reverse strand, counting down.
GTGTTATAGGCGCGGCAGAGTAGGCCCAGTGCGCCTCCGACATCACCACCGCCTTCCAACGCCAGCAGACAGGACAGGGCGAAGCTGCCCACCTTCATGCGGCGGCTGTCCTGTCCAAAGAATTCATCATCCAGCAGCTGCGCCAGGATACGCAGCAGGGTGGCATGGGCCTGGACCGGTACGCGGGCCGATGGCTGATGCAGCAAGGCGGGATCGATGCCGGCCTTGCGCAGGATGGGCGCCGGCTCCATACCCCGCGCCATCGCCCCGTTCAGGGCGGCGGCCACGAAATGGATGGAAACGCTGCCCTTCTCCACCTTACCAACCCATTCGTTATTGACATAAGTGATCAGGAAATTTGATCGCAACGGTTATGGCTGATCGGAAGCGACAAGTCTACGCTATGCCCAACCAATCAATATCGACGCCAGAGGAATGCCATGACCGACCCCATCGTGATCGTGTCCGCCGCCCGCACCGCCATGGGCGGCATGATGGGTGACCTGTCCGCCCTGACGGCGGCCCAATTGGGCGCTGTTGCCGTGAAGGCCGCCGTGGAACGGGCCGGGATTGCTGGCGACAGCGTTCAGGAACTGCTGATGGGCAATGTGCTGCAGGCGGGCCAGGGGCAGGCGCCGGGCCGTCAGGCGGCACTGGGCGCGGGTCTGCCTCTGTCGGTCACCTGTTCCACCATCAACAAGATGTGCGGCAGCGGCATGAAGACCACCATGCTGGCCCATGACCTGATCCTGGCCGGTAGTGCCGACATTGTGGTGGCGGCGGGCATGGAAAGCATGTCGAACGCACCCTATCTGCTGGACCGGGCACGCGGCGGCTATCGCTATGGCCACGCCACCATGTATGACCACATGGCGCTGGATGGGCTGGAGGATGCCTATGAACGTGGCCGCGCCATGGGCACCTATGCAGAGGACACGGCAGCGTATTTCGGCTTTACACGTGAGGCGCAGGATGCTTACGCCCTGGAAAGCCTGCGCCGCGCCAAGGCTGCCGTCGAGGACGGAACTTTCGATCTTGAGGTGGTTCCGGTCACGGTCAAGGGCCGTGGCGGCGATACAATCGTGTCGCGCGATGAACAGCCCGGCAAGGGCCGTCCGGACAAGATCCCGACCCTGAAGCCCGCCTTCCGCAAGGATGGCACCGTCACGGCGGCCAATAGCAGCTCCATCAGCGACGGGGCAGCCGCCCTGGTCCTGATGCGTGCCAGCGAGGCGGAAAAGCGGGGCCTTTCTCCCCTGGCCAGGATCGTCGGCCATGCCAGCCACGCCCGTGCCCCGGCCTGGTTCACGACGGCGCCGGTTGGTGCCATGCAGACCCTGTTCGCCAAGACCGGCTGGACGGCCAAGGATGTTGACCTGTTTGAGATCAACGAAGCTTTTGCCGTCGTCGCAATGGCGGCCATGAAGGAACTGGACCTGCCGCACGACAAGGTGAATGTGCATGGCGGCGCCTGCGCCCTGGGCCATCCGATCGGCGCGTCGGGCGCGCGTATCCTGGTGACCCTGCTGAATGCGTTGAAGAAGCATGGGCTGAAGCGCGGCGTCGGCTCACTCTGCATCGGCGGTGGCGAGGCGACGGCCATGGCGGTCGAGCTGGTGTGAGTGTGGGCGTAGGTCAGGTCGAGCCGAAGGCGAGCCCTGACAGAGAAGGCTTTCAATCCATTGCTGTCAGGGCTCGGGCTGACGCCCTCGACCTGACCTACGGTTCTGGCAGGGAACACAGATGATCCTCACCGAAGAACAGACCATGATCCGCGACATGGCACGGCAGTTCGCGCGCGAGCGGCTGGCGCCCGGCGCCGCCGAACGTGACCGGACAAGCCGTTTTCCCGCGCAGGAACTGCGGGAGATGGGGGAATTGGGTCTTCTGGGCATGGTGGTGCCCGAGGAATGGGGTGGGGCAGGGGCCGATGCCGTCGCCTATGCCCTGGCGATTGAAGAGATCGCGGCGGGGGACGGCGCCATCTCCACCATCATGAGCGTGCATAATTCCGTCGGCTGTGCCCCCATCCTGAAATTCGGCAATGCCGAGCAGAAGGAACGCTATCTGCGTGCCATGGCGTCGGGCCGGATGCTGGGCGCCTTCTGCCTGACGGAACCGCAGGCGGGGTCGGATGCATCGGCGTTGAAGACGCGGGCGGTCAAGGATGGCGACCATTATGTGCTGAACGGCGCCAAGCAGTTCATCACCAATGGCCAGAATGCCGGCGTTGCCCTGGTCTTTGCCGTCACCGATCCGGCGGCGGGCAAGAAGGGGATTTCCGCCTTCCTGGTGCCCACCGACAATCCGGGCTACAAGGTGGCCCGGCTGGAACATAAGCTGGGGCAGCGCAGTTCCGATACCGCGCAGATCCTGCTGGAGGATGCGCGCGTACCGGCCTCTTCCATGCTGGGCAATCCGGGGGAGGGGTACCGTATCGCGCTGGCCAACCTGGAAGGCGGGCGTATCGGCATCGCGGCACAGGCCGTCGGCATGGCGCAGGCAGCGTTCGAGGCGGCGCGCGATTATGCCCGTGACCGGACCTCCATGGGCGTGCCGATCATCGACCATCAGGCCGTGTCTTTCCGTCTGGCCGATATGGCAACCCGGATCGAGGCGGCGCGGCAACTGGTCCTGCACGCCGCGAGCCTGCGCGGGGCGGGGCAGCCCTGCCTGAAGGAAGCGTCGATGGCCAAGCTGTTTGCGTCGGAAATGGCCGAACGTGTCTGCTCTGACGCCATCCAGACCTTCGGCGGCTATGGCTATGTCGAGGATTTCCCGGTTGAGCGCATCTACCGTGATGTGCGCGTCTGTCAGATTTATGAAGGCACCAGCGATATCCAGCGTCTGGTGATCGCCCGCAACCTGTGACAGGGATGGCGGGCGGGCCAGTATGGCACCGCCCGCTTCTCCTCAACCCTCACCACGCCTTTGCAGCAGCAACCCGGCAAGCGCACCGGCATTCGCCAAGAGAAGCAGCGGGATCGCCCAGAACGGGGCCAGGAATTTCAGGGTCAGCCAGCCCAGGCCGAACAGGGCGAAGCCCAGCAGCATCTCGCCAAACAGGGCGATCATGTTGCTTTGATATCGCTTCTGGAAGGCCTTGCGCCCGCCCAGCACCGGCCCCTGCCGCATATCCATCAGCAGATAGAGGCTGATCGACAGCAGGCAGATCAGCCAGAGGATCAGGCCAGACCAGGGCGTTTGCGTGATCACATACAAACTGACCGCCGTCGCGATGATCAAGGACGGGACGGCGGCGGCCAGCAGCCGGTCACGCAGCATGCGTCGTGCGCTGACCGGGGCGGTGCCCAGCAGGTCGGGCGCGTCCTCGCCCGCGAAAGCCAGCCAGACCAGGGCACCGGCCAGCAGGCCGGCAACCGGCACGACGCCCATCCAGCCGACGGCCATCACCTCCCCCGATGCGGTGCTAATGCTTTTGCCCATGCTGGGCAGCACGATGGGGGCGGCGACCAGGAGGATGGAGGCGACCTGCGTCAGCAAGCTGGGGTCGCGCAGGATGAGGCGCCATTCCTTCCACAGGATGGAACCGGTCACGCCACGCAGATGCATGGAGAGCGGGCGCGTGTCATTGCTGCCTTTGCGCCGGGCCGTCAGGTCGGTGCCGGCGGCAGCGTTGACGCTGCGCACGAAGGCCGGACCCAGCAATATCGTCACCAGCAGGAACCCGCCGAATGACAGCAGGGCCAGCAGCAAAAACGGCCCTGTCTCCCCCGTGATGGCTGCGCCAAACCAGCGGATCGGCGCCATGGCGGGATTATCGGCCATCGCGGCCATTGCCTGGAAATTCTTGGTCTTGGTCGCCTGATCGGCGGCGTTGTTCATGTTGGGAATCTGGGCCGCCAGGGCCGCACCGATACCGATGACCCCGCCAAGAACCTGCGCCACCGTCCGCGCCCGCCGCGCCCCGATCATCTTGACCAGCCCCAGCACGATCAGGAAGGAAACGGTGACCGTCAGCAGGCACAGAGCCGGCAGGGTGACATACCCGATCAGCCAGCGCGCCGAAATCATGATGGCGCTGGGGTTCATGAAGCAGGCGGCCATGGCCAGCGTTGTGCCCATCACCGCCAGGGCGATGGCCAGCAGCCGGATCGGCAGGATGGCGCCGGGCCGCAGGGGCGAGGACAGAAGCAGGTCCATGTCCCCGCGCGTATAGATGGAGTTGACCGTCAACTGCATCGAAACCGACAGCATGATGGCCATGCTGAACAGGCCGATGCCGCCAAAGACCATCTGCACATTCTCCGGCTCCAGCTTCATCTTTCCGAACCCGAAGGCGGAAAGGAAGCCGATCCCGTGCATGAACAGGATGCCTACAATCAGAATGGCCCAGGCCCAGGGCCCCGTCTTCTTGGTCCGGAACGCCAGCCGTAATTCATGCCGCAGCAGCCAGGGCATGCTGCCCGGTGTCAGGGCGATCATGCGGCCACCGCCTTGCCCGAAACGAGATCAAGGAACAGTTCTTCCAGCGAGGCACCGTCGCGGCCATGCTTCTGCCGCAGCTCCGCCAAGGTACCCTCGGCCAGCAGTTGCCCATGCTGGATGATGCCGATACGGTCCACCAGCCGTTCCGCGACCTCCATGATGTGGGTGGTCAGGATGATAGTGCAGCCGGCCCTGGCCCGCTCGGCCAGCAGGTCCTTCACCTGCCGCGCGATGGCGGCATCAAGGCCCGTCAGCGGTTCATCCAGGATCAGCAGGCGCGGATCATGGATCAGGGCGCCGGCCAACGCCGCCTTCTGCTTCATCCCGCGCGAGAAACCTTCGCAGCGTTCATTGCGGTGTTCGTGCAGTTCCAAACGGGTCAGCAGTTCATCCGCACGCGATGCGGCGGTGCGGGCGTCAATGCCCCAAAGGCCCGCCACGAATTCCAGATATTCCAGCGGCGTCAGCTTGTCATACAGCATCGGCTCATCCGGCAACCAGGCGGTCTGGCGCTTGGCGGCCACAGGATCGCGCTGATTGTCCACGCCAAACACGCTGATGCTGCCCGATGTCGGGGTCAACAGGCCGACAACCATTTTCAGGGTCGTGGTCTTACCCGCACCGTTGGGACCCAGAAGGCCGTAGAATTCCCCCGGCTGGATGGTCAGATCAATGCCCTTGACCGCCTCCTTCTCTCCGTAGGATTTACGAAGGCCGCGAATTTCAAGAGCAGAGCTGGTCGTGGTCATGCGTATCAACCGGGGTAAAGCCATCGGGAAGACATAGTTAACAATAAATGAGTGTGGATAGAAGTCTTCTCCGTTTCTTCACTGGTTTCCCGGTGGTGAGGGGAAGAGAAAAGGGGGGGTGTCTTGAAGGGATCGCTTTTCAACGGATGGGGGCTGACGGCGGGTATCGCTTTGGTGCTTGTGCTGCTGTCCGCCGTCATGGTGCAGATGGCACCTGATCCGGTGCATCAGGCGCGCTGGGTGATCCAGCTGACGGCCTGGACATCGCTGTTGCTGTTCGGGTTGGCCTTCACAGCGTCCAGCCTTGTGCGCTTGTCGCCCTCACCGGCGACGCGCTGGCTGCGGCGGCAGCGGCGCTATCTGGGGGTATCGTTTGCCGTGTCGCATCTGATCCATCTGTTCGGCATCATCGCCCTGATGGATCTGGATTATGCGCTGTTCCAGCAATTGACCAACCGGATGACGGTGATTGCCGGCGGCGGTGCCTATCTGCTGATCTTGGCGATGACGCTTACATCCTTCGACCGGATGGTGCGGCTGCTGGGGCCGACGGCCTGGGGCTGGCTGCACCTGATCGGCGGCTGGTATGTCTGGGCATCCTTTGCCGTCAGTATGGGCAAACGCCTGGGACAGGGACCGCTCTACTGGCTGGGCCTGGGCGTTGTCCTGTCGATGCTGGCGCTTCGTCTGGTGTCACGACGGGCCGCGACGGCGTTGCTCCGGTAGAACCGCAACAACGCCGTCGAAGGGGTGGTCTTTACATCACCCCAGGGCCTCTTCCACCGCCTTGCCGCAGGTACCGGTATCGGCGGTGCCTTTCAGGTCGCGGGTGCGCAGGGACGGTTCGGCCAGGACCCGTTCGATGGCGGCCACGATGGCGGTGGCGGCCTGCGTCTCACCCAGATGTTCCAGCATCATGGCCGCTGACCAGATTTGACCCACCGGGTTGGCGATACCCTGGCCGGCAATGTCGGGGGCCGAACCATGCACCGGTTCGAACAGGGACGGGCCGGTGCGGTCGGGATTGATATTGCCCGACGGCGCAATACCGATGGTGCCGGTGCAGGCGGGGCCCAGATCGGACAGGATGTCGCCGAACAGGTTGGACCCCACCACCACATCGAACCGGTCGGGGTTCAGCACGAACTGCGCCGTCAGGATGTCGATATGGTACTTGTCCCAGCGCACGTCGGGATAATTGGCGGCCATCGCCTCTACCCGGGCATCCCAGTAGGGCATGGTCACGGCGATGCCGTTGGATTTGGTGGCTGACGTCAGGTGGCGGTTGGGCCGGCTGTTGGCCAGTTCGAAGGCGTAGCGCAGGACACGGTCAACACCAACCCGCGTCATCACCGTTTCCTGGATCACCACCTCACGGTCGGTGCCGGGGAACATGGTGCCGCCGACGGAGGAATATTCACCCTCCGTATTCTCCCGCACGATCCAGAAATCAATATCGCCCGGCTTGCGGCCCGCCAGCGGGCAGGGAACGCCCGGCATCAGGCGCACGGGGCGCAGATTGACATACTGGTCATATTCACGGCGGAACTGCAGAAGCGACTGCCAGAGCGAGATATGGTCCGGCACCTTGGCGGGCCAGCCGACGGCGCCGAAGAAGATGGCGTCAGGCTTGCCGATCTGCGCCTTCCAGTCCTCCGGCATCATGCGGCCATGCTTCAGGTAGTAATCGCAATGCGCGAAATCGTGCCATTGCTGTTCGATAGTGAAGCCGAACAGGCTGGCGGCCTTTTCCAGGACGCGGATGCCCTCGGGCATCACTTCATTGCCGATACCGTCGCCCGGGATCACGGCGATCTTATAGGTGCGGGCCATGGTTAGAGCGCCTCATGCAGTTTCAGGCCGCCAATATGGAAGGCCTTGGTTTCCAGATATTCCTCGATGCCGGTCGGCCCGCCCTCGCGCCCCAGGCCGGATTGCTTGATCCCGCCGAAGGGGGCCATTTCCATGGCGATGGAGCCGGTATTCAGCGCCACCATCCCGGCCTCCAGGCCCTCGGCCACGCGGAAGGCACGGTGCAGGTTCTCGGTGTAGAAATAGGCCGCCAGGCCGAACGGCGTGGCATTGGCGATGTCCAGCGCCTCCCGCTCGTCCTTGAACCGGAACAGCGGGGCGACGGGGCCGAAGGTTTCCTCCGATGCCAGCCGCATGTCGGTGCTGGCCCCGGTCAGGATGGTGGGGGTAGCGAAGCGGCCCGTGCCGGGGCCATCCGCCTGGGCAAAGATTTTGGCGCCCTTGGACAGCGCGTCATCGACATGGGCGTTGACCTTGGCCACGGCGGCATCGTTGATCAGGGGGCCGATGGTCGTGCCGGGCGTGAAGCCGGGGCCGACGCGCAGGGCCGCGACGGCGGCGGCCAGCTTGTCCGCGAACCTTTCATAAACGCCGCCCTGCACCAGGATGCGGTTGGCACAGACACAGGTCTGGCCGGCATTGCGGAACTTGCTGGCCATGGTGGCGGCGACGGCAATGTCCAGGTCGGCATCGTCGAACACGATCAGGGGGGCATTGCCGCCCAGTTCCAGTGACAGACGCTTCACACTGTCCGCGCATTGCCCCATCAGCAGCGCGCCGATGCGGGTAGAGCCGGTGAAGGACAGCTTGCGCACAAGCGGGGAACCGGTCAGGGCGGCGCCAATCCCGGTGGGCCGACCCGTGACGACATTGAACACGCCCGCCGGAATACCGGCCCTTTCGGCCAGCACGGCGAGCGCCAGGGCGGTGAAGGGCGTCAGGTCCGACGGCTTGATCACCACTGGGCAGCCAGCGGCCAGGGCCGGAGCGCATTTGCGCGTGATCATGGCGGCGGGGAAGTTCCAGGGCGTAATGATCGCCGAGACGCCGACCGGTTCCTTCCAGGTCAGGATGCGGCGGTCGGCATCAGGCGCGGGGATCATGCCGCCATAGATGCGCCGCCCCTCACCCGCGAACCATTTCACGAAGGTGGCGGCATAGCGGATTTCACCGGTGGCCTCGGCCAGGGGCTTGCCCTGTTCCGCCGTCATAATCCGGGCCAGATCATCGATATGGGCCAGGATCAGGGCGTGCCAGCGTTCCAACAGGTCGGCGCGGGCACCCGCCGTCAACGCCCGCCAGGCCGGCCAGGCGGCATTGGCCGCGGTAATGGCTTGTTCGGTATCCGAATCATCGCAGTCGGGCACGCTGCCGATGATGGAGCCATCGGCGGGATTGTCCACGGCCAGCATGGACAGGTTGCCGGCCTGACGCCATTCACCGCCGATGAAGGCGGACTGACGGAAAAGACCGGGATCGGAAAGGGTCAGCGTCATGATTACCCCAGCGCCTGGGTGACAAGGGAGAAGGTGTGGAAATCCGGATCGCGAACCGGCGGCGTGCCCCGGATCATGCGGGTGACGCGGCCGACACATTGCAGGCCCAACTCATCCAGCCAGGGGGACAGGCCGCTTGCCTCCGTCACGTCCACGCGACAGAACATGCCGGCATTGGTGCCCAGCCAGTGGGAGATCAGGGCCTTGGCACCGCCCAGGTCGGGGGCCACCGTCGGGCCGACGACATAGCCACGCCCGAATTTACGGAACAATGCGAAGCCCGCCACTTCATGCTCGCGCGTCAGCATGACGCCCAGCGCGTTTTTATCCATGGTGTCGATCAAGCGGCGGCGGTCCATGCCCGTGGCGCGGGCGTCCAGTTCGGGAATGATCTCCATGTCCCGCTGCCCCATGGGACGGACCCGTTCATCGGGCAGAAGGTCGGGCAAGGGGACGGAGAAAGCCGTACCCTGGTGTTGCAGAACATCGCCGACAGGCCTGAACCCCAGGCTTTCATAAAGCGGCATCCCCTCCGGCGTGGCGTGCAGCATGATGGTGCGGTCGCCCAGGATGTCCATGACGCCGGCCATCAGCCGACGACCAATGCCCAGCCCCTGTGCCGCCGGTGAAACGATGACCATGCCCAGCGTGCCCGCCTGTTCCCCGAACAGCCAGCACATGGCGGTGCCGATCACAGCCCCGTCCCGTTCTGCAACCAGCCCCTGCCCGAATTCCAGAAAGAACTGCCAATCTTCCATACGGTGCGGCCAGTTCAGTTCGCGCGACAGGGCATGGGCCTGTTCGAGGTCCGCCTCGGTCATCGCCCGCAAATTCACGGCGGGCCGGGTCGGTTTTTCCATCACATCATCCCCTCGGATACCGGTTTGCGGCGGCATGAACTGCCGTGGTCGCAAACCCAGCTGTCATGCGGGCATATTAAGCGTGGGTGCATGGCATTCGCTGCCGGGATGCGGGTGATTTCGGAAGATTGTGGCGTGGCTCTTCCGGGTGATCCCGACCAAATGCCGTGCCATCGGGATTATCCATGGCGCATATGGAATGCCAGCCGGAGTTGCCGTTCGTGAGCGCCTTTGACCCCAACAGCCTGACCCTGCCCGCCGCATCCAACTTCATCAATGGCGCCCGCGTGGCCGGCGTCGGGGCCGAAATCCCCGTGCGCCGCCCGTCGGATGGACAGGTCTATGCCCATTTGGACAGCGCCGGTCAGACACAGGTGGATGCTGCCGTCCAGGGCGCCTATGACGCCTATCGGAACAGCGGCTGGGCCAAGGCCGATCCGCGTCAGCGCATGCGGGTTCTGCGCCGCTGGGCCGACCTTCTGGATTCACATGTGGCGGAACTGGCGGCGCTGGAGGCGGTGGGGTCCACCCGCACCATTACGGAGGCGACGGCCTGGGACATTCCGTATTCGGCCGAATGCATTCGTTTCTATGCGGAGTTTGCGGACAAAGTGGGAGGAGAGGTCGCGGCGACCACGCCGGACAAGCTGGGCCTGACCATCACCGAACCCTATGGCGTGGTGGCGGCGGTTGCCCCCTGGAACCTGCCCATCGTCATGGCCATGTGGAAGGTGGCGCCGGCGGTGGCGGCGGGGAATTCCGTGGTGTTGAAACCGTCGGAGATGACGCCCTTCTCAATCGTGCGGGTGGCGGAACTGGCGATTGAGGCGGGCCTGCCGCCCGGCATCTTCAATATCGTGCAGGGGGATGGTCGGTCGGTCGGTGACACGCTTTGCCGGCACCCGCTGGTCGCCAAGGTGACCTTCACTGGCTCCACCCGTACCGGTGCTGCCATCATGACGGCGTGCGCGGAGACGGGGCCGAAGCCGGTCACCCTGGAACTGGGGGGCAAAAGCCCGCAACTGGTGTTTGCTGACTGTCCGGATATGGAGAAGACGGCAGGGATCGTGGCGCGTGCCATCACGCTGAATGCCGGTCAGGTCTGTGTGGCGGGATCGCGTCTGATCGTGCAGGAGAATGTGGCCGAACGGGTGGTGGACCTGATCACCGCGCGTTTCCGCGCCTTGAACCCGGCCCCGACCTGGGACCCGGCATCCACCCTGTCCCCGATCATCAGCCATCCGCAGCTGGACCGCATCCACGGTATCGTCGGGCGCACAGTGGCGGCGGGTGCAACCCTGGTGACGGGCGGCGGTCGGGCGGCAGGGCCGCAGGACGGATCGTTCTTTCAGCCGACCATCCTGGCCGGTCTGGACGCAAATGCCGAGGCGGTGCGGGAAGAGATTTTCGGCCCCGTCCTGACGGTCCAGACCTTCCGGGAGGAGGAGGAGGCCCTGGCCCTGGCCAATGATACCCAGTTCGGGCTGGCCGCCGGCGTGCATACGGGCGACGTGGGCCGCGCCTTGCGTACCGTGCGCGGGCTGGAGGCCGGGACCGTCTGGGTCAACCGCTATGGCCGCTCCAACGATTTCATGCTGCCCACGGGCGGGTTCAAGCGATCCGGTATCGGCAAGGACCTTGGGCGCGAGGCCTATATGGCGAATTTGAAGGTGAAGACGGCATTGGTGGAGTTTTAAGGGCGCCTCTATCCCCGCAGCGGGTTCAGGACCGGCAGACCATGAAAATCTCGTTCATTGTCGGTCACGATCTCGCAGTCATTCGCAAGGGCGACTGCGGCAATGATCATGTCCAGCGCACTGCGCGGTCGCCCCATCGCCTTGCCTTCCGCCATCAACCGACCCCAGACAAGGGCAGCCCGGTCGTCGAACGCAAGAATGCGGCCTGCAAACAAGGAGGGTGGTCCCTCTGGTCCGGAAAACCAATCGGACAGGGCGTTGCGCTTGCGACCGGCTGGCTTCTCCAGGATGCCGCGGTGAAGTTCGGCCAGTGTCAGCGCGGCGATATTCAACTCGCTGTCCTGGCGAGCAGCCATCCATGCCATCAAGCCTTCTGATGGTTGCGGCTTCACAAGATTACTGATGATGTTGGTGTCGAGCAGGTAGCGCGTCACAGGTCCACCGTCCTGCCTTCCTCACGCGGACGAGAAAAGTCGATATCGGCACCGATGAGTGGCGAACGGCGGAGAGCGGCCAGGATACCGCCCGACTGTGGCGGTTCACTGCCCACCATCTTGGCGATGGCCGCCCGTACCTCCTCCGCCTCTTGTCCCTGTCCGGAAAGACGCTTGGCCAGGGCACGGATCAGGTCGCGGTCACCATCGGGTACCGCAACCTCGAACCGAACAATTCCGCGCTCCACCATGCGGGCGCGGTAATTGACGGTTGCCTTTTTCTGCGCGGGGTTGGGCATCACATCCTCCGACCGGACTATATCCAGACACTATAACCGGATATAGGGGCCGAAGCATGGTTTTCATCCCATCTTCCCAAACCGCTTCACCCTGTAATGCGACAGGTCGATGCCCGTGGCACCGGTCGCAATCAGTTCGGCCATGGTCTGGCCCACGCCCGGCCCGATCTGGAAGCCGGAACCGGAGAAGCCGAAGGCGTAGAACAGGCCGCTGGTGGTGCCGCTCGGCCCCATCACCGGCAAACTGTCATCCATATAGCCTTCGATACCGGTCCATACCCGGATGATGTTCAGCCGGGCCAGGGCCGGGGCCAGGCGGCGCAATTGCTGCAACTGCGTCAGGATGTTCTGCGGCTTCACAAAAGACCGATAGGTCTCTGCCACCGCCGGCCCACGCGTGGACCCGCCCAGCACGATATTGCCGCGCGCCACCTGCCGGAAATAGACGGTCTCCACCTCCAGCGGCGTCATCACGCCCACGGCGGGCGCGATGGCATAGGGCACGGGTTCGGTGACCGACATGGTGGGGCTGCGCGCCGTTAGCTTTACCGGTTCCCCGAACTGCGCCGACAGCTCCCCGGCCCAGGCACCCGCCGTGATCAGAAGGATGGGTGCCTTGAACACCCGCCCATCCTTGGCCGTGGCGATGAAATCAGTACCCGTCTTGGTGACATGGAGGATGCGAGTATTCTCAAATATCTGCGCGCCCAGCTTCTGGGCCGCGCGTGCAAAGGCGGGGGCCGCCAGACGCGGGTTGGCATGACCATCCAGGGCGGAATAGGATCCGGCCACCACATCGGTGCCGAAGAACGGAAACCGGTCGCGCAGCGTATTGCCGGTCAGGATTTCCAGGTCCAGCCCGTTCTGCCGCGCGTCCGCCGCGTACTCCTCCATCTTGGCGATGTTTTCCGGTCGCTCGCGGTAGCAGACGCGGATATGCCCGGATTGCAGATATTCAACATCCGATCCCAGCAGTTCGTTGGCCTTGCGCCAGATTTCCAGGGATCGGTTGGCCAAGTGCAACTGATAGATGGGCCGCCCCTGGCGGCGGACATTGCCGAAATTGGTGCCGCTGGCCTGCCGACCCACCAGATCGCTTTCGATCAGGGTGACGGATTTGCCATGGGTATGGCGCAGGAAAAAGGCGGCCGAGGAGCCCATCAGGCCGCCACCGATGATCAGGACATCGCTATGCGTCACAGGGTTGGTCATCATTCCGCCTCCCCGATGGCGATGGGCAGGGGTTTCACTGGGGCCTGCCCGCGCAGGCGCCCGGCATCGGCCACCGGGAAATCGCCATGCGCGGCGATCACTTCGGCTGCCGCATGCCCGCAATAGCGGCCCTGGCAGCGGCCCATGCCGACCCGGCTGAACGCCTTGGTGCGGTTGGTTTCCGCCGCACCGGTGACCTCCATGGTCCGGCGCACATCGCCCACCGTCACGCATTCGCAGCGACACAGGATCGTATCATCGGCAAGCGCCGCCGCTTGGGCGTGCGGCCAGGGGAAAGCCTTGGCCAGACCGCGCGCGAAGCGGCCATAACGCCCGACCTCCCGCCGCAGCATGATCATGGCCCCCTTATCAACCGGCAGTCCCAAATCTGACAGCGCCGCCAGGGCGGCAAGCCGGCCCGACGCCTCCGCCGACCGCGCACCCAGCACCTTGGCCCCATCACCAGCCAGATAAAGGGGTGTCGGCGCCTCGGCCCGACCATCCTCGTCGCGCACGGGCAGGTACTGTCGCGTCAGTTCGTCAAAGGTGAAGTTACAGCGGGCCAGATCGGCCAGCTGCGTTTCGGGCCGCAGGTGATAACCCATGGCCACCGCATCCGCCGCGAAATGCCGTTCCTCGCCATTGCCCAGGCGCACCGTCACCCCGGTGACGCCCGTTTTGGCATCGCCCTGGATGGCCACCGGCGTGGCACCGGTCAGCAGCGGCACGCCCGCCGCCTTGATGGCGCGGGTCAGGGCGATGCCGTTCCACAGGACCGATGGCAGGGCCAGAAGGTCGGGCAGGGCGGTGATGCGCGCGGCAAAGCCGGACGTGTCCAGCACCGCTGCCACCTTTGCGCCGGCCTTAATATATTGCGACGCCACCAGATACAGCAGCGGCCCGGTGCCCAGGAACACGACCTGCGACCCGATGGACACGGCCTGCGCCTTCAACGCCACCTGCGACCCGCCCAGGCTGTAGGTGCCGGGCAGGTCCCATCCGGCCATGGGCATCAACCGGTCCGTGGCACCCGTGCATAGGATCAGGGCGTCATAGGGTAGAGCCTCTTGCGCCTTGCCGTTAGCGGTCCAGACATGGCCGTCGGCAATGTTCCAGACCAGGGTTTCGGCCTGGTAATCGATGCGGTCGCCCAGGGCGTCGAACCCGTCATGCACCGCCTTGGCACGGTCTGCTTCGGTTCCATACAGGTCGCCATAGGGCCGGTGGAAATTGTCCGGCTGCCGGCGATAGATCTGGCCGCCCGCACGCCGCCCCTCATCAATGACGATGGGGGTCAGGCCGGCGGCGGCGACGGTTTCGGCGGCCCGCACCCCAGCGGGACCGGCACCGACGATAACGACCCTGGGGGGGATCACCCGTGGTTCGGCCATGATGCCCCCGGCTGGCTGGTGGTGACGGACATGCCATCCTCGGCAACGGTGGAACAGGCGCGCAGCCGGTGACCGCTTTCGGTCCAGACCCAGCAATCCTGGCACGCCCCCATCAGGCAGAAGCCCGCCCGGTTACCCTCGGTAAATTCCGATTGGCGCAGTGTCCCGCCCGCCGCCAGCATGGCGACCATCAGCGTATCGCCTTCCATGGCCCGCACGCGGGTGCCGTCGATGGTGATATGGATGGCGGGCCGGTCCCTTTCGGCCAGCCGTACGAACCGCCCTTGGCTCACGATGCCCCCTCCGATGCGCCCTCTGGCCGATGGCAAAGAATGATATTGCCGCCCGGCGTCACATGCCGGGGCGGGGTGAATTCCTCGCAGGTCCCACAGACGCGCCAGGAACAGCGCGGCAGGAACCGGCACAGATCGGCCCCGTCCTTGGGCTGGCCGATGGCGGGTGGTGCAGGGCGTGTGCCCTGTTCCTCCAGCCAGCCGGGCCGCAGTTCCGGCACCGACCCGATCAGCAGGTCGGTATAGGGGTGGCGCGCCACCCCGTCATATCCCTGCCGCCGGCCCGTCTCTACCTGTGTGCCGGCATAAAGCACCATGATATCGTCGGCGATGGCGCGGACCGTGCCGATATCATGGCTGATGAACAGGTACGCTAGCCCCAGTTCCCGCTTCAGTTCGGCCAGCAGGTCCAAAATGGCCGCCCCGACGACGGTATCCAGCGCCGATGTCACCTCGTCGCACATGATCAGGTCGGGTTTGGCGGCCAGCGCGCGAGCCAGGTTGATACGCTGCTTCTGTCCGCCCGACAGGCCGCCGCAGGGCCGGTCCGCCAGCGTTGCGGGCAGCTTGATCAGATCCAGCAGTTCCGCCACGCGCTTGGCCGCCGCCGGCCCCTTCAGCCCGTGATAGAAGGCAAGTGGCCGGCCAATAATCTCCCCCACCGAATGGGCGGGGTTCAGGGCCGTGTCGGCATTCTGGAACACCAGCTGTATGCGCCGGAACTGTTCCTTGTCGCGCATTGACAGGGAGGGGGGCAGGCGGGCGCCGTCGAAACTGATCGCACCGGTGGATGGCGGCAACATGCCGGCGATCACCCGCGCCAGGGTCGATTTACCTGACCCGCTTTCCCCGATCACGCCCAGCGTGGCGCCGCGCGCGATGGTCAGGTTGATATCGCGCAGGATCGGCGTGGAGCCATAGCTGGCGCTCATGCCCTTGATTTCCAGCAGCGGTCGTGTGTCATCCCGCACCCTCTCGTCATCCCGGCGAAAGCCGGGACCCAGGGGTCCCATGCCTGACATTACCGCCGCATCGCCGGCTGTAGCGGAAACCGCAGTCCCTGTACCCCCCGGGTCCCGGCTTTCGCCGGGATGACGGAAGGGGGCGGGAGTGCCGCGCGTATCCGGGCGTGCCGCCGCCATCAGGGTGCGCGTATACTCATCCTCAGGCTGTTGCAGCACCTGCACCGCGCGGCCATTCTCCCGGATGCGGCCCTTGTTCAGCACCACGATGGCATCGGCCATCTGTGCCACCACCGCCAGATCGTGGGAGACATAGACGGCGGTCGCCCCATGCTCCCGCACCGCCTGCTTGAAGGCGCGCAGCACCTCGATCTGGGTGGTGACGTCCAGGGCCGTGGTCGGTTCGTCCAGGATGACCAGTTCCGGCCCCGTGATCAGGGCCATAGCCGCCATCAGGCGCTGCAACTGCCCGCCCGAAAGCTGGTGCGGATAGCGCTCGCCAATGCTGTCTGGGTTTGGCAGGGCCAGTGACCGGAACAGGGCTACCGCCTTCGTCTCCGCCGCCTTGCGATCCATCCGTCCATGGATCAGGGCGGGTTCCACCACCTGATCCATGATGCGCCGCGACGGGTTGAACGATGCCGCCGCCGACTGTGCGATATAGGACACCCGGTCCCCGCGCAGCGCCGCCAGCCCATCCTCATCCAGTGACAGGACATCGGTATCACCGACCCGCACCGATCCGCCCGCGATACGGCAGCCCAGGCGGGCATAGCCCATCAGGGCCATGGCGATGGTGGTTTTGCCCGACCCGCTTTCCCCGATCAGGGCCAGCACCCCGCCACGCGGGATGGCAAAGCCCACATCCGCCACGATGCTGGTGGCACCGGCGGCGACGCACAGGCCGCGCACTTCGACATGGCTGTTCATGTTCATTCCTTCCCGGCCATGCGGCGGCCCCGGCCGGGCAGCGCGTCGATCAGCAGGTTGACGCCGACCGTCAGGGTGGCAATCGCGATGGCCGGCATCAGGATGGCGGGTGCGGCCTCTCCCAGACCGGAAATATTCTCGCGCACCAGCGACCCCAGATCGGCATCCGGCGGCTGCACGCCTAAGCCCAGGAAGGACAGGCCCGACAGCAGCAGCACGATGAACACGAAGCGCAGACCGAAATCAGCCAGCATCGGGTGGATCATGTTGGGCAGGATTTCCCGGATGGCGATGTAGACCGCCCCTTCGCCCCGGCACCGGGCCACCTGCACATAATCCATCTGCGCCAGATTGACGGCCAGCGACCGGGCGATCCGGAAGGAACCCGGCATATAGGTGATGGATGCCACCAGCAGCAGCAGCGGCAGGGAGGAGCCGACCACTGCCACCAGCACCAGGGAGAAAATCTTCGACGGGATGGAAATCAGCGTATCCATGAACCGGCTGATCCCCTCATCCAGCCAGCGCGGGCTGACCGAGGTCAGCAGGGCCAGGGTGATGCCCGCCGTGCTGGCCAGCAATGCTGCGGCCAGTGCCAGCCCGACAGAGTAGCGGGCACCCGACAACAGCCGGCTCAACACATCGCGGCCCAGATAATCGCTGCCAAGCAGGTGAGCGCCGGTGAAGCCGGCGAATACGTCATGGGCTACGAAGGCGCCGGGATCATACGGCGCCAGGAACGGGCCAACGATGGCGATCATCAGCCAGAACACCACCAGCACCAGACCGATGCGGCCACTGCCGGAAAGGGCTTTCACCCAGGATCGGATCGCGTTCGTCATCGGTTGCGCAGCCTCGGGTTGGCCAGGATGGCGACGGTATCGGCAATCAGCACCAGCAGCAGATAGGCGGTGCAGAAGATCATGGCGCAGGCCTGCAGCAGCGGCATGTCACGGCTGGTTACGGCATTGACCATCAGGCTGGCCAGGCCCGGATAATTGAAGATCGTCTCCACGATGATCGCCCCGCCCAGAAGGTAGGACAGCGACAGCGCCATGGCATTGACGATGGGGCCGATGGCATTGGGCAGCACATGGGTCAGCACCACCCGCGCCGGCTTGATCCCCTTCAGCAGCGCCATCTCCACATAAGGCTGGCTCAACTGCTGAATGATCGCGGCACGGGTCATGCGGGCCATCTGGGCGATTACGATCACCGACAGGGTCAGGATCGGCATGGCCAGCGACCTCAGCACCAGCCAGGGACTGGCATCAGGCGGGATCAGGGCGATGGAGGGCAACCAGCGCAGCTGCACCGAAAAGACCAGTACCGCCAGCGTGGCGACCAGGAATTCGGGCAGCGCCACCATGGACAGGGTCGCCACATTCAGGCCCCGGTCCAGGCGGGCATCGCGGTGCATGGCCGACAGGATGCCGATGGTCAGCGCCACCGGCACCGACACCATGGCCGACAGGGCCGCCAGCAGCAATGAGTTGGGCAGGCGGGCCGCGATGACATCGGAAACCGCCATGTTCGCGACCAGCGAATAGCCGGGGTCCCCCGTCACCATGCCGACCAGCCAGCGCACATAACGTTCAGGGGCGGGCCGATCCAGGCCGAACTTTTCACGCAGGGCCGCGACCGCATCGGCGGTGGCCGCCTGTCCCAGCATTTCCTGGGCGGCGTCACCGGGCAGAAGCTGGGCAATGAAGAACACGACAAGTGAGACCAGCAGCAGCGTCAGCATACCCGACGCAATACGCTTGCCGATCAGGGGCAGGGCGGTGGCCAACAGGCCACGGGTCGCGGGTCCGGCCATGATGATCAGCCCTCCCACCAGACATGTTCAGGGAATTTATAGCCCATGAAGCCGCCCAGCGGGATGGGGCGCAGGCCCTTCACCCGCTTGTCGAACCCGTCGATCAGGGTGATGAAGACGGGGATCGCCGTACCGCATTCGGCCGCCACGATCTCCTGCATATCACCATAAATCTCCTTGCGCAGGGCGAAATCCCCCTGGGCGCGGGCTTCCAGCAGCAGCCGGTCGAACCGTTCATTCTTCCAGCCGCTTTCATTCCAGGCGGCGGTGGATTTGTAGAACAGGCTGAACATCAGATCGGCGGTGGGGCGCGGGTTGGTATTGCCGAAGCCCAGCGGATGCTTCATCCAATGGGTGGACCAGTAGCCATCCGCCGGCATGCGGTTCACCGCCAGCTTCAGCCCGACCTTCGATCCATATTCCTGCAGCACCGACGCCATGTCGACCGACCCTTCCGCAGCCGGCGAGCAGTAGAGCGGCAGCGGGGTGGAGGGCAGGTCGGCGCGGGCGAAATGGTAGCGCGCGCGGTCCAGGTCCAATGTCCGCTGCGGTATATCGGCCCGGTAGAGCGGGTCGAAAGGCGGGATCGGATGGTCATTGCCGATGGTAGCATAGTCACGGAACAGGGCGCGTTTGATCAGTTCCCGGTCGAACAGATATTTCATGCCCAGCACGAAGTCCGGGCTGCTGGTCGGTGCCGCATCGCGGCGCATGATCAGGTTGGTGTACAGGCCTGACGGCGTCACCAACAGGTCATGCGTGCCGCTTTCCCGGATGCGGCGGGTGGAGCGGGGATTGATGGCCAGGATCATCTGCACATCGCCCGAGAGCAGCGCATTGACCCGCGCCACCTCGTCCGGGATGCCGATCAGTTCCAGACTGTCCAGATAGGGGCGGCCGTCGCGGAAATAATCCTCGTTACGGACACCCAGGGTACGCACGCCCGGCTGAAACGTCTGGCACCGGAACGGCCCGGTGCCGTTGGCTTTGCTGAAATCCGTGGTGCCGGCCTTGATGATATAGAAATGCGACTGCGCCAGGATCGACGGCAGGTCGACATTCGGGCTGGTCAGCACGATCTCCACATCGCGGGGCGACAATACCCGGACGCTGGCCATCTGCGAGGCGATGGGCTTCACCTTCGATCCCGATGCCGGGTCCTGCAGGCGCAGCAGGGAGAAGACCACGTCATCGGCGGTCAGTTTGCTGCCGTCATGGAATTTCACATCGTCGCGCAAGGTCACGCGCCAGGTCATCTGGTCGCCGCTGTCCAGGCTTTCAGCCAGGCTCAGGCGTGGTTGGGCATTGTCGTCATAATCTGTCAGGCCGTTATAGAACATGGCATGACGGCAGTAGTCGGTGGACAGCGCGCCCTTGGCGGGGTCCAGCGTGTCGGCGGTGGAACTGGACATGCAGGCGGCGGTGACATGACCGCCACGTCGGGCTTGCGCGCTGGCCATCCGGGGCAGCAGCGGCATCATGCCGGCGGCAAGGCCGGTGCCCAGTAACTGTCGTCGGGAAAGGCGCATGGGGCCCCTCAATGCAGGATGTCCTGGATACGATAGTAAAGGCCGACCAGCGGCAGGAACCAGGGCTTGCCCAGATGGCCCGGAACCGGCGGCCAGGACAGGTCGGCCCAGGGATTGGCGCTAGGCTCGCCCCCCATCACGCGGGCCATACGTTCGCCCATATGCACCGCCATCTGGGTGCCATGGCCGCTATAGCCCATCGCATAGAAGATGCCGTCATGTTCACCGGCGCGGGGCAGGCGGTCGGCGGTCAGATCCACCATGCCGCCCCAGCAATAATCCACCTTCACGTCCTTCAGCGCCGGGAACAGGGTGCGCAGCGTGCTGTCCAGAATACGCCCGCTCTTGGCATCCGACAGCGGGTCCGACACGGCGAACCGCGCCCGCCCGCCGAAGATCAGGCGGTTGTCGGGCGAGAGGCGGAAGTAATTCCCGATATTCTTGCTGGTGACATAGTTGCGGCGGCCCGGAAACAGGCTGTGCGTCACCGCCTCTGGCAACGGCTCGGTCGCGATCACAAACGACCCGACCGACACGATGCGCCGGCGGAACCAGCCGAACGGGCCCACCGGGCTGGCCCCGCCGGTAGCGACCAGCACCTGTTTGGCCTGCACAATGCCCTTCGGTGTCCGAAGTTCCCAGCCACCACCGGCAGCGCTGGCCAAGCCGGTGACCGGCGCCCCCTCATGGATCAGGGCACCCTTGCGTGCTGCTGCCTCGGCCAGCCCCACGCCGAACCTGCCCACATGCAGCTGTGCGCTGGTGGTCTGCAGCAGGCCGCCATGGAAATCGTCAGATTTGATTTCCGTGACCAGATCGGCTCGCGATAGCAGATGGACATTGGGATCGACAGTCGCCAGCGTTTCCGCCGCGCGGGCCAGCTTGTCGTAATGTTCGGGCTTAGCCGCTAGCTTCAACCGACCGCAGCGGCGGAAGGAGCAATCGATCCCTTCCTCCCGCGCGATCCGTTCGACATCGTCCACAGCATCGACATGCGCCTGATTGTATTTGCGCGCTGTCTCCACCCCGAACCGTCCGGCCAGGGAAGCGAAGTCATGGGCGGTGCCGCTGTTGCACTGCCCGCCATTGCGACCCGACGCCTCGCCCGCCACCCGGCCCGCCTCCAGCACCATGGTGCTGGCGCCTCGCTTGGCCAGCGCCAGGGCTGCCGACAGGCCGGTAAACCCACCCCCGATGACCGCCACATCCACCCGCCCCTCAACAGGCCCCGCCGCCCCGCCGGTAAAGCGGGGGGCCGTATCCAGCCAGTAGGAGAGGGTCTGCGGAGCGGTCATTTGGGTACCTATCGTAGGTCAGGTCGAGCCAGAGGCGAGCCCTGACGGACAAGGATGCCTAATCTCGTCATCCCGGCGAAAGCCGGGACCCAGGGGCCACAGGATCAATCCCATCCGCTGCATCGTCCAACGATGAAGGGTGCGGTAGTGCGCTTGGCCCCTGGGTCCCGGCTTTCGCCGGGATGACGGGAAGGGTGAGGATTACACAATACTCACAACCCCAGCAGCGCCGGCAGGATGCCGATATGCGGGATTTCGTAATCGCGGTAGTTGGGGTTGGTCGGCTCATGACCACGCGCCACGAAGACGCGGGCGCCGAAGCCCAGGTCGGTGGCACTGTTCTGGTCATAACGGAAGCTGGAGGAGACATGCATCATGTCCTCCGGGCCGCAACCCAACTGGTCGAACATATATTCAAACGCCTGGAAGCGCGGCTTGTAGGCCTGGGCCTGCTGTGCCGTATAGACACGGTGGAACGGCGCGCCCAGCAGGGCCACATTGTGGTGGATCTGCTCGTTCATGGCGTTGGACAGGATGACCAGCGGGATTTCCTTGGCGACCTTGGACAGGCCTTCGGCCACGTCGGGATGCGGGCCCCAGGTCGGGACGGCGTCATAGATACGGCGCGCTTCCTCGGGCCGGAACTCGACCTTCCACTTCTTACAGGTGCGCTCCACGGCATTGTGGATCACCTGATCATAGGGCTTCCAGGCGCCCAGCACCTCATCCAGGCGGTAGGCGGAGAAGTCCTTGCAGAACTTTTCCATATGTTCCGGCGCAATGCGGTCCGGGAACATCTCGCGCGCCATCTCCGACATGCGGAAACGGGTCAGCGTGCCATAGCAGTCGAAGGAGATGTATTTGGGCCGGAAGGGGGCCATGGCGTCGTCTTTCCATTGCTGCGGTGAAGATCGGGAGGGGCCGTTCAGCCCCCTGCACAAGAGATATTAGGCCATGGTGAAACCGGAACTTCTGTCTGAAAGCGGGAAGGGGACAGCAGGGAATGCGGATTTGCCGGCCACCTGTGCGGCATGTTCTGCCGCGTCTGGCAGGGCTCAATATCCGCGCGACCGGTCCACCTGCCCCTGCATGGCCTCACCCGCCTGATGGCGACGGATATTGGCGATCAGAACCTCTACGGACGAATCATCGCGGGTCTGGCTGGCTACATGCGGGGTCAACAGGATACGGGGATGCGACCAGAATGGATGGTCCGCCGCCGCCGGTTCGGTATTCAGCACATCAATGACCGCCCCCGACAATTGCCCGCTGTCCAAAGCGCTCAACAGATCATGCTCCACCAGATGCCCGCCGCGCCCGACATTGATGATACCGGCACCGCGCGGCAGAAGATCGAAGCTTTTGCGGCACAAAATGCCGCGCGTCTGTTCGGTCAGCGGCAGCAGGCAGATCAGGATGTCGCAGCCCGACAGAAAGGCGGGCAGGGTATCGGTGCCTGCGAAGATCTCCACGCCATCCACCGCGCCGCCCGACCGGCTCCACCCCCGCAGGGGGAAGCCGAAGGGCCGCAGGGCGTTCAGCACCGCCATGCCCAGATTGCCCAGGCCCATCACCCCGACACGCCGCTGTGCCGCCGGCAGGAGATGGCGTGGGGCCCAGCGATGGTCGGCCTGCGCGCTCCGGTAGTCCAGCATCTCCCGATGCAGGGCCAAAGTGGCGAAGGTGACGTACTGCACCATGCCGCCGGTCAGGCCCGGTTCCATCATCCGCACCACCTGCACATGATCAGGCACCTGCGACAGGTCCAACTGGTCCACGCCCGCACCCACGGAGAACAGGACCTCCAGGTTGGGCAGCCCCTCTAGCAGGTCGCGCGTCACCGTCCAGGCCGCCAGGTAGCGGATATCGCCGGCGTCACCGACATCGGGCCAGGTACGGAATGGCATGTCGGGCAGCAGCCGGGCGAAGGCCTCACCCCAGACACGACTACGTTCCGCCGATGATTTGAACAGGAAAGCCATGATGATCGCTCCTGTCAGAACAAACAAAAACCCCCGCCCAGGGGGAACCATCGGGCGGGGGTGTGGAGTTTACAAGGAAGGAGCGCGAGATCAGAAGTTGTAAGATACCCGACCGGTGACGGTGCGCGGCGTGCCGGGCGCCACCCACAGGCGGGCGTAGGAGGAAGCGTAGTAGCGCTTGTCGAACAGATTGTTCACATCGACCGACAGCTTCACCTGCTCCATCGGCTCGTAAGAGGCCTGGAGCTTCACCAGCGTGTAGCTGGGCAGGTAGAAATTCACGCCCGTCTCGCCCAGACGCTTGGACACATGGTTGATGCCGCCGCCGACACTGGCCGTACCCGTGCCGACCTCAAAATCCTTGAACAGCATCAGGTTGGCCGTGTGCTTGGGCACATTGATCAGGGGCGAGCCTTCCAGAACCGACAGGTTGAAGTTCGGGTCGCGGTAATCCTCCGCCACCTCGGCATCGGTATAGGCATAGGTCGCGAAGACGCGCATGTCGGCGGGCAGCTTGGCGTTCATATCGAACTCCAGACCCTTGGAACGGGCGGAACCGACAGCGATGGAGAAGTTGGCGTTGGTCGGATCAGCCGTCAGCACATTGGTCTTCTTCATCGTGAACAGCGATACGGTGCTGTTCAGATTGCCGTCTTCGCTCTCATACTTGGCACCGACTTCATAGGACTTGGACTTTTCCGGCTCGAACAGGACCCCGGCGGCACTGGCGCCGCTGTTGGGACGGAAGCCCTTGCCATAGCCGGCATAGAACGAGACTTCTTCGGTCACGTTATAGACCAGGCCTGCCTGCGGGCTGAATTCCTTATAGGAGCGGACCTTGGGGTTAGCGGCCGAAAGGGCAAGAGCGCGGTCGTGCAGGTTACGCTTGAAATCGTCATACCGGCCGCCGAAGCGGATTTTGAACTGTTCGGTAATGTCGATCTGGTCCTGCAGGTAGATGCCCCAGGCATCCTGCTTTTCATAGGTATTGGTAACGGTGGCCGTTGGGGTGGGGCGGTTGCCATAGGTCGGGTTGAACACATCAATCGCGTTCAGCCCCGTTGTGATGGCCCCACCCGCCGTATAGGCACCGGGACGATAACGGAACTGCAACGTATCGATATTGAACTTGTCCCAGTCGGCACCGGTGATCAGGTGATGGGTAAGGCCACCGGTGTTGAAAGTACCCGACAGTTCGGCACGCACCACCGCATGCTCGGTATCGTAATCGCGCTGGCGACGCTGGCGGGACAGGAAACGGTTGGTGGAATTCAGCGGCTGCCGCCCACCGGCCAGTTCGGCCTCGGTGGAGATACCCTCGAACGAGGTCTCCTTGTAGCTGCCGCCCAGCAGCACGGCCCAATTGTCGTTCAGATCATGCTGCAACTGCACCTGATGACCCAGCACATCGATCTCAATGGGACCGTCGCCCGGTTCACCCAGGAAGCGGGAGATGGGAAGGGCGCCCAGATCGCCGTTCACGGCCACGATACCGCGGTCAAACGGCACCTTCTGGTTCACATACTCCATCTCATAGGACAGTGTCGTGTCCTCGGTCAGGACGGCCAGGATGGAGGGGGAGGCGACCAGCTTCTTGCTATCCAGTGTGTCGCGGAAGCTACCGGCATCTTCGTATGCCGCGTTCAGGCGCACGGCGATGCTCTGTGTGACGGGGCCGGTGATATCGCCTTCGACACGGTAGGTGTCATAGCTGCCGGCAGAGGCCGCGACACTGCCCTTGGTCTTGAATTCCGGCTTCTTGGTGATGATGTTCACCGTACCGCCGGGTTCCCCACGACCGAACAGAGCGGAATTGGGGCCCTTCAGAACCTCAATGCGCTCCACGTTGGAAGCATCGCGGGGGCCGCCGTAACCACGGCCGCCATTGAAGCCATTGACCAGGAAGCCCGACGGGAAATTCTCGTCACCGGCAAAGCCGCGGACCGCAAAGCTATCCCAGAGGCCGCCGAAATTATTCTGCTTGGCGATGCCGGACGCCAGTTCCAGGGCACCTTCCAGCTTGGTGATGCCCAAATCCTGCAACAAGGCACCATCCAGCACCTGGACAGCCTGCGGCGTCTCTTTCAAGGCGACGTCGCCGCGATAGGCCTGACGCTGGCCCACGACAATAATCTCTTCCAGGGCGCCATCGGCGGGCTGGGCGATCGCCACAGGCGCAAGGGCCACGCAAGCGGCGGTGGCGGCAAGCGCCAGGCGGAACCGGTTAGTCACATACATCGTTGATCCCCTTTGTGAAGCTGCTCCGCTGTTCACTCATTGCGGCGCTGACCCTGAAGGCCGTTATCTCGTGCCGCCTGTTATGTTATAACGTTCCTCCGGGGCAAGGCCTTTTTTAAAAAAACCGAGGTCCTTGTCCCCTCACCCGATCAGCTTAGGCCGTACGGCAGATAATTTTGCTCGAAGCAGCCGGTTGCGGCGGTGTGTTCTATTGTTGTAAGGCCCAAATACGCGGATTATGCCGGGGCGAAACCCGCGCTATTTCGGCGCTGTTACAGGTATTTCAGCCACCAGATGTCACGGCGGCGCTGCTTCAGGCCCGCGAACCAGCGGGTGGGCAGATAGAGCGGCACCAGCAGGATGGCGACCCAGATCCAGACGGTGGAAACATTGTCCACGCCGAAGAACTGCCCCTTGTTCAGCCCATACAGGGCGACGGCGATCAGGTAGAGCGCCTTCAGCACATAAAGATGCAGCAGGTAGAAGAACATGGGTGCCCCGCCGAACATGGCGAGATAGGGCATGATTCTGCTGTCCTGATATTTTTCAAACAGAGCCAGCAGCAGCACACCCGTGCCGACCGTCGGCAACAGGAACAGCAGCGACGGCGGATACTTGGTCAACGACAGGAAGGCCATGACGCTGTGCAGCGTGTCGACGCCCGGCACCCAGGGCTTGTCACCATAGACGTTCAAGGCGCGGATGACGACAAACCCGACCAGCATGATGCTGCCGGTCAGGATCAGGCGGCGGCGGCGGACCATCGCGTCGCTGCCCTTGGCGAACCAGGGGCCGGTGGTATAGCCGAGCAAGATGACGCCGATCCAGGGCAGGATGGGGTAGGTGGTCTTGGCAATCAGACCGCCGCCCAGCTGGATCACCGACCGCTGATGCAGCACGGCCCAAATCTCATAGAACGCATCGCCGGGCGCCAGCCGGATCGGGTCCAGCAGATTATGCCCCAGCACGATGGCCAGCCCCAGCGCCACCTGTGCCGCGCGCGGCAGATGCAGCAGCCCGGCCAGCACGATCATCGAGATGCCGATGGCCCAGATCACCTGCAGCCAGAAGGTCTGCGGCGGAAACTGCGCCGACCAGGCAAAGCCCACGAAGGTCAGTTCCAGAAAGATCAGGAACAGGCCGCGCTTCAGCAGGAACATCGACGTCTCGGCCTTGCTGTGCGACTGGCCGTAGAGCCAGGCCGACAGGCCGGTCAGCGCCACGAAGGTCGGGGCGCAGAAGGTGGACAGAAGCCGCGTGAAGAACAGGGCAGGGTCGGTCGTCGTCGTATCGACCGGGTCCGTGACCTGCATGTGCAGGAACCAGGTCTCCCGCACATGGTCCACCAGCATGAAAACCATGACCAGACCGCGCAGCGCGTCAATCGCCACCAGACGCGCATGCGCCTTGGCGGCGGCCAGCGTCCTGCCGGCACCCGCTGCTTTGGCCTGTCCGTCCATACCCGTGATGCTGGTCATGCCGTGAACCCCCGTTCGCTGCGATGCGCCTTTTTGCGGCGTCTTGGATCAGATTATCCCTGCATGCGGTGCGTATATGCGGAAATGCGGGGGGCGGCAGTCAATGCTGCCGAAATGGGCGCGGCGGACAGCAGTGAGATATTTTGACGATTATCGAAATATAATATAGACGAGGCCAAAATATTTCGATAATTATCGAAATATGGAGCAGATACAAGCCATCGATGCCCTTGCGGCGCTTGCCCAATCCACAAGGCTGGAGATTTTCCGCCTGCTGGTACGGGTGGGGCCGGGCGGGCTGAATGCGGGGGAGATCGCGGAACGCCTCGGTGTCGGCGCCTCCACCCTGTCGCATCATCTGGCCACACTGGACCGGGCAGGATTGCTGCGGTCCTGGCGGGTGCAGCGGCAGATTTTCTACGCCACCGACTATGACGGGACCCGCCGCCTTCTGGCCTTCCTGATGGAAGATTGCTGCCAAGGGCGTCCCGAACTCTGCGGTGATGGGGCGGGCATGCTGGCTTGTGTCGCTGAACAGAAGGAACCCAACGATGAAACGCCTTCACCTACATGTGGCTGTTGACGATCTGGGACAGTCTGTCCGCTTTTACTCCACCTTGTTTGCGGCACAGCCTGCCGTGCTGAAGGATGATTACGCCAAGTGGATGCTGGATGATCCGCGCGTGAACTTTGCTATCTCCCTGCGCGCAAGCACCCCCGGCGTCGAACATTTGGGTATTCAAGTGGACAGCGCCGACGAATTGGCCGAGGTCTATGGCCGTCTGCGTCAGGCCGACACGCCGGTGCTGGAGGAAGGGCACACGACCTGCTGTTACGCCAAGTCGGAGAAATCCTGGGTCACCGATCCGGCTGGCCTGTCTTGGGAGGTGTTCCACACCTATGGCGGCAGCGCCACTTACGGCGGCGGTGCTACGGCCATTGATCCACGTCTGGCCTCTACGGCTGCTCCCAAGCCCGTGGAAAAGGCAAAATCGGCCTGCTGCGGCGCCACCGCGTGATTTCCCTATTCCCATTTCAGATCGGAGACCCGCCATGGTGGACGCTGGCGTTCACACCGTGCTGTTCCTTTGCACCCATAACAGCGCCCGTTCCGTCATGGCGGAATCGATCCTGAACCGGATGGGGCAGGGGCGTTTCAGGGCCTATAGCGCGGGCAGCCACCCGTCAGGCCGCATCAACCCTTATGTCCGCGATCTGCTAACCCGCCTCGGCTATGACCTGTCCGATGCAAGGTCAAAGGATTGGTCGGAATTTGCCCAGCCAGGCGCTCCAGCCTTGGATTTCATCATCACCGTCTGTGATCAGGCGGCGGGAGAGGTCTGTCCCATCTGGCCGGGACAGCCCATGACGGCGCATTGGGGCTTTCCCGATCCGTCGTCTGCCACCGGCACCGATGCAGAAAAGGCGGCTTTCACGGCGGATGTCTACCGCATGATCGAACGACGTCTGTCTATCTTCACCAGCCTGCCGCTGGCTACGCTGGACCGCATGGCGCTGAAAAGGCGGATGGATGAAATGGCCGGGGAAAGCCACGCATGACCCGGCCTTCCTTGTTTCAGGCGTTGATCGCCGAAGGGATCGGCACTGCCTTGCTGCTTGCCGTGATTGTCGGGTCCGGGATCATGGCGTGGCAACTGGCCGGTGGTAACGGCGCCATCGCTCTGTTGGCGAATGCCATTGCCACCGGTGGTGCCCTGGTGGCCCTGATCCATGCGTTCGGACCCTTATCTGGCGCGCATTTCAACCCGGCTGTCACGCTGGCCCTGGCCGCCACCGGCTATTTTCCCTGGTCGCGGGTGCCGGCCTATCTGGCTGTACAGGCGGTCGCTGCCGTATCAGGCGTGCTGCTGGCCCATGGTATGTTCGACCAGACGCTTGTGCAGGTCTCCGCGACGGTCCGCACCGGTCCGGGACAATGGCTGTCGGAAGCCGTGGCAACGCTCGTTCTGGCGACCGTCATTCTGCGGGCGCTACGCAGCGGTACGGCGACGGTTCTGCCTTATGCCGTGCCGCTGGCCGTCATGGCCGGCTACTGGTATACGGCCAGCACCGGCTTCGCCAATCCCGCCGTCACCCTGGCACGCAGCCTGACCGACAGTCTCGCCGGCATCCGCCCCCTGGATGTCCCAGGCTTCATATTGGCCCAGGCTGCTGGCCTCATTGCCAGTCTGGCCCTGGACCGTGCATTGAGGCTAATGAAGAAAATATAATTTCCATAATCATAATTATCGATTTTTATATTGTAAGCGGGGTGGGTTCTATTTTGAAGTGCGACTCTTCTTTATAATCAGATGGTTGCCGGTTCGGCGTTGCTTCACCCCCCGGTGCGCCGACGGATGACCTCGCTGAACGGAAACTCAATGTCGCAACGCAGGCCGTCGGGTTCAAAACGCAATGCCGTGGCGCCTTGCAGTTCGTAGGCAAGTGAGCGCTGGATCAGGGTTGTGCCGAAGCCAGAGGTGGTCGGCACCGCCGTCAGCGGGCCGCCGGTTTCCTTCCAGCTGAGATGGATGCGTGGCTGTTCCCCATCGGTCAGGGTCCACAGCACTTCCAGATGTCCGCCGGCCTGTGAGAAGGCTCCGTACTTGGCGGCGTTGGTGGCCAGTTCGTGGAAGACCAGTGCTAGGGCCAATGCCGCCTTGGGCCGCAGTTCGATGGCGGGACCATCGATACGCACATCATGCGGTTCCTGGGCATAGGGCGTCACCTCATGCCGAATGACGTCGGCCAACTGCACCCATTCCCAGAAATGATCGGCCAGCAGATTATGCGTCTCTGACAGTGCCCGCAGCCGGCCCTCAAACGACTGCCAGAAACTGTCCGTATCGGCATGACGCCGGCGGGTCTGCTTGCCAATCGACAGCACGGTGGCCAGCGTGTTTTTGACTCTGTGCGACAGTTCCGCCATCAGCAGTTCCTGCCGTTCTTCGGCCTGACGGCGTTCAGTCACGTCGATGATCTGCACAACGGCCCCTGCCGGCCCCTCATCACCATCCAGCGGGGTGATCGAATAGAGGACCGGGACCAGTTGCCCGTCGGGCCGTTCCAGGGTTGCGGCACTTTCCGCAACAGCCGGGATGGGAATATTGCCCTTCCCCAGGGGCACGCCCAGCTTTTCAAACAGGGATGCGCCTTCCAGCTCTGTCCCCAGAAGGCCGATGGCGGGCGGATTAAGGTATGTCGCCATGCCCGCGCCATTGGTCAGGATCAATGCTGCGGGCACATTTCGGGTGATGGTGGCGGTAATCAATGCTTGATCTGCAAGGCGCCTGTTCACCGTCGCCAACTGGTCGGCCAGCATGGCCCGTGTGCGGGCGGCGTTGCGTTCCGCCTCCAACCGCAGGGCGCGCCCTTCCCTTTCCCGGAAATCGGCCAAGAGGCGCCGGTTCTGTTCTTCCAGAAAACGGCGGCGCAGAATGGCGCGCAGTCGCGCACGCAGCGGCGGCAGCGGCGCCTTTGGATCGAACAGATCGTCGACGCCCGCACCCAGCAGCCGGTGGACCCGGTCCAAATCCTGCTGCCCACCCAAAGCCAGGATCAAGGCAGTACCGGTACCCAGGCTGGACCGGCATTGCCGGCAAAGCTCCAACCCGTCCATGTCCGCTAGTTGATCATTGACCAAAATCACATCCTGCGGCTCCAGCGCCAGGTGCGACAGAGCCAATGTAGCCGTCTTGACCCCCGTTATCCGGCACCCCTCCTCCAGCAACAGCGCGCGAAGGGCGTATTCCAGGACAGATTCAAACCCGACCAGCAGGGCGCGCGGCTGCCGGAACTGCGTCTGCGGCAGTAC
Source organism: Niveispirillum sp. FG156 (assembly GCF_057809555.1). NCBI lineage: Bacteria > Pseudomonadati > Pseudomonadota > Alphaproteobacteria > Rhodospirillales > Azospirillaceae > Niveispirillum > Niveispirillum sp. FG156. The sequence goes on along the minus strand of NZ_JBMDKE010000022.1, from coordinate 50,055 downwards.
ATCCATATCATCGTCGCGCCGCGCATGACGCAGCAGCTGCCGTACACGCAGCAGTAACACTGCCGAATCTGTGGATTTGGGCAGGAAATCGTCGGCGCCACTGTCCAGGCCTTCACGCTGCCGGGCCGGGGTCTCGTCGGCGGTCAGCATCAAGATGGGCATGGAAAGGGTTGCCACATGCAACCGGATCAACCGGCAAAGGTCGCCACCTTGCATGCCCGGCAAATGATGATCAACGACCAGCAGGTGTGGCAGCGTGCGGTTCAGAACGGGAAGTGCCGCTTCCGCGCTGTCTACCAGTTCGACAGTGTACCCCTCATCCTCCAGCAGTATCTGCAGGCGCAGGGCCTGCGTGGGGCTGTCTTCCACCAGCAGGATGCGCCGGGCACTGTGGGGAGCTTCCGTCTCAAGCCTGGCCGACACCCGCCACCTTCACCATTTCGCCTGTTTCTGCCAGGAAGACCGATTGCGCCAGACGGGCCAGGTCCCGTTCCGCCACCGGTTTGCGAAGGACCGGACGGTTCCTCCATTCCGCCGGAAGACCCGCCACGTCATAACCGCTGGTCAGGATGAAGGGAACGTTGCGGGCAGCCAGGGCAGATGCCACGGGAAATACCAGTTGCCCGGACAGGTTAACGTCCAGGATCGCGCCGTCCAGACGACCTTCATCAATCAGGGCCAATGCCTGCTGGATGTTTCCGGCGGGTCCGATCACACCAAAACCCAGGTCGGCGATGATGTCAGCCACATGGATGGCGATCAGGAACTCGTCCTCAACAACCAGGATTTGCTTCTGTTGCCCCATGGACCGGAAATCCTGCAATCGTGAACTCAACGTCTCTCAGACAGTCTAACGCTGTCGGGCCCAAAATGGCCCCAAGCGTTTCGCCTTATTTCGAATGGTATAAGAGAAGACATAGGCATGCCAGTCTTCCGCTTAAAGTCCAGGATTACCGCCAATTTCCGCCATGATGCGTCCTGCCGCCTGCCCGACCAGCCCACCCAGCAGGGGCATACGCGTATCGGTTATGCGTGCCATGGGGCCGGAAAGTGAGACGGCACCAACCGGATCGCCATGTTCATTGAAGATCGGCGCCGCCACACATCGCAGGCCAACAGCGTGTTCCTCATCGTCGATGGCGTAGCCACGTGCCCGTGCCGCAGCCAGATCCGCGCTCAAACCCCGCCTGTCGGTGAGGGTTCGGGCCGTCATCCGGGTCAGACCGTGCCTTTCCACATGGCGGAGCAGCGCTGCCTCATCCAACGCGGATAAAAGCGCCTTGCCGACGCCAGAGCAATGCATGGGCACCCGCGCGCCCAACCGCGCGAAAGTGCGCATCATCTCCCGGCATTCGACCTGCGACAGGTAGACGGCCGCCCCCTGATCCTCGATGGCCAGGTTCACCGTCTCGCCACTGGCCTCCATCAAGGCCCGCATATGGGGCCGGGCCAGCCGGACCAGATCACGGCTGCGCAGGAAACCGTTGCCCATGATGAAGGCCTGCACCCCCACCGACCACAGCTTGGTTTCCGCATCGAAGCGCACATAACGCTCCGACTCCAGCGATGTCAGCAGGCGGTGGGTGGTGGAGGCGGCCAGACCCACGGCATTGCCGATCTCCGTCAGGCTGGCCCCGCCATCGGCCTGCGCCAGATGGTTCAGGATGGCGATGGCGCGGGTCAGGACCTGGACATTGCCATTGCGTTCGGGGCTGTCGGCGGTGGGTTTGGGCATGGTGGTTCCGGTGATCATTCGCGTGAACCTATCAATCTTTCCGTATCGTGGAAAGACTTCCATTCTCTGTTGCGTGGCAACAAGGGCGCTGATAGGGGTGGACAAACAACACCAGCCGCCAGGGAAGGTCCGCGTCCATGTCCGCCACCGTCGATATAAACGGCCTGAAGGTCGATGCCGAACTGCACCGTTTCATTGAGATGGAGGCCCTGCCCGGCACCGGTGTGGAGCCTTCTGCCTTCTGGTCGGGCTTCGCGGCCCTGTTCAATGATCTGGCGCCCGTGAACAAGCGGTTGCTGGACCGGCGCGAGGCGTTACAGGCCAAGATCGATGGCTGGCACATCGCCCGGCGCGGGCAGGATATCGCCCCGGACGCGTACGAGGCTTTCCTGCGCGATATCGGCTATCTCGTGCCGGAAGGGCCGGATTTCGCCATCACCACCGCCAACACCGACCCGGAAGTCAGCCAGGTGGCGGGGCCGCAGCTTGTGGTGCCGGTGATGAACACCCGCTTCGCCCTGAACGCCGCCAATGCCCGCTGGGGCAGCCTGTATGACGCACTGTACGGTACCGACGCGCTGGGCGATGTCGGCACCGCCGGGGCCAAGGGCTATGACCCCGTGCGCGGGGCTGCGGTGATCGCCAAGGGCCGGGAGGTGCTGGACCGCGCCGCCCCGCTGGCCAGCGGCAGTCACAAGGACGCGACGGGTTATCGTGTGGCCGATGGTGCGCTGTCGGTGACGCTGGCTGACGGGTCGGTGACAGGGCTGGCCGACGCGGCACAGTTCACGGGGTATAATGGCGATGCCGCCGCCCCGACCAACATCCTGCTGGCCCATCACGGCCTGCACCTGGACATCGTCATCGACCGCACGCATGCCATCGGCAAGGGCGATGCCGCCGGTGTGGCCGATATCGTGCTGGAATCGGCCCTGACTGCCATCATGGATTGCGAGGACAGCATCGCCGCCGTCGATGCCGCCGACAAGGTGACCGTCTATCGCAACTGGCTGGGCCTGATGAAGGGCGACCTGACGGCGACGTTCGAAAAGGGCGGGCGCACGATGGACCGCACGCTCAACCCCGACCGCCGCTACACCAGTGCTGATGGTGTGGGTACGGTGACGCTGCATGGCCGTTCCCTGCTGTTCATCCGCAATGTTGGGCATCTGATGACCATCGATGCCGTGACCTTCGCGGATGGAGCCTGGGTGCCGGAGGGCATTCTGGACGGCATCGTTACCAGCCTGATCGCGCTTCACGACCTGCGCCGCACGGGCGGCCTGTCCAACAGCCGGGCCGGATCGGTCTATATCGTGAAGCCGAAGATGCATGGGCCGGAGGAAGTGGCCTTTGCCAACCATCTTTTCGACCGGATCGAGGATGTGCTGGGCCTGTCCCGCCACACCCTGAAGATCGGCATCATGGATGAGGAGCGGCGGACCACCGTCAACCTGAAGGAATGCATCCGCGCTGCCAAGGACCGGGTCTGCTTCATCAATACCGGCTTCTTGGACCGCACCGGCGATGAGATGCACACCTCGATGCAGGCCGGACCCATGATCCGCAAGGCCGACATGAAGGCCGCCGCCTGGATCGGGGCTTACGAGAACTGGAATGTCGATAATGGTCTGGCCGCCGGATTCCGTTCCCATGCGCAGATTGGCAAGGGCATGTGGGCCATGCCCGACCGGATGGCGGAAATGCTGAAGGTGAAGATGGGCCATCCGATGGCCGGCGCCACCACCGCCTGGGTCCCCTCACCCACCGCTGCCACCCTGCACGCGCTGCATTATCATCAGGTCGATGTGGCGGCCCGGCAGGCCGAACTGTCCTCCCGCCCGCGCGCTTTGCTGCGCGATATCCTGACCATTCCGCTGGCACGCGGCATCAACTGGTCCGACGCGGAGATCACTGAAGAGTTGGAGAACAACGCACAGGGTATTCTGGGCTATGTCGTGCGCTGGGTCGATCAAGGGATCGGCTGTTCCAAGGTGCCCGACATCCATAATGTAGGGCTGATGGAAGACCGCGCCACCCTGCGCATTTCCAGTCAGCATATCGCCAACTGGCTGTTGCATGGTGTCTGTACCGAGGCGCAGGTAATGGCGGTCATGAAGCGCATGGCTGCCGTCGTGGACGGGCAGAACGCGGGTGACCCCGCCTATCGCCCCATGGCCCCGGATTTCGACAGCTCCATCGCGTTTCAGGCAGCCTGTGATCTAGTGTTCAAGGGTGTGGAACAGCCCAGCGGCTATACCGAGCCGCTGCTGCACAAGCACCGCAGGGCGCTGAAGGCGCGGGGGTGATGGACTCCGGGAGGCATTGATTTCGACATCAACTAGTGTTGAAATCAATGCCTGAGGACAGGAGAGCGCGCGATGCGGACGACAATTTCGTTATTGCAGGCGGCGCTGAAAACACTGATTGCCCGAAAGGCTGCGTTTATTTTGGCCCAGCTTGGTGGCAGTGAACCTGAAATGACGGTCCCGCCCCGTCGGCGCCTTGAATGATCCGGTCGGTGCATCAGTCTGTCTCTACCATGCCAAGCTGGATTTTCCGCCAACCGTGCGTGAGAGTAGTCCTCACTTGATAAGCCGCAGCAGTTCCTTGAATTCTGGTCGGTCATAGCGTTCCAGCCATTCGAACAGCACCATTTCAACCGTGACCAGTTCCACGCCGTGGGAGCGCAGGCGGTCAAGGGCGGCCTGTTTGCTGGCGGCGGCACGGGAGCCTGCGGCGTCGATGATGACGGCGACGCGCAGGCCAAGCGCTTTTAACTCCAAGGCAGTTTGCAGTACGCAGACATGCGTCTCAGTGCCCGCCAGCAGAACGGTTCCCCCGGCGGCGGCCCAGGCCAGGAAATCGGCCTGACGCGCGGCGGAGAAGTGTGATTTGCCGAAGGTACGCGGGATCAACGCCGCCAGGACCGATGTTGTCGGGCCGATGCCGGTGGGGTTCTGTTCGGTGGCCGCGACCGGCACGCCCAGACGGTTGGCCGCCGTGACCAGCTTCACACAATTTGTCACAACGCCATCGGCGCCGTCGATGGCGGCCAGCAGCCGATCCTGAACGTCAATGATCACCAACCGGCTGTCGGTGGACAGAAGCAGGTTGGGGGGTGCCGTGTCGGTCATCACAGGGGCCTCTGGTAACAGCCATGCGGTGCAGCATGTGCGGTGGATCACTTTCCGACAAGCCTCGATCGCTGATCCTGCTCATGCTTTTGCACTGCAATATAAGGAGGCGGCGATGGGCCGCTTGATCCTGGTTCTGATCCCGATCTTCCTGCTGGCCGCCTGTGGCGGTCCGCAGGCCGTCAGTCCGCCGCTGGCCGTGGCCGACGAACATCCGCATTTCGCCAATTGCGCAGCCTATATCCAGGCTTCCATGCCGGCCAAGGGTGCGGAACAGGCCCGCGCAGACGCGCTTGAACGCTGTCTGGAACGCAATGGCAGCTCCAGACAGGTAGCCACAAGGCTTTGATAGGCCTGGACGGACGGCCCGCCCGTACTACATTGTCACCACGAACGTTCCTTTTACAGGTGCATCATGGGTGACAAGGTGACGACCCTGGGCCGGCGGGCCATGCTGGCGCTGGCCGGCGGTCTGGCGATGATGGGGGTGATGGGCATGACCGGTACCGCGCAGGCGGCCAACGCCTATGATTTCGGCTTTACCGCCATTGAGGGTGGTCCGCTGAAATTTGATGCCTATCGCGGCAAGACCGTGCTGGTGGTTAATACCGCCTCCATGTGCGGCTACACGCCCCAGTATAAGGGCCTGCAGGCCCTGTGGGAGAAGTACAAGGACAAGGGTCTGGTCGTGCTGGGCGTGCCATCGAATGATTTCGGCGGGCAGGAGCCGGGCAGCACGAAGGAGATCAAAGAGTTCTGCGAGGTCAATTTCGCCATCGACTTCCCCATGACCACCAAGGAACCGGTGAAGGGCCCCAATGCCCACCCGATGTACAAGTGGCTGGCCGAACAGAAGGGCGAGCCGAAGTGGAATTTCCACAAGTACCTGATCGGCACCGATGGCAACCTGATTGAGGCCTATGGCTCCAAGGTGACGCCGGACAGCGCCGAACTGACAGGTGCCATTGAAAAGGCGCTGCCCAAGGGCTGATGGGATCAATCCCCGCCCCTTGTAATTGTCTTACAGGCTGGGTTAGGGTCGGGCATGCCGTCCATGTGGACGGGTCCGACCCATCCTGTTGATTTGCCTGGGAAGAGATGAGCTACGGCCTCTACGACCACCGCCGCCGCTACCGCCGTCGCATCTGGGGCCGTGTGGGCAAGGCTGCCCTGGTCCTGGCTGTACTGGGCGGCGTTGCCGGCTTCTCCTATCTTGTCGGCGTGGAGCAGCTGAAATCCCGCGAAGGCTCCATCCAGGAAGAGCTGGCGAATATGACGGCGGCCAAGGACAAGGCCGAACGTCGTGCCCAGCAGTTGCAGCAGATCGCCCAGACCCAGGAAATCCGCGCCAACGAGCTGGAAATCCGCCTGCAGCGTGAAGTGCCGGGCGGCGAGCTGGCCAAGATCACCGAACTGGTGGCCCGCAAGCTGGCCGAGGGGGTGAACCCCGAACGCATGGCCTTCGTCATCGAACAGACCAGCAATCCGCGTTCCTGTGCCCGGCCCGACACGAAGCGATTCGTGCTGCCCACCCCGATCTATCGCGGATCGAACACACAGGTGGCCTTTGCCGATGGCGCCATCATCGTGACGGGTGAGGGTGTGCCCGCCCGCAATGATGGCGGCAGCCCGGAAGCCTGGTACGATCCGACCAAGCCCGTGAAGCTCCGCTTCACCGATGCCAATGGCAAGGTGGATGAGGTCAATGGCGTCCTGCCGCTGACCCACAACCTGATCTCCAGCGACAAGGAAGTGCGCCTGACGGTCGGCGCCGGTGCCCGGTCGTTTGTGGAGGTGACGGGCGAGGTCTGCCGCTTCCCGTAAGCGGTATTGCTGTTGCGTCGTCCATGTCCGAAAACCGCGAGCCGCCTTGGATGGCTCGTGGCAGGATCGGGACATGGAAACGCTCGACCCCACCGCCTGCTACCGCGCCGTTGAAACCAGGGATGCCCGCTTTGACGGGCGTTTCTTCACGGCGGTGCTGACCACCGGCATCTACTGCCGCCCCATCTGCCCGGCGCGCACGCCCAAGGCGGAGAATTGCCGCTTCTATCCAACGGCAGCCGCAGCACAGGAGGCGGGGTTCCGGCCCTGCCTGCGCTGCCGGCCCGAAGCCGCCCCGGACCTTGCCGTCTGGCGCGGCACCTCCAACACCGTCTCGCGTGGGCTGGCCCTGATCGCGGAAGGCGCGCTGGATGGGGAGGAAGCCAGCGTCGATGCCCTGGCCGGTCGGCTGGGCGTGGGGGAGCGGCAGTTGCGCCGCCTGTTCAAGCAGCATCTGGGCGCCAGCCCTATCGCCGTGGCGCAGACGCGGCGCGTGCTGTTCGCCAAACAGCTGCTGCATGAGACGGCGCTGCCCATGGCGGAGGTGGCGATGGCTTCTGGCTTTGGCAGCATCCGGCGCTTCAATGAGACGTTCCAGTCACTTTATGGCCGGCCCCCGCGTGATCTGCGCCGGCAGGCCCTGACGTCGGACCGGGCGGAGGGCAGCGTGGCGCAGGATGGGGTGATCCTTCGCCTGCGTTACCGCCCGCCCCTGGACTGGCCGGATCTATTGAACGCCATCGCGGCGCAGGGTGATGCAGCAGAGCAGGTGGCGGACGGGGTCTGGCGCCGGCAACTGTCCGATGGCGACGTCACTGTCGCCGCCCTTCCCGGCCAGGACGCGCTGAAGGCCGTGATCCGCACCGGCGATATCAAGTCACTGTCGGGCATCGCGGCCCGGCTGCGGCGGCGGTTCGACCTGTCGGCGGATATGGCGACCATCAACGCCCACCTGTCTCAGGACCCTGCCCTGGCCCCGCTGGTGGCGGACCGGCCCGGACGAAGGGTACCGGCCCCATGGGACGGGCCTGTTCCGATTTATGAAGGCGAGCGACGATGGCATCCCTGGGGTGCCTATGCCTGCCGTCACCTTGATCTTCCTGTATTTCCGCTTTCCCTGGAAAAGGCATCATGACCAAGACGAAGTTTGAGATTTTCGACGCCCTGCACCGGGGCGACAGCCCCCTGATCCTGTGCAATGTCTGGGACGGCGGCAGCGCGCGCATGATGCGCAATCTGGGGGCCCAGTCCATTGCCACCACCAGTGCCGGCCTTGCCTGGGCCCTGGGCGTGGCCGATGGCAACAAGCTGCCGGCGGATTTGCTGCTGCATGCCGCCGCCACCATCGTGCACGCCGTGCCCGACCTGCCCGTCAGCATCGATATGGAAGCTGGCTATAGCGATGATCCCGCCGCCGTCGCCGACCTAGCCCGCCGCATCGTGGCGACGGGTGTCGTCGGGGTGAATATTGAGGATGGGGCGGGCACGCCCGACCTGCTGGCCGCCAAGATCCAGGCCATCCGGGCCGCTGTTGGGCCGGGTCTATTCATCAATGCCCGTACCGATGTCTATCTGAAAGGGCTGGCCCCGGCAGGGGAGCGCGCGGCAGAGGTGGCACGGCGGGGACAGCTGTATACAGCTGTCGGAGCCTCTGGCCTGTTCCCTGCTGGCGTGACCGATCCAAAAGAAATCAACTATATAGCTGATAATGTTAAAGTGCCGCTGAATGTGATGGCCCGACCCGGTCTGTTGCCGGCAGCGGAACTGGCGAAGTTGGGCGTGAAGCGGCTGTCGGCGGGTTCGGCCCTGCCGGAATATCTCTGGGGCCGGGTGGCGGCCATCGGCGGGGCTTTCCTGTGGGATGGCGTGTCCGATCCGATCTGTGCCGATGCCATGCCGTATGGTCAGATCAACGCCCTGATGGCGGGGGCGTCGGCCTGAATTCTGCGGCCAGCGCCAGCAAACGGTCTCGCGCCTCCGCCACGGCGGGGCGCGGGGTGCCCGTGCGGGTGACAAGGTGATAGAGATAGGGGTTGGGGACCCAGAGCGGGCTGAGCGGTACCAGCCGGCCATCGGCCACCCAGGCATCGCCCAGGGGGGAGCGCAACATGCCGATCCCCAACCCCACCTCCAATGCGGCCAGCACGGTGTCGTAATCCTCAAACCGTATGTCCTGGGGCCGGGGCTTGCTGTACTGCACGTCATGGGCCGCCAGCCAGGCCCGCCAGGAGGTGACGGTACTGTCATGCACCAAGGTTTCGGCCATGATGGTGGCGACAGATGGGTTGGGTCCCAGACGGGCGGCCAGCGATGGAGAGGCAACGGGATAGACCATTTCCTGAAACAGGGGTGTGCTGTTCACCCCCGTCCACTGGCCATTGCCGCACCGTACCGCGATATCGACTTCTCCCTTTTCCAGATCGGCCAGCCGATGTTCGACCAGAAGGTCGAAGCGCAGGTGGGCATCCTGCAATTTGCCCAGCATCTGGAACAGCCAGAGCTTGGCGAAGGCCGGCAGGATAGAGAGGCGCACAATCTCCGTCCCCCGGCGGTGACGCCATTGGTCGCCGGAACGGGCGATCATGTTGAACGCCTCCCCCACCCGCGCGATGAAGCGGTCGCCATCGGGCGTGGTGCGGACGCCGCGCCCGTGCCGTTCGAACAGGGCCACCCCCAGCCAGCTTTCCGCAGCCTGTACCCGGCGGCTGATGGCGGCGTGGGTGACGCCCAGTTCTTGGGCGGCGGCGGAAAAGGAACCGGTGCGCCCGGCGGCCAGAACGGCGGTCAGGCTTTCCAGGGGCGGCAGGGATAAGCTGTGCGTCATGCGTACAGGTGTGCCGTCATCAGTACGCTATGTCAACAACCCGCAATCAGGCAGGATCACCATCATGTCGCCCCTGAACGGAAACTCTCCCATGACGGCCCTTGCCAGCCCCCTGCCCCGGTCACGCTTCCTGCCCGCCCTTGCCGTCTTGGTGACGGTGGTCAGCTGGGGATCGGCTTTTCCTTCCATCCGTCTGGCGCTGGGCGGCATGGACCCGTTGCCGCTGGCGGCGGCGCGGTTTGCCATGGCCGGGACGCTGGCCCTGATCTTTCTGCTAGTGACGCGGCCCAGGCTGCCACGCGGCATGGATGCGGTGCGGTTCGCGGCCTGCGGCGGGATCGGGATCGCGCTCTATAATCTGCTGCTGAATACCGGACAGAAGACAGTGGCGGCGGGGGCGGCCAGCTTCATCGTGAATGTGGCCCCGGTCCTGACCGTGATCTTCGCGACCCTATTCCTGAAGGAAAGGTTCCGCCGCTGGGCCTGGGTCGGCATGGGGATCAGCATGGCCGGCGTCGGCCTGATCGCGTCGGGGCAGCCGGGGGGCTTGCGCTTTGGCAGCGGCGCCACGCTTCTGATCGGGGCGGCATTGGCCACCGCCACCTATTTCGTGCTGCAACGGCCACTGGTGGCGCGCTATGGCGCCCTGCCCTCATCCGCGCTGACCTTGGCAGCCGGTGCGCTGTGGCTGTCGCCCTGGCTGGGTCAGGGGGTGCAGCAGGCATTGGCGGCCAGCTGGCAGGTGCAGGCTGCCCTGCTATTCCTGGCGCTGTTTCCCGCCGCCATCGGCTATGCCGCCTGGACCTACGCGCTGGGCCATTTCGGCGCGGCGCGGGGCTCAAACTTTCTCTACATGGTGCCCGTGGTCGCCTCCACGGTGGCTGTGCCGATGACGGGTGAGTTGCCCGTCTGGACGACACTGGCCGGTGGGGTATTGGCCCTGGGCGGTGTGGCGCTGGTCAATACCAAGGGGCGGGGGTGAGGCCGCGCGAGGCATTTAGATTAGAAATGTCGCTCAATCTCGTCATCCCGGCGAAAGCCGGGCCCCAGCATAAGGCGCGATTAGCGCCGATATGAGTCATGTCGCAGCTATCGCTGCTCTCGCTGGGTCCCGGCTTTCGCCGGGATGACGGATAGAGCGCTTCAGTTCACACCAGCCCCGCCACCAGCACCTTGCCCGGATCATAGGTGGCGCGGTCGCCGTTCGGCTCACTCTCGATCGACAGAAGCGGGGCGTTAACCCGGCCCAGGACGCGGGAACCGCCTTCGGACAGACGGATTACTTCCGCTTCTTCCGCCATGATGGCGGCCTGACAGCCGGCGGTACGGGCCAGGCGGGCATGGGCCTCCAGATGCATGTCGGTGCCATGCACCGGCAGGGCGATGCGCGGACGGACCATGGCATAGAGTTCACGCAGTTCATTGGCGCCGGGATGGCCGGAGACGTGCAGCGGCTCGCCACCCATCAGTTCGTGCCCCATCAGCACCTCCACGCCGCGCGCGCGCAGCTTAGAGACGACCTTTTCCACCGACTCTTCATTGCCGGGGATGACGCGGGCCGACAGGACCACCGTGTCACCGGCGCCAAACGGCGGGAAACGGCGTTCGCCGCGCGCCAGCTTGGCCAGGGCCGCCTTTTCTTCACCCTGCCCGCCTGTGCAGATCAGGGCGACCTTGTCGCGGTCCAGACCCTTCAGGTGGGCGGGTTCGGTCAGCGGTTCCGGCACATGGTTCAGCAGGCCCAGATCACGGGCCACTTCCTCGCAATTGCGCATGGAACGACCGGCCAGCGCCACCTGACGGCCTGCATCGGCGGCGGCGGAGATGGCGGACGCCACGCGCGCCACATTGGTCGCAAAGCAGCAGATGGCGATCTGGCCCTTGCGGGTGGCGAACAGCCGGTCAAAGGCGCGGCGCACCTGCGCCTCCGACGTTGACGGCAGATCCTTGTGGGCGTTGGTGCTGTCACACAGCATGGCCAGCACGCCATCGTCGCCCAGCTTGCGCAGGGCGTCGAAATCCGTGGGCAGGCCGATACCCGGCTCTGCGTCGAACTTCCAGTCGCCGGTATGCAGGACGGTGCCCGCCGCCGTGTCGATGGCCAGGGCCACCGGTTCCGGGATCGAATGGGTCATGCGGATGGAGCGGAAGCCGAAAGGCCCGATGTTGAACGCGCCACCCACCGGGTAGCTGTTCAACTCCACCTTTTCCAGCACACCAGCCTCATCCAACCGGCGGGAGATCAGCTTGGTCGCGAACGGTGTGGCATAGATGGGGCAGTCGATGCCCTGCGGCCACAGCCGGTCGATGCCGCCGATATGGTCCTCATGCGCGTGGGTGACCACCAGGGCCAGCAACCGGTCGCGGATAGGGGCCAGAAAGGCGGGGTGCGGGACGATACAGTCCACACCCTTCGTGTCGGGATCGGGGAAGGCAATGCCCGCATCGACCAGGACCCAGGCGCCGTCATGGCCGTACAGGGTCCAGTTCATGCCGATGCGGCCCAAGCCGCCCAACGGCACAACCAGAACTTCGCCCTTGCCCGGCACGGGCCAGCGGCGGTCATAGTCGGTATAGCGGTGGAAGGGGATAACCGTGGCGTCCGCCCGGTCCATGTCCGCGCCAGCCCCGATGCGGGGGAACGCGGTGGCGCTTTCATGCAAAGCGTCGAAATCAGTCTCGTTCATGCCTTACCTTTATGTCGCATCGCAGCACCCAAGTCAAAGGTGCCGTACGCGGGTCAGGCATGGGTTTTTGGATCAGGAATGGGCCGCCAGATCAGTGCCCTCAATCCAGCAGGCGATGGACATGTCCATGCACGGAATGCAGCGCCAGGAACTTAATTCGGATTCCGAATTAAGTTCCTGGCGGCGACGATATTGCCGGGATGGGCCGTGGGTTTGAAAGGGCTCCGGGTATCAATGTCAGTGCAGCGGAAGACCGACATAGTTTTCCGCCAGCGACTGCTGTGCCGCGTGGGAGCCGCGCAGATAGCTCAGTTCCGCGATCTGCATGCGGCGGCCAAAGGCGTCGGTTTCCGGGAAGCGGTGCATCAAGCTGGTAAACCACCAGGAGAAGCGTTCGGCCTTCCATACGCGGGCGAGTGCGCGGGCGGAATAGGCATCGATGCCGGCCTGATTTCCCCGGTAATGATCAGCCAACCCGTCGGCCAGATAAGCGACGTCGGTTGCGGCCAGATTGAGACCCTTGGCCCCCGTCGGTGGCACGATGTGGGCGGCATCACCGGCCAGGAACAGGTTGCCATGGCGCATCGGTTCGGCCACGAAGCTGCGCAGCGGCGCGATGGACTTTTCAATCGACGGACCGCGCGTGACACGGGGTGCGACTTCTCCCCCCAGGCGCAGGCACAGTTCATCCCAGAACCGCTCGTCCGACCAATCTTCCACCTTCTCGGTGTTCGCGACCTGCACATAGTAGCGCGAGCGGGTGTTGGACCGCATGGAGGCCAGCGCGAAGCCGCGTTCATGGCTGGCATAGATCAGTTCATGGTCGCACGGCGGCACATCGGCCAGCACGCCCAGCCACCCGAACGGGTACACACGCTCAAAGGTGCGCAGGACATCGGCGGGAATGCTGGCCCGCGCCACACCGTGGAACCCGTCACAACCCGCGATGAAGTCGCATTCCAGGACACGGTCGACGCCATCATGCCGGAACGTGACGCGGGGCCGCGCGCTGGTGATGTCGTGCAGGGCAACGTCCTGCGCCTCGAACAGCAGCGGGATATCACGGTGGATGGCGGCATCGATCAGGTCACGCGTCACCTCCGTCTGGCCATAGACCATGACGGATTTGCCGGTCAGCGCCTTCATGTCGATGCGGGTATTGTCGCCGTCGGTGGACAGCGCGAAGCCGTCATGCGGCAGGCCCTCACGGTCCATGCGGTCATGCACGCCGACCTGACGCAGCAGATCGACCGTCACCTGTTCCAGGATGCCGGCACGGATGCGGCTTTCGACATGGGCGCGGTCACGGCGTTCCAGGATGACGCATTCCACGCCCGCCTTGTACAAAAGATGGGCCAGAAGCAACCCGGCGGGGCCGGCACCGATGATGGCAACCTGTGTGCGCATTGCCTTCTTCCTCCCAATATTATGTTGGCTGTTGACGGGATGATAGCGTCGGCGAACCATTGAGGCAGGACACGCATCGTGTAAAAAATTGGATTTTTCGTCGATCCTTTGACATGCTGCGCCGCATGACCCGCAAAGCCAGCAATCCCGTGCCCCGCTTCTTTCTGTATGGAGAGGCTGAGGCCAAGGCAGATGAACATTTCATCCATGCCGAAACCCTGGAACGGCGCAGCCAGCCCAGCGGATGGCAGATCCGACCACACGCCCATGCCGATTTGAACCATGTGCTGGTCATTGCCACAGGCGGCGGGGATTTGTTGGCGGGGGGGGACAAAGAGGCTTTCACGGCGCCCTGCCTGCTGCTGATCCCGGCGGGGGAGGTGCATGGCTTCAACTGGAACGCCGACAGCCAGGGACATGTGGTCACATTCGTGGAGCCGATGCTGCGCAGGCTGGCGCGGCGGGAACCGGGGCTGGGCGAGTTGTTCGGGCAGGCATCGGCAGTACCACTTGGCAGCGATGGGGCGGATTGCCTGCGGCTGGCGGCCCTCTTGGAGGCAGAGATGGCGGGCGGCGGAGTTGGCCGTTCGCTGCTGGTTGAAGCGGCGCTGATGGCGCTGCTGGTCCATGCCTGGCGGGCGGCGCGCCTGTCGGCGGGCGGTGGTGGCGCAGCGCGCGGGCCACGGGCGGCCCTGGTGGCGCGCTACCGTGATCTGATTGAGGAGCAGTATCGCGCCGGATGGGGGGTGGCGCAGTTTGCCGATGCACTGGGCGTTACGCCGGGCCGCCTTCGCGCGGCCTGCATCGCGGTCACGGGCCATCCCCCCATCGATCTGCTGCATGATCGGCTGTTGGCGGAGGCGAAACGCAGCCTTCTTTACAGCGACCTGGGCGTGGCGGAGGTGGCGTTTGAGCTGGGATTCAGTGACCCCGCCTATTTCAACCGGTTCTTCACGGGCCGGGTCGGTTGCTCGCCGGGACGGTTCCGGCAGGGGGCGGCAGGGTAAAATTCGAACGGTTGCAGTAGGTCAGGTCGGGGCGTAAGCCCCGCCCTGACAGAGAAGGCCTTAAATCCATTTCTGTCAGGGCTCGCCTTTGGCTCGACCTGACCTACGCCTTTGCCTGTTCGCGCAGGCCCAGCCAGCGGCGGGCATTGGGCAACTGGCGCAGGATGGCCAGATCGATCAGGGCAACCACGATCACCGACAGGCCCAGCAAGGGCAGAAACAAGGCGAAGAACAGCAGGATCATGCCCATGACCGCCGGGCTGCCCCGCATCCGCAGGGGCGGCGGTGCGCCCAGCGCGCCGTTTGGCCGGCGTTTCCACCACATCACGGCCCCGCTGACCGACAGCAGGACCAGGCCCAGGGCGGCGATGACGCCCAAGGCCTGGTTGAACCAGCCGAACAGTTGCCCCTCATGAGCGGCGATGCCGATGCCGACGACGCGGTCGATGATGTGGCGGTCGGCGAAATCCTCCCGCCGGATTTGGGTGCCGGTGGCGCCGTCCAGATCGATGGAGACGCGGTCGGGCCGGTTGGCCGTCATCGACCGCACCGCCCAGCTGCCCCCCACCTTGGCCGGTAGGTTGATCTGAACGGGTGCGGCCAGTTTCAGGGGCGCCACCTGTGCCACGACATCGGCCAGGGTCACGGTTCCCACCATCATATCGTCCATGGACAGGCTGCCATGGTCCATCGGATGGTCTTCGGCATGTTCCTGGGCGTCGTGTCCGGCGCGTTCTGCCTTCCGGCTGGTTGTCCAGTCCTGCTTGACGGCGGCGGTTCCCGTCGCCTCCCGCACGGCCTTGAACGCTCCGCCCCAGACGCTGGCCCAGGGCAGGCCCGTCAGCAGCAGGAACAGGGCCAGCAACGATATCCACAGACCGGTCACGGCATGCAGATCGCGCCAGAAGGTGCGCCCGCCCGCCGATAGACGTGGATAGACAATGCCGGCCAGCCCCTGGCCGCCGCGCGGCCACCAGAGATAGAGCCCGCTGACCACCATCACGATGCCCCAGCATGCAGCCAGCTCCACGAACCAGGACCCCTGGTCACCCATCAGCAGTTCGCCATGGAAGGTCTTGATCTGGTTCATCAAGCGGTCTTCTTCTGGGATCGAATGCAGAACCTCCAGGGTCTGGGGATGAATATAGACGCGCCACATCGCCCCTTGCCCGTCGCGGACCAGAACGCGCACGGCGTCGTCCGCCTCTTCGGGCAAGATATAAGATTTCAATGTTCCACCCGGTACCGCGGCAAGGGCGGCCAGTGCCTGGGCATTGGCATCGGCCGCCGGGCCGGTCAGGACCAGATTGTCATAGGGCCTGTCGATCAACGCCTCCACCTGCGGCTTGAACAGGTAGAGCGAACCGGAGAGGGCCAGGGCGACAATGAAAGGCACACAGAACAGGCCGGCATAGAAATGCCAGCGCCAGATGGTGCGGTAATCCAGCCAGCCCTTGGCCGGCGGTGCCTTGATCGACAGGTCGGTCATGGCGTCAGCCCTTCCATTTCAGTTCAAGCGTGAAGGTGCGTTGCGGATAGGGGTGGAACACCCAGGCCTTGTCATTGCCGATATTATCGACACCGACGCTGAGCTGGGTTTCCGCCGTCACGTCCCAGGACAGTTTGGCATCAAAGATCATCAGTTCCGACGTATAGCCATAGGTATCGCCGCGCTGCGTCCCCTCCAGATTGGTGTTGGGACGCGACGCGTAGCGCCAGCCGGTGGAGAATTGCCAGTCATCGGCGAACTTGTACCGGGCATTACCGTTCAGGCGCCATTTCGGAATGCGCGGGAACTGCCCCCCTTCGGATGCCGGGACGGACCGGTTGCGCACCGTCTGGGCGTCGATCCAGGCGGCATTGAAATCGACATTCAGGCCCTCGATGCCGGCAATGTCCGAGGCCTCGATAATGCCCTCCACGCCCCACTGGCGCACAATGTCGATATTTTTGAACGACGAGGTCACGACGCCGAACTGGTTGAAGCCCTGCTGGCTGAAGATCGCATCTTCCACCCGCTGATAGAAGATGCTGCCGGTGAAGCGGATATCATCGAAGGCCCGACGCAGCATCAGGTTGGCGTCACGCGACTTTTCTGGCTTCAGGTTGGGATCGAAGCTGTTGATGTCGAAATTGCCATTGCCGTCCAGACGGCCCTGGAACAGCTCGCCCACCGTGGGGAAGCGGGTGGCGGTGGCAAGGCTCAGTTGCCCCACCCAATCGGCGGGCAGGTCGGCCTGAATGCCGGCGGACGGGTTGATGGCGGTTTCCTTGCGGTCGGTATAGGACTGATATTTCGGGGAACCGGATACGCGGGTGCCGATGCGGCCATCGAACGCTCGCCAGTTGTCCAGACGTACACCGCCGGTCAGCTTCACCCCCGGCGTCACCTGCCAGGCATTATCGATGAAGGCCCCCAATTGCCGGGAACGGCCACCAGTCTGCGTCGTGAAGGTCGGCGCGGCGCCGGTGCGCCAGTTGCCGACGCCATAAATGGTCTGATCGGTTTCATAGAGGCTGCTATTGAAACCGATGGCCAATTCGTGATCGCCCAGCGTGCGTTCCAACTGCCCATCGCCGGTCCACCAACCGGTATCGCCCTGACGTGTGTCGGTGCCGACGCCACTGTTGATGCCGTTCAGATAGCCGGTGGAGGCGCGGGAACGCTGTTTATCGATCACGAAGCGCGACAGGTTCAGGCTGGCCTGCCAGTCGCCAATCGGACCCTCCAGCTTTGCCCCACCCAGGATTTCCCGCCGTTCGGTCAGGGACAGGTTGATGGCGGGCATAGTGTATGGCGTGCCATTCACCGACACGCGGCCCGTGAAGACCGGGTTGCCGCTGGCGTCGCGCAGATATGTGGTGGGGGTGGTGCCGTCATAGTCACTGGTCCACAGCACGGCCAGCAGCGAGGCATTCCAGCCATCGCCGAAATCATAGCCGATGCGGCCCCGCAACTGGTCCTGCGTGGTGTCTTCCACCGAATAGGCGCCGGACACGGGCGTCTTGGTGATCAGGTTCGGGTCGGTCACGGCGCCGGTCACGACAGTTGACGCTGCCGTGCCGGTGGCCGGGGTCAGTTGATAGAATTGCTGCGGATGGCCCTGATTCTCCAGCCGGCGGTAGGACAGACGGGCGCTCCAGGGACCGTCCGTCTGCTTCCACCCGAAACCGGCCTCGCCTGTGTAACCGTCAAAATTGCGGTCGGTGCCGTATTGCTTATAGGGCTGGACGAAATATTGCACGGTGGCAAAGCTCTCCAGACCTTCCTTTGGCGGCTTGGTGGTGATCGAAATGATTCCGCCCATGGAATTGCCCGGATAGCGGGATGAATAGGGGCCGTAGACGATGTCGAACTGCTGCACCTCGCCCGGCCCGACCACGCCCCATTTCGGAGGAAACGAGAAACTGTTGCCCAACAGGTTCGACACCACAAACCCATCCACCAGCACCAGCGAGCGGGCCGATTGTGCGGAATGGGTGCCACGGAAGCCGGGAACGGCGTTGGCATCACCGATGAAGCGTTTGCGCACGAAGAAATTCGGCGCGTACTTCATCAGATCTTCGACATTGACGGCATTGATCGCCGTGAACTGTTCCTGGCCCAGCGAGACGGAAAGGCCGCGCGGCACGATGGTGATGGGGGTATCACGCTGGCCGATGACGATCACTTCCTGCACCGGGGCGGCGTCGGCCACCTGGGTATCCTGAGCAAAGGCAGGCGTGGATAGGGCGATGAGGGCGACCGAAGCCAGGCTGCGGGCGCGAAAAGGCGTGCGGGGCACTGTAACGTCCTCCGGCGGCCGACCCCGCGATCATGCTTTTCTCAAGCGGGGGGCGCCAAATACGGGAATTGTCCTGGGATGATGGGTGTCAATAAGCCCAGGACAGGGGCGGTGCCCGCGCCCCCAAGGTCGGCCCGCACAGCAGGCGGCGTCGACGCGTACCCATGAAGGGCCGCAGAACAACAATATCCCCCGCCACCGGCAGCAGCAGCGCCAGCAGCAGCAGGACGGGACCCAGCAGGGTCATGGCCAGGTAGGGGCAAAGGCCCTGATGCCCGGTATCGGCGGGGGCATTGTCATCCCCGCCATCACCATCAACCTGAATGCTGGCGGAACCGGCACCGGTACAGATGACCAGCCAGCCCTTGCCATTGTCGGGGTTCATGTTGGGCATATAGCCGCCGGGGATCATCCCGCGCAGCAGCAGGGCAAGCAACAGCAGCCACGGCGCGAAACGCCGTGCAACGCCGATTGCAGAAAGGAGAATGCCCTTGCCCATGAAGGGTTAATGACGCCAAGCCATCGTGCGGTCAATGGCCCCGTGATGCGACCGAATGGCATTCGCGTCATGACGGGGGCACGGATAATCCCCACCCCCGCCTGCATTCATCAGATGCCAGCCACCGATCCCAGGATCAGCAGAACCGACGCGGCCAACAGCATGATCCAAGTCAGCAGAATGCCCAGCAGGCGGCCCGGGCTTTTACCGTCGGGATTGGAGGTCAGACCCTGGGCATGCAGGACGCGGCCCAGGAACAGGGCAGCACCCAGCCCATGCACGATGGCCGGCTGCCGGCCCGTCAGTTCCACCAGCAGCAGCAGGATCAGGGCGGTGGGCACATATTCCACGAAATTGCCCTGCACCCGGATGGCGGTATGCAGGCCCTTATGACCGCCATCGCCCAGCGAGATGCCGTGGCGACGGCGATACATCGATACGCGGTAGCTCAAAGCCAGCAGCAGCACGCCCAGCAAACCCGCATACAGTGCGGTGATACCCATCTGCATGTTTCCCCCCGAATATAATCATTGTGTCGTAAAGATCACCATACGGGGGGATCATTCCCCCCGCAACGCGAAGCCCACAGCCCGTTCGATGACACCGGCATCCGACAGCAGTCGGCGATGACCCAGCCCCTGCACCAGATGCATCCCGGCACCGGGCCAGACAGACGCCAATTGCAGGGCATCCGCCACCGGCATGATCCGGTCATCCGCAGAATGGATCAGCAGGGCCGGTGTGCCTTCATCACCATGCAGATGCAGGGCGGCCAGCGGCTGTCCCAATGTCCGGTCAATCTCCCGCCCCAGCGCATGTTCGCTATCCAGGTCCAGGCGCAGGACATAAGCGATCTGGCGCAGGGGCAGGGTCAGGTCGGCAAGGGGGGACAGCAGAATGGCGCGTCCCGCCTGGAACCCATCCTGGATCGCGAGCGTCAGGGCGGTGGCACCCAGGCCATGGCCGATCACCGCCGCTACCTTGCCACCTGTGGCGGTCGCGACCGCCCGGATGGCGCGGGCCATTTCCAGCAGGTTGGTCTCGTCGCCCGAACTGCGGCCATGGGCCGGCGCATCAAAGGCCACGACGCGGGCGCCGGCATTCAGCAGCGGCTGCACAAAGCCCAGCATGTCGTGCACCTGCCCTTCCCAGCCATGGGCCAGCAGCACCAGCGGTGCTGCCTCCCCCCGCTCTGCCCCCCAGAGGCGGGCGGCAAGGTGGGGCGTGAAGCCAGGAACCGCCAGCACCATGGCGCCCGCCGGTTCCGGCAGGGCCGGCGGTGCCACCGCCCGTTCCGGCTCCAGATACATGCGCCGTCCCTCGGCCAGCAGGTGGCGTTCGCGTGACCAGGGGTGGAACAGGTCCGTCAACCCATCCAGCCAGGACTGGCCTTGCTGCTTATTTTTACGAACGTTCGTGCTTTTTTCAGACGAAAAATAGGCCATGGAACTCTCCCCCCAATGGGGGCGTCCGTCCATCCGGGCGGGCGCCGTGATGAAACCGGTCCGGTCCCGCCGCACGCGGAACCCGACGAACGCTTTACTGACGCACACGCGCCCGGTCGACCAGACCATGGACAGCGTTGCGGGCCCAGACCTCCGACTTCGGGTTCTTCAGAAGCCGATAGGACTGGGTGAAACCGTAACAGAGCGAGATCCCCTCAAACGCGAATTGCTCCACATCCAGGTCGGCCCGCAGGTGCCCCTCCTCCACCGCGCGGCGGGCGGCACCGATGACCACGCGGCGCATATCCTCCTGCTGCTTGACGATCAGGTCCTGGATGGGACCGGGTCGATCATCAAACTCGATAGAGGCAGCCTGAATGGGACAGCCGCCGGGCAGAACCGGGTCCATCGTCCAGGCAATCCAATTCTCAAACAGGCCCAGCACACGCGGCAGTCCACGCGGCTGTGCCAGGGCGGGACGCACCACGGTATCGGCGAAAAGTTCCGCCGCCCGCTCCAGCACCGCCGCCTGCAGCTGTTCCTTGCTGCCGAAATGGGCGAACAGCCCGGATTTCGACATGCCCAGCCGGTCGGCCAGTGTCCCGATGGTCAGGCCGGTCAATCCGTCCGTGCTGGTCATGGCCAGCGCTTGGTCCAGGATTGCGGCGCGTGTGCGTTCACCTTTGCTCATAAGGTCTAAATAATACGAACGGTCGTACTATTGTCAAGCCCATGGCAAATGGAAAGCAATCAGCGTAAAGCTTGGCTGGCCTGCGCCTGTCGCGGGCGCCGCCGCTGCCAAGGGGTCCGCTGCCATGTCCGCCGCTTTCGAACGCCGAACTTTCGCACCGGGCGAGCTGATCTTCAAGGAGGGTGATCCCGGCGACAGCCTTTATGTAGTGGAAAGTGGCCGTGTGCGCATCTGGCGGGGTGATGGGGAGCATCCGACCGTCATCGGTCGGGTCGAAACCAGCGGCATTTTCGGGGAAATGGCGATTTTCGACCGCAAGCCGCGCATGGCCCATGCCAGTGCGGAGGTGGAGTCGGTCCTGATGCGCATGCCGGCCAGCGTGCTGCGCGAGGGGCTATATGGTGCCGACCCGCTGTTGCGGCAGCTGGTGCAGCTTCTGATCGACAATATCCGTACCATGGCGAGGCGCCTGGACGAGTTGGAGGCGAGGCTGAGCGGCGAATGACATTCGCCCGATCCCGTTGATTTTACAGGTGCGTCCGGTCACGCCGCTCCCCATACTGCGGCAACTGATCCATTGTTCCGCGCCCAAGGTTAAATCGCGTGCCGCACGACACCAATCTGCTTGCCACCCTGTCCATCGCGTTCGTCCTGGCTTTCGGCTTCGGTTTCCTGGCCGACCGGCTGCGTCTGCCGCCTCTGGTCGGCTATCTGGTGGCGGGTGTCCTGGTCGGGCCGTTCACGCCGGGTTTCGTGGCGGATGGAAAGCTGGCGCTGGAACTGGCGGAGATCGGCGTCATCCTGCTGATGTTCGGGGTTGGGCTGCATTTCTCTGCCGCCGACCTGATGGCGGTAAAGGGGATCGCTATCCCAGGCGCGGTGGGACAGATCCTCATTGCGACCCTGATGGGCCTTGGCCTGGCACTTTACTGGGATTGGGGGCTGGGGGCCGGCATCGTGCTGGGCCTGTCGCTGTCGGTGGCCAGTACGGTGGTGCTGCTGAAGGCCCTGGAAGAACGTAATCTGTTGCAGACCCCTAATGGCCGGATCGCCGTCGGCTGGTTGATTGTCGAGGATCTGGTCATGGTGGTGGCGCTGGTGCTGCTGCCAGCCTTCGCGGGCCTGTTGGGCGGCACGGTTCCGGCTGATGGCGGTGGACACGGTGCCGCCGCCCCGACCGATGCGCCGGTCTGGCTGACCTTGGCCATTACCCTGGGCAAGGTGGGGCTGTTCGCGGCGGTCGCCCTGATTCTGGGTCCGCGTATCGTCCCCTGGCTACTGGCCCAGGTGGCGCGCACAGGCTCGCGGGAGCTGTTCACCCTGGCCGTTCTCGCCATCGCCATGGGCATCGCCTATGGCTCAGCCCAGGTGTTCGGCGTGTCGTTCGCGCTGGGCGCCTTCTTTGCGGGCGTGGTGCTGGCCGAAAGCCGGTTCAGCCACAAGGCGGCGGCGGACAGCCTGCCCCTGCAGGATGCCTTCTCGGTCATCTTCTTCGTGTCGGTCGGCATGCTATTCGACCCGTCGATCCTGCTGCGCGAGCCGCTGTCGGTGGCGGCTGTCCTCCTGACCATCATCGTGGGCAAGTCGCTGGTGGCCTTCGCCATTGTCCTGGCGCTGGGATACCCGATGGGTGCCGGCCTGCTGATCTCCGCCAGTCTGGCCCAGATCGGGGAGTTTTCCTTTATCCTGGTCGGGTTGGGCATCAGCATGAACCTGCTGCCGCCGGAAGGGCGCGATCTGGTGTTGGCCGGGGCCTTGCTGTCGATCACCCTGAACCCGCTGGTCTTTGCGGCGGTGGAAAAGGCAACCGTCAGGGTGAAGGCCCGGCGTCCCGACTGGTCCAACTATGGCCAGACCAAGTTCAAGCGCCTGACGCAGCAGATCAACCGCGTCCGCGACCAGATGGCGGAGCGGGAGAAGGCGCACGGCCTGCAGGTGCAGAAGCTGGTGGAGACCTTCCCCGTCCTGTCCCGCCTGGGCAAGGATGAGCTGGAACGTCTGCTGCTGATGTTCCGGCCAGCGGCAGCGGTGCCGGGCGAACGCGTCATCCGCAGCGGCGATCCCGCCGACGGCATGTATTTCCTGGCCAGTGGGGCCGTGGAGGTGCAGTTGCCCGACCACAAGATCAAGCTGGAGACCGGGGCCTTTTTCGGGGAGATGGCCCTGCTGTCGGGCCGTCGGCGCAGTGCCGACATCACGGCGCTGGATTACTGCCAGTTCCTGATCCTGGAACGGCGCGATTTCAACCAGTTCACCCGCCAGCATGGCGAACTGCGCGCCGCCATCCTGGAAAAGGCCAATCAGCGCCGCAAGATGAACCAGACCGCCAAGGAAAAGCAGCAAGAGACGGAACCGGAAGAGGTGGCAACCGTCATGCCGACCGCAACTCCTTCTTGAACCGCTCCGCCAGGGCCGGGTGGGCCAACGCATCGGTCAGCAGAGCCGGATCAGGCCGCTTGTCCAACAGTAGGGCGTTCAGACGCGCGACCGTCCAGGCCTCCTCCCCACGCTCCACCAGTGTTACGGCATCACCCGCTGTCAGAATGCCCGGTCGCACCACCTGCATGTACCAGCCGGGCGTGCCGGCCTTCATGGCCAGCGGCCCCAGCGCCTTTACGCCTGTAAGGACACCGGGCCAGGAACAGCGCGGCACGGGCTGGTTCACCATCACCTGGGCGGTGCCGATGGCCAGCACGTCGCCGATGCGCGCCTCGGCATCGGTATAGCCTTCAAACAGCAGGTTCTCCCCAAAGCCGGGGCGCTGTATCGGCCGGCCAAGGCTGGCTTCCAGCGCCTCATAGGACTCGGATGCAAAGCCATGCAGGGCCGTGTCGCCGTCCTTTCGGTCGCGATAGGCGCTTTCATCGCCATTCAGACCGCTGGGCCCCAGGGGGAGCAGACCGGTCACAGGCTGCTTGCCGATGCCCGTCCCTTCCTCCCGCCCCTTGGCGTTGGTGCGGGGGATGACACGCCCGATATTTACCTGAAGGATCTGCATGTCCATCTGCCGATATGGAAAGGGCCGGTCGCAAGGACCGGCCCTTCTTAACTCTGGGGGGGGGGCTGTTGAGATTCGCCGGAGCTTCAGAAAATCTGCCTCCCCGGCGAAGGCCGGGACCCAGGGGGCACAGGCTCAAACCTATAAGCTGCGTTGATCGACGCTGCTGATATGTCGGACGCTGGGCCCCTGGGCCCCGGCCTTCGCCGGGGAGGCAATCTATGAGTTCCAATGGGTTAGAAAAACTAAGCCCCGAATCTCAACACACCCAAAAACGCCAATGCCTTACTTGAAGGCTTCGGTATTTTCGATGATGTGGCTGACGATGCCATATTCCTTGGCTTCTTCCGCCGACATCCAGAAATTGCGGTCGGTATCCACGGCCACCCGCTCATAGGACTGGCCGGTTTCGCGGGCGATCTCTTCATTGATGCGCTTGCGCATCTTGATAATTTCCTTCGCCTCAATCGCGATATCGGTGGCCGGACCACCTACGCCGCCCGCCGGCTGATGGATCATGAAGCGGGTATTGGGCAAACAGAACCGGTCTTCCTTGGCAGCGCCCAGGAAGATATGGGCGCCGGCAGAGGCGACCCAGCCGGTGCCCAGCACCAGCACGCGCGGCTTCACGAAGCGGATCATGTCATGGATCGTGTCACCGGATTCGACATGGCCGCCCGGCGAGTTGATGATCAGCTTGATCGGCTCGTCATTCTCTGCGGCCAGACCCAGAAGCTGGGCCGTCACGGCCTGTGCCACCTTCTGGTTGATCTCGCCGAACAGCAGGATGGTGCGGGCCTTGAACAGATTCTGCGCGATGGAGGGGGGCGCCTTGGCCTTTTCCTCCTGGGCATCGGACTCCGGCTTTTCGTCCTCAAGACGGATCGGGTTGACGAGCAAGGCGGCACTCCTGAATTTGGTATTCTGCATTTACTGACCTAGCGGGAAATCGGTCGCGGTTCAACCCATCATTGGATGGGAGTCCCATACTTATGAAAGGTCGATCCAGACGCTTTTCAAGTCCGTGTATTTTTCCAGCGCATGCAGGCTCTTGTCGCGGCCAAAGCCGGACTGTTTGAAGCCGCCGAAAGGCGTGGTGATGTCGCCCGCATCGAAGCAGTTGATCCAGACCGATCCCGCCTTGATGGTGCGGGCGGCCTTCATGGCGGTGGAAATGTCGCGGGTCCAGATGGCCGACGCCAGACCATAGATCGTGTCATTGGCGATCTTGAAGGCTTCTTTCGTGGTCTTGAAGGTCAGGGTGGACAGGACGGGGCCAAAAATCTCCTCCCGCGCGATGGTCATGGAACTGTCCACGCCGTCGAACAGGGTGGGTTCGATGTAGTAGCCGCCGGTATCCTTGCGTACCGCCGATCCGCCCAGACGCAGGGCGGCCCCTTCGGCCTTGCCCTTTTCGATATAGGACAGCACGCGTTCATGCTGTTTGGCATCGACCATAGCGCCCATGGTCGTCGCGGGGTTCAGCGGATCGCCGGGTATCCAGCGTTTGGAATGGTGGATCACCTTTTCCAGGAACTCATCCTTGATGCTTTCATGCACCAGCAGGCGAGAGCCGGCGTTACAGACCTCCCCCTGATTGAAGAAGATACCACCGGCGGCATTGGCGGCGGCCTTATCCAGGTCGGCGGCGTCGGGCATGATGATATGCGGGGTCTTGCCGCCGCATTCCAGCGACACGCGCTTCAGGTTGCTTTCCCCTGAATAGCGCATGAAGTACTTGCCAACCTCGGTCGAGCCGGTGAAGGCCAGCATGTCCACATCCATATGGCGGCCAATGGCCTGACCCGCCGTTTCCCCGAAACCGGGCACGACATTCAGCACGCCATCCGGCAGCCCCGCCGCCACCGCCAGTTCGCCCAAGCGGATGGCCGTCAGGGGCGATTGTTCGGCAGGCTTCAGCACCACGGAATTGCCGGTGGCCAGTGCCGGCGCCACCTTCCACACCGCCATCATCAGGGGGAAATTCCAGGGCACCACCACGCCGATGACGCCCAGCGGTTCACGCAGGATCAGCGACATGGCGTCCGGCCCGCTGGGCCCGACCTGATCATACAGCTTGTCGATGGCTTCGGCGTAATATTGTACACAGCGGATCGACAGGGGGATGTCGATGGAGCGGCTGTCACGGATGGGCTTGCCCATGTCCAGCGTTTCCAGCAGCGCCAGCTCGTCCGCATGCTCCTCCATCAAGCGCGCCAGCTTCAGCAGCACGGCCTTGCGGGCACGCGGATGCTGATCCCGCCAAATACCGGATTCGAAGGTGCGGCGGGCGGCAGCCACGGCGCGGTTCACATCCTCCGCATCGCATTCGGCGACCTGGGTCAGCACCTTGCCGTCGCGCGGGCTGATTTTGGGGAAGCTCTTGTAACTGGCGGCGGGCACATACTCCCCGTCGATGAAGGCATTGTTGCGGAATTGCAGCCGGGCGGCGCGGTCCTGCCAGTTGGTGGCGGCGATGGCGTCCATTCGAAGGGCTCTCCCGTTAGAGGGTGGTCGCTGGTTGAAGCGATCACACAACGAAACCTGCGGCGGGCGTGCCCGCCTGTCGAGGGAGAGAGTGCCCGGTGGCACAGGCTGCGGCAACCCCCAACGGATGGGCAATTGTCACGGACACATCTTGGTAATTGCGTCAGCAATGCTGACATGTTCCGATCCTGATCCCGATATCATCCAGCCGGATGTCCAGCCGATGCGCCCCCTCCACATCGCCCTCGCCTTTCTGGTCGCCATCATCTGGGGGGCCAATTTCGTGGTGATCAAGCTGGCGCTGACCGGCTTTCCACCCATCCTGCTGACGGCCCTGCGCTTCACGCTGGCCTGTCTGCCGGTGCTGTTCATCCCGCGTCCGGCGGGGATCGGGTTCAAACAGCTGGCGCTGGTTTCCACGTTCCTGTTCACCGGTCATTACATTTTTCTGTTCATGGGCATGGACCGGGGGATGGCGCCAGGCCTGGCCTCCATCGTGCTGCAATGCCAAGCTTTCCTGACCATGCTGTTCGCGGCGGGCATGCTGGGTGAGCGGCCCAAGGGCCAGCAACTGGCCGGGGCCGGGGTGGCGGCGGCGGGGCTGGCGGTGACGGGCAGTACGGTCGGGCTGGATGTCACCTGGATCGGCTTCGTCCTGACGCTGCTGGCGGCGGCCAGTTGGGCCATGGGCAATGTGCTGATGCGGCGCCTGCCGCCGACGCCGACCTTGCCGTTGATGGTCTGGCTGTCGACCGTGCCGCCCCTGCCCGTCTTTGCCCTGTCGCTGATGGTGGAGGGGCCGGACCGGGTGTGGGCGGCATTGACGGGCTTCAGTTGGACCGCCGGCCTGTCGCTGCTTTACATCGTCTGCCTGTCCACCCTGGTGGCCTTCGGCATCTGGGGCATGCTGCTGCGGGAATATAAGGCCGGGGTGGTGGCGCCCTTCTCCCTGCTGGTGCCCGTGACCGGCACCGTGGCGGCCCATCTGGCCTTTGGGGAGACGTTCGGGCCGCTGCGCCTGCTGGGCATGGCGCTGCTTTTCGCCGGCATCGTGATCACCATCCTGCCGTTGCGAAAACGGCAGGCGGCGATGGTTTGATCAAGGTTCGACCAGGACCTTGGCCCGCATTTTGGGGTGAATTCGGCATTGGATGATGAATTCACCCGGTGCCGTGAAGGTCACCGGCGTCTCTGTGCCGGGGTCCTGCAAGCCGATGTCGAACACGCCATTCATGCTGGGTGAATAGACATTGTGGCCGAACGGGTCCTCGTTCCGGAACGTGACCTGATCCCCCACCTTGATCGTGACGGCCCGTGGCGCGAAGGAGATGTCGCGCTGGGCAATGACGAACGGATCCTCCGCCGCGCTGGAGCCGGCCAGCAGGCCCAACCCCATCACGGGTGCCAGGGTACACGCCCATTTACGCCACGCACGCGACATCGCCATCATTCCCCTCACATCCTCATCGTCTCGGTTATGGCCGTGAGACCTTATCGCTTGTCCAGGATGGCGATATCGATCACGTCGCTGCCATCGCCGATGCGGCCCATCTTCTTCATGCCACCCCGGGTGACATTAAGCTCATAGAGGGCACCCCCGGCCACCGCACGACCATGATATTCATCTTGGGCGTCGGTGAAGATATCGACTCCTTCAACGATGGTGCCCGCCGGCACGCCCAACGGGCCGATGGTACGCAGCACGCCGTCATTGGGCGGGTCCTGCGACACCCAGGCGCCGGCACCGCTATCGACATCGAACAGCTGCGTCTGCGTCGCCCCGGCGAAGGAGTTGATATAGGCCCCGGCATAGACGGCAGGCTTCTTGCCGGCGTTTACCTTGTTGTTGGCGTGATAGACCAGCGGCTTGTCCACGGCGGCGGCACCTGTCTCCACGTTGACGCGCAGGTTCTGCCCGTCCGACCCCATGACACGCAGGCGGTCCGCCTGTGGGTTGAAGTCCGCAACCACATGGTCGATGGCCGTCAGCGCGACCGACAGTTTCGGCCCCGCCGTGGCGGCACCGGTTTCCAGATCGATGGTGTAAAGGCTGTTGTCGCTGGCTATACCATAAAGCTTGCCATTGGCCGGACGGACATCGATGCCCAGCAGCTTGCCCTTCACGCCCGTCACGGGCAGCACCTTTACGGTGCCCGGCGATTTGTCAGAGAATAGCAGCAGTTCGTTGCGCTGGTTCAGCCCGGCAATATCAAGTGCCAGCGACGGCATGGCAGTGCCGGTCAGCGCCAGCCCAATGGCAATGGTTGCGACCTTGTTCTTCATCGACCCCTCCCAACCGCCGGCGGCGTTCTGCCACCTTCGCGATTGAACAAGGTAGGTGAATTGGGCCGCCTGTCATTAGTCCATTAGATCAGGCCGTCAGACCTTGATGTTGAAAATGGCGCAGATTTTCTGACGCAGCTGCAGAGGCGAGAATGGCTTTATGATATAGGCGTCCACCCGGTTGGCGCGGGCGGCCTGCACGAAATCCACTGTCTGGTTGCCGGTCAGCATCAGGAAAGGCATGTTCTCCCAGGTCTTGCGTACATGCTGGAGCAGTTCCAGGCCGGTCACATTGGGCATGTTCCAGTCGGAAATGATCAGATCAAAGCGAATTTCGCTTTCTTCCAGCGCCTCGATCGCCGCTTTCCCGTCCGCCACGATATGGATGTTCTGCACACCCAGTTGCAGCAGCACCTGACGTGCCAGCCGCTGGGCGAAGGCGTTATCCTCCACCAGCAGGACGTTCAGCTTCTCAAAGCCGGGGATGTGATCACGGTTATGCATGGGCGCGGTCTTTTCAGGGACTGACAAGCTGTGTGATCCGGCTGGCCAGATCGCGTGGGGAAAAGGGCTTTACCATATAGGCATCGACGGCATTGGCCTTGGCCAGCCTGACGAAGTCAACCGTGGCATGGGCGGTCAGCATCAGGAAGGGTGTATGCCGCCAGATGGCCCGCACATGCCGCAGCAGGTCCAGGCCCGTGCTTTCTGGCATGTTCCAGTCAGAGATGACGAGGTCGAATGGTACTCCGTCCGGCATGACGGCGCCAATGGCGCCCGCACCGTCGCGATGATGGTCTACATTACCAACACCAAGCTGACGCAATACGCCAACGATCAGCCGCGCCTCGAACGCATTATCCTCGGCCAGCAATACGCGCAGCCGGTTGCCGTCGCGAAGGCCCATCATGATGCGGCCTCCGCCATCGCGGCCTCGAATGTTTCGCGTTGTGCCCGCAACCAGGCCAACCCCTCATCCATATCCCGCCGCAGGGCGGGCAACAGCGACAGAAGCGCGTCGGCATCCCCCTGATGCCCCGCCGCCTCTACCGCGGCGGCTGTGCGGTAAACCTGGGCCATGCCAAGGCTGCCCGCAGCTGATTTCAGGGAATGCGCAACCTCCCCCACCTGATGGGCGACCGGTGCGCCATCGGCGGGGAACAGGTCGGGTTCCACCTCAGGCAGGATGGACAGGAATGTGTCGATCAGGTCGAGCGCCATGTCAGGCCCCATACTGTCGGCCATCTCCGTCAGCATTTCCGGCGCGAAAGGCTCTGTCCCGGTTAGCAGTGCGTTGGCCGTTCCACCGGCCTCTTCCATCTCCATATCCATGGAGGCGATGGCATCGGCCCCCTCCGCCGGGTTCTCTTTCAGAATGCCGTCGGGAAACAGGCGCTCGATTACCTTGAACAGATTGGCCGGATCAATGGGCTTGGACACATAGGCGTTCATGCCGGCATCCAGGCAACGCTGGATACCGTTGGTCCCAACGCTGGCTGTGGCCGCGACGATGGTTACCAGCGAGGCCGGACCCGGCAGGGCGCGGATGGCACGGGCGGCGCTCATCCCGTCCATACGGGGCATATGCACATCCATCAGGACCAAATCCAGCGCCGGATCGGCGTCACGCACGGCGGCCACGGCCTGTTCGCCATCCACGGCAAACACGACCATATGCCCATGTTCGGCCAGCGCACCGGCCAACACCTTGCGGTTGACGGCATTGTCATCGGCGACCAGCACGCGCAGCGGGCGAACGGCATGGCCGTCGAAATCACCTGCCGGATCGCCGGTGACGGCGCTGCCTTCCAGCAGCGGGATTTCGAACCAGAAGGTGCTACCCTGCCCTATCACGCTATCAACACCGATGGCGCCGCCCATGGCCTCCACCAGCTTCTTGCAGATGGCAAGCCCCAGGCCGGTGCCACCGAAACGGCGGGTGATGGAACTGTCGGCCTGCACGAAGCTGCCGAAAAGCTTGGCACGCGCGGCTTCGGAGATGCCGATGCCGGTATCCACCACCTCCACCCGCAGACGGGCGGGTTCGGCCAGGGCGCGGGCGCGCAGCGTGACGCCGCCCGACTCAGTGAACTTGATGGCATTGCCGACGAGGTTCAGCATGACTTGCCGCAGGCGGTTGGGATCGCCCTTCAGGTAAGACGGCAGGTGCCCGTCCACCTCCTCCCGCAGCCAGAGGTCCCTTTCCTCCGCCCGGTTGCGCATCAGCATGGTGGTGCCGGAGATCAGGGACACCAGCTCGAAATCCAGGATTTCGATATCGGCCTTCCCGGCCTCCAGCTTCGAGAAATCCAGAATATCGTTCAGGATGCGCAGCAATGACTGGCCCGATTGCAGGACGGTAGTGGCCAGTTTAGCCTGTTCCTCATTCAGTCCCGACCGCAGCAGCAGGCGGGTAAGCCCTAGCACCCCATTCATGGGGGTACGGATTTCATGGCTCATCATGGCCAGGAATTCGGATTTGGCGCGGGTAGCGGCCTCCGCCTTCTCCTGTGCCTCGCGCACGACCTCCATGGCACCCTTGAACACGCCCAGTGCGCCGGCGACGCTGCCGATCTCGTCCCGGCGGCTGGTATGGGGCACCGTGACATCCATGTCGCCGCCCGCCAGCTGGATCGTCGCGCGGGTCAGGCGGTTCAGCGGGGTCACGATATTGCGGATCAAGGCGATGGTGATACCCACCACCAGCGTGAACAGGGCCGCGATCAGGAATGTCGTGCGGTCAGCCGCATTCTTGATCGTCTCTTCCGCCGACAGACGGAATCGGTAGCCGTCCTCCGCCGCCATCTGGGTGACGATTTCAAGATTGCTGATGATCCCCCCGCCCAGTTCCTCCATGCCCTGCATGGCGGCGTGATGGTCGGGGGACGTGGCCGTCATGTCCGTCAATTGGCGGACCGCCTGCATCCAGGCCTGATTTTGTTCCCGGATGCGGGCGACGTATTTACGGATTTCGGGGTTCAAGCCGCGCTCTTCGGCCACCGCAAGGCTGGCCAGGAAATCCTCGCCATTGATTTCCAGGTCTTCGCGAAAGGTTTCAGGCAGACCGGTAGGCGATTTCAGGGCGCGGTCCACCATCAGGTCCAGAGTCACGAAATTGGTCTGCGCCAACCTTGCATAGTTAATGGCCTGCAGGGGTTGATCGTACATGCGGATGACAAGATCACCCGTGGATCGCACCACGAACACAGCCACAATGCCGATGGTGACAGCGGCCAGCACCGCCACCGCAAACGCCGCCGCCAGCTTGAAGCGGATGGTCCTGAACATGCGCGACGGCCCCGTGCCGAATTTAACTATCTTTCTATATGCGCGCTGGAGCCGGACACGGCAAGCTGGCACTGACTGCCCGCAAGGATACAGATGCGACAGGGCACCCACGCTCCCTGCCCGCCTTGACAGGGACGCCCACCCCTGGTGCCATGCCGCTGTTTCAACAGCACCAAGGGACCAGCCCCGGAATGACCACCAGCCCCGACCTGTTCCGTGAGATCGAGATATTCCGGCAGCAGCATCCGGCCGTCACGGCTGTGGATGTGCTGTTGCCCGATCTGTGCGGGGTATTCCGAGGCAAACGTGTGCCAATCGATGAATTGTCGAAGGTCTGGAAGGAGGGCGTGGCCTTTCCCGGCTGCACCTTCGCCGTCGATATCACGGGCGATACCGTGGAAGAGACGGGCATGTCGGTGGATAAGGGCGTGCCAGACCGCATCTGCCGGCCCGTCGCCGGTACCCTGACGCCGGTGCCCTGGGCCGCGAAGCCGCTGGGCCAGATCATGCTGTCGATGCGCGATGGCGACGGGTCCCCCTTCCCTTACGCGCCGCGTGCCCTGGTGGAAAATCTGGTGGCGGAACTGTCGCGCCGCCGTCTGACGCCTATGGTCGCCATCGAACTGGAATTCTATCTGTTCGACCGCGACCGTACCGCCGACGCCCCGCCCTCCCCGCCCGTGTCCAAGCGCAGCGGCCTGCCCCAGAACCGGACGCAGGTCTATGGCCTGACAGAGCTGGAGGATTTCGAAGAGGTGCTGGACGAGATCACGGCGGCGGTGCAGGCCCAGGGCATTCCCGCCGGTACCGCCATCGCCGAATATGGGCCGGGGCAGTATGAGATTACCCTGTCCCACCGCCCCGACGCCCTGCGCGCCGCCGATGATGCCGTCCTGTTCAAACGGGCCGTACGCGGTGTCGCCCACAAGCACGGCTATGAGGCGAGCTTCATGGCCAAACCCTACACGGATCAGGCCAGCAGCGGCATGCACATCCATATGAGCGTGCTGGACAAGGATGGCCACAACATCTTTGCCGATGACGCCCCGGAGGGGTCCGAGGCGCTGCGCCACGCCATCGGCGGTATGGCAGAGACCATGCCCGCCTGCATGGCGCTGGCGGCCCCCGGCGCCAACAGCTGGCGCCGGTTCCAGACGGGCTCCTATGCCCCGACCGTCATTGCATGGGGCGTCAATAACCGTACGGCCCCGCTGCGCATCCCTGCGGGCGGGCCGGACAGCCGACGGGTCGAGTACCGTATCGCCGGCGCCGATGCGAACCCCTATCTGGTGCTGGCCGGCATGCTGACCGGTCTTCTGCACGGGCTGGATGGCAAGATTGATCCCGGCCCGGCGCTGGAGGGTAATGCCTATGAGGCGGATGCCCCCCGCCTGCCCGATGAATGGGGCAAGGCGCTGGACCTGTTCCAAGGATCGACGGTGCTGCGCCGCTGGCTGGGTGACGCGTTCGTGGATACCTACGCCATCACCAAACGGGCCGAACGCGCCAAGTTCAACCAGCGTGTCACGCCGCTGGAATGGGAATGGTATCTGCGGGGGTGAGGCGGACGGGGGGAGATCATACCAGCAGCATGAGATGTAGACTCATGCTGCTGGAGGCCGGCGACCGCCGGCCCGCGACCCCATGGTCGCGCAACCCAAGCCGCCGGATGGCGCCGCCCGGTGCCTGAGGGAACGAGTATTAAGCCGCCGCCGTCAGGTCGCTCAGCTTCGTCAGCAGGTAATCGACATCGTCGCTGGCCAGTTCCTCGAACTGGGTCAGGATGCGTTCCAGCATGCGGCGGCGATGGCGTTCCAGATCATGGTCCAGACCATCGAAATCCGTCTCGCTGGCCACGTCCAGCGCGATGCGCAGGGCGGGATACAGCTTCGGCGGCATGCCGGTGCGGTCGAACAGGGACTTCAGCCCCAGACGGCCCGCATCATGGATCAGCAGGCGGGCATTGGTGATCGGCACCTGCCCCAACTGCGACAGCGCCATCTCAAAAAACGGCACATCGCCCATGCACAGCGCCCGCAGCAGCAGCGACGGGGTCAGGCGATGGCTGCGGCGCAACTGCACCACCAGCTTTTCCAGATCCGCATCACCGGCGCCGCCGACAAGGCCATAGGTCGCCTTCTCACGGGTCTGGATCACGATATCGGCAGCGATATCGTTGGGCAGTTCATGCTTGGCGACCAGCCGTTCGCGCAGCTGTTCCGACACCAGTGCAACCAAACGCTCCGCCACCGTGACCGGCAGCTTGGCACGGTTGACCATCGGACCGGCAACAACCTCGCTGTCCGGGAACCGGTCCAACGCCTTGACCATTGCGCTGTCGGCAATGGCGGCTGTGTCGTTCGCCATCAGGGTGGCCACCGCCTTCTCGCTGCCGCGTTCCACCAGGGCATCGGCAACGGACTCGGTGACATTGGGCCGCTTGGCGACGGCAGTCTGCTTTTCCGAGGAGCCGGAACGGATGATCTCAACCAGATCATCGTCGGTCAGGACCGTCGACACCTCGATAAAGGGCAGCGACACCTCCTCCACATCGCGGGCCATGGACATGGCGATATCGCGCGGGATGGTGGCGTTGGATTTCAGGCTTTCGGCCAGGGCGGACCGCACACGCGTGGCGACGTCGCGCGCCATGATGCGCACGATATCCTCCGCCAGCACCCGCTCGGACGCGGAAAGGTTTGGCGCGGCGAAATGCTGCGCGACCTTGCCGGCCATTTCAGCGCGGGTCGTGGGAGAAGGATCGGTCAGCAGCCGCTGAACATCCTGCGTGGTCAACATGTCGGACATGGGTTGAACAAACCCTCCCTGGAACGACCATGCGACTGAGCCACCGGCCAACGGCCGACAGGGTCGCATCGCACCTGTTTCTTTAACATTTAGTGCAGGGCGCTGCCAATTGCGAACGCCAAAATCAAGAACAGACCGAAACAATCCACTCGTGCCACGCAAGGCGGCATAACTCCACCATCCGGAAGGATAGGTCTTGCCTTGGGTCCTTGCCCCAATCGCCTTGCCCGGCACTCCCCTGTATGCCGCCCTTCAACGAATCGTTGGGATCAGGGCTTGGCGGGCCCGCTGGCGGCAAAAGCCTTCTCGGCCGCCGGGTGCAGCGGCGCGGTCCGGCCCCGGTCCCCCATGCCATCGGCTGGTACCGTGCTGAAAACCGGATGCTGATCCACCAGATCGGGCCGTTCCTCCAGAAGGACACGCACGATCTCTGCAATTACCGCATCGGGCACGTCGGCACGGGTAACCAGCGTGGCGGCCACGCCGATGGTCGCCACATCCTCCTGCACCCCGGGATAGAGATTGGCCGGAATGCTGGTGCGGGTCAGGTCCTTGCGGCCGGCCAGCAGCTTGTCGATGCCAGGACCGGCAATGGGCAGCGCTACGGCACCGCAGGTGGATGTTGCCTGCTGAACAGCGGCATTGGGATGGCCAACAGCAAAGAAGGCGGCATCCAACTGCCCCGCACAAAGGGCGGCCAGTGCCGCGTCAGGTGCTTGCCCGGCATCGTCGCTGATGCGCAGACCGGCGGCATCCACCACCTGCTGCGACAGATTGCGCAGGGCGGAGCCGCGCGGCCCCAGGTTCACGCGCTTGCCTGTCAGTTTCGACACGTCATCGATTTCCGCGTCGGGCCGGACAAGCAGGGTCACCGTTTCGGCATGCAGGCTGGCAACGGCGCGCAATTCCTTGAACGGGCCAGCACTGGAAAACCGTCCATCACCCCGCACGGCGGCGGCCTGCCAGTCCGACTGGACCACGGCCAGATCAACCTCGCCCGCACGCAATGCCGTCAGGTTCTGAACCGGACCTTCGGTGGCCTCCACCAGGCAACGCAGGCCATGGCGGGCCTTCTCCTGATTGACCTGCCGACAGATCGCGCCGGCGACGGGATAATAGAGGCCCGTGACAACTCCGCTGGCAATAACCAGCGGCTTTGTGGCCGGTGCCGGCGCCTGGGCCAGGGCGGAACCGGTAAACGCCAGGGTGATGGCCAGCAGTGAGGCACAACGTAACAACGGATTAATCCCGGATCAACGGTAAGCGGCAGGCTCTGCGGCCCAGGCCAGCGGATAGACATCGACATTGGCCATGCCCTGCTGCAGCGTCCATTCGACGATACGCCGCAGGACGGCACCCGTCGCCTGATCAAAAGCCTTAATGATGTCATCCAGGGCCGGGCTGGCGGCGCGGACGGTGGATTCGAACGTATCGCCCGCCACGATGTTCCGGCGTGGCATCCGCACCAGCTTGGCATTGATCCGCACCGTCGCCTCCGGCGCGGTATCATGCGGGTCATGGCCCTTGTAGTTGGCGTGGAAGTCGCGCAGGTCCGTCTTCAGGATGAAGTCAGCGCGCAGCCCCGACCGCTCAACGCCCACCGCCACGATGCGGCGGCTGTTCTCAAAGCTCTCCACCAGCAGGGTCTGCATCATGTCCGGCCCGGTATCGGCCCAACTGGCCCCGGAATAATAGGTCATGCGATTGGAGGTCTCGCCCAGCACGATGCGCGGCGTATCGACGGCGGCGTTGGCCAGCGGCGTTTCCACCAGAAGCTGCCACGGGGCCCGTGCCAGACCAGCCGTGAATTCCCGTGCCGGGGTGAGCACATAGACCTTCTGCACCTTGCCACCCGTCAGCAGGGAGGCCGGCGAACAGGCGGCCAGCGGCATCAGGGAGGCCAAGGCCAGCAGGCGGCGGCGGTTCAGGGGCTTGTCGGTCATTCCGCTTTCACTCCGCTGTTGCCGCCGAACAGAAGGTCGGTCGGATCGCGCTCCAGCCGGCGGGAAACGCGGCTGAGATTGTTGGTCAGGTCCTGCAGATGGATCAGCAGCTGCGAGAGATCATAAAGGCCGGTGGCCGTGAAATCACGGATCGGTTCCCGATTTTCCTCAATCATGCCGGCCAGCGAGGCTGACAGCTTGTTGATTTCCTTGCTGGTCTTGGCCAGTTCCGCCGTGATGACGGTGGTGTCGCGCCCGACCTTGCCGACAGTATCGTTGGCGGTGATCATCAGCACTTCTGCCTGCTTGCTGAGCGTGTCGGCCTGCCGGCGCAGATCGACAATCAGCAGGTTGGCGTTACGCATCGTGTCATTGGCATTGCCCGACGCCTGCGCCAGGTTGGCCAGCAAGGTACCGATGGATTTCTGGTTATCGTCGTTCAGCAATAGGGTCAGCCGGTTGGAGATCTTCATCAGATTCTCCAGAACCTCCGGCGCCTTGGACAGCACGGCGGCGATAGAACTGGGGCGCGATGGGATGACGGGGATGCCGCTGACCTTCTCCCGCAGCAGGGGGGCATCCCTGCTGCCGCCCTGGATTTCCACATAGACGCCGCCCGTCACGCCCACCGGTTCCAGCGACGCGATGGCATCGGTCTTGATGGGCGTGTCCTCCGGCACCTCGATGGTCAGGCGCACTTCCTCGACATTGTCGGGATTGATGCGGATATCGCTGACAGTGCCGACATTGACGCCGCGATAACGCACAGGCCCACCTTCCACAAGCCCCGTCACGGTGCCGGTGACCATGATGTAATAGGGCTGGATCGCCTTGTCGAACTGCACCTTGGCCAGCCAGATGACGAAGACGAACACCGCCGCCGCCAGCGCCAGGACGAAGGCACCGACAGCCGTATAATTGGCCCGTGTTTCCATGCCCTAACTCCCTTTCGCCGCACTGGCCGCCCGACCGCGAGGCCCATGAAAATAGTCGCGTATCCAGGGATGTTCCTGGCGCAACAGTTCGTCAATCGTACCGATCACCAGCTTCTTGTCCACCAGGACAGCGATGCGGTCACAAATGGCATAGAGGCTGTCCAGATCATGGGTCACCATGAAAACGGTCAGGCCCAGGCTTTTTTGCAAGGACCCGATCAAATCGTCAAAGGCTGCCGCCCCGATCGGGTCCAGGCCCGCCGTCGGTTCATCCAGGAACAGGATTTCCGGGTCCATGGCCAGCGCACGGGCCAGACCCGCCCGCTTGCGCATGCCGCCCGACAGCTGTGACGGGTATTTTGGCCCGGCATCGGGCGGCAGGCCCACCATGGCCACCTTCACCCGCGCGATCTCCTCGATCAGGTCGGGGGGCAGCCTGGTATGTTCCTTCAGGGGAACCTTGATATTCTCCAGAACGGTCAGCGAGCTGAACAGCGCGCCATCCTGGAACAGCATGCCCCAACGGGCCTGCAAAGATAGTCGTTCGGACTCCGACATATTTTCCGTATCTTTGCCCAACACTTCGATCTTGCCGGCGGACGGGACCATCAGGCCCACAATCTCCCGCAGCAGCACGGATTTGCCCGTGCCGGAACCGCCGACAAGGCCGATCACTTCCCCCTTGCTGACATCCAGATCGACGCCATCATGCACGACCTGCTGGCCGAAGCGCGTCTTGAGACCCCGGACACGGATGACGGGCGCCGCCATGTCAGATCCCGATATAGGAGAAGAGGATGGAGAAGATGGCGTCCAGAACGATCACCAGGAAGATCGATACGACAACGGAACGGGTGGTCAGAAGACCGACGCTTTCCGCCGATCCGCTGACCCGAAGCCCTTCGTAGCAGCCGACCAGGGCAATGACCACCGCGAAGACCGGTGCCTTGATCAGGCCCACGAACAAGGTGGTCGTGCTGACCGCGATCTGCAACTGCCGGGCAAACTGCCCGAAATTGATATCGAGATAGACATAGGCCATGACGGCGCCACCGGCCAGCGCCACCATATTGGCGAAGAATCCGATCAGCGGCAGAGCGATCAGCAGTGCCAACATGCGTGGCAGCACCAGCATCTCCACCGGGTCCAGGCCCAGGGTGCGCATGGCATCCACCTCTTGGTTCACCTTCATGGTCCCGATCTGGGCCGTGAAGGCGGAACCGGAACGGCCCGCCACGATGATGGAGGTCATCAGAATACCGATCTCCCGCAGGACACCGATGCCCAGCAGGTTCACGACATAGATTTCGGCACCGAAACGACGCAGCTGATCCGCCCCCTGATAGGCCAGAACGATACCGATCAGGAAGGAGAGCAGGCCCACAATGGGCAGCGCGTTCAGCCCCACCTGCTCCAGGTGGAAAAACAGGGGCTTCAGTCGGATGCGGTTTGGCGTACGCAGCAGCCGGGCAGCCGTAACAGTGACCAGACCCAGGAAGTTCAACATCGACAGGATATCCTGCCAGATGCCGATCGTTGCGCGTCCGACACGGTCGGCCAGCGGAAAGGCGGGCCGCTTTTCAGCGGGTGCGGGGTTCTTCGGTTCTGCTCCTGCCGCCGCCCGCTGCACATCCTTCAACAAGGCGCAAAGGTCGGATCGGGCGCCAACAACCGCCACGACGTGGCCCTGCCCCCGCAACCGCTTGATCAGGCGGTCCAACAGCAAGGCGCCGGCAGTATCCAGGGCCGTCAGGTCAGAGAGGTCGAGACAGACGGGCGCGCCCTTGCGTCCCGGCATGCGGTCGCGCAGCATCGGGCCCAGCCGTTCGGCGGACGCAATGTCCCAGCG
This sequence comes from Niveispirillum sp. FG156, assembly GCF_057809555.1. NCBI lineage: Bacteria > Pseudomonadati > Pseudomonadota > Alphaproteobacteria > Rhodospirillales > Azospirillaceae > Niveispirillum > Niveispirillum sp. FG156. The sequence continues at coordinate 10,423 of NZ_JBMDKE010000022.1, read as the reverse complement.
GCCGGATGCTGCCAGCACGAACTGATTCTCTTCCCAATTGGCGCTTAAGGTTCCGGTCTGCACGTTCCTGGCCCATGGTGCGCCGCATCGAACGACGACGCACCCCGCCAATTGACATTACCGGACAGGGTGGGTCAACAGCCCGTGAACGATGTGTCACCAATGGCTGTATCGCGTGACCTATTCCCCCCCGCCCGGATGCCAGCGGCGCAGCAACAGATGCTGTACCCAGGTCAGCAGGGCGAAGATCAGGATTCCCAAGAGGGAGAGCAGGACCAGGGCCGCGAACAGGCGCGGCATGTTCAGGCGGTTTCCCGCCTCGATCACCCTCCAGGCCAGCCCCGTCGCCGTACCCGACCCGGCCACAAACTCCGCCACCACAGCCCCGATCAGGGCCAGACCGCCGGAAATCTTGGCCCCAGCCAGGATGTAGGGCAGTGCCGATGGGAGTTGCAGACGCCACAGCACCTGCCAGCGACTGGCCCCGTACAACCGGAACAGGTCACGCAAGTTTGGATCGACAGCGGCCAGCCCCGCCGTGCTGTTCGACAGGACGGGGAAGAAGGCCACAATCCAGGCGAGGATCAGCAGCGACAGGTTCACCCGCTCATACCCGACCCAGATGACGACCAGCGGTGCGATGGCCACGATGGGTGTGACCTGAAGGATCACCGCATAGGGGTAGAGGGCGGCTTCCAGCGCGCGCGACTGTTTGAACAGCACCGCCAGCGCTACCCCGCTGGTCAGGGCCAGCAGGAAGGCCTGAATTGTTATGATCAGGGTGATCCAGCTGGATTGCAGCAGCAGCGGCGCATCATTCCACAGGGCCTTTGCAACGGCGCTGGGTGGCGGCAGGACGAAGGGTGGGATGTCCCAGGCGCTGACCGCAGCCTCCCAGCCCAGGAGAAACAGCAGCCCCACCAGCGGCGGCAAAAGGCGCCGTGCCCAGATACCGTTCATGCCGCCACCACCATGGCTGCATGCAGCCGGTCAGACACATCGCGGCAGATGGCGCCATAGTCGGTGCCCGTCCGTACCGACAGACCGCGTGGAAAGGGCAGCGGCACAGGCACCTCTGCCACCACCCGCCCTGGCCGGGGGCCGATGATGGCGATACGGCCCGACAGATAGACGCTTTCAAACACGGAATGCGTTACGAACAGTGCAGTGAAGCGCTGCGCGTCCCAAAGGGACAGCAGATCATCGTTCAGCTTTAGCCGCGTGATCTCATCCAGGGCGGCGAATGGTTCATCCAGCAGCAGCAGACGCGGGTTGGTGACCAGGGCGCGGGCCAGCGAGGCCCGCATCTTCATACCGCCTGACAGTTCAGCGGGGAAGGCCTTCAGGAAATCGCCCAGGCCGACGCGGGCCAGACCGTCGGCAGCCCGGTCATTCCCCTCATGCTTCGGTACGCCGGCCAGGTCCAGCGGCAGGCGCACATTGTCGATGATGCGTGCCCAGGGCATCAAGGTCGGTTCCTGAAACACAAAGCCGATATCCCCCCGCGCCACCGGTCGCAGCCAGTTCAGCCGCCCGCCCGTGGGTTCCATCAGCCCGGCAACCAGCCGCAGGATCGTGCTCTTGCCGCATCCGCTGGGTCCCAGCAGCGACACAAACTCCCCCTCCGCCACCGAAAGGTCGACGCCGTCCAGGGCGCAGGTGCCATTGGGGTAAGTCAGCGACAGGCCGGAAAGCCGGAACAGATCACCCGTCACGCGATGTTTCCGATCTTTTGCCAGGGGCGATCCATCAGCCTGTTCCTCTTTCACTGCCGGGCTGATATTAGCCCGGCATGTCATTTTGTCGAGGCGTCGGGCGTAGCCATGATCCCATCTCCCCATTTCCAGATACTGGTGCGCGAGGTGGCAGTGACGCTGCCGGTGGCGGGGCGTGCGGGTGATCTGGACTGCCGCATCAATCTGCGCCTGGGCACAAGCGTTACGGGGCCGTTCACCGGCGACCCTGACGATATCTCCATGACCGTCGATTATTCACAGATCGTGCGGCATATCCTGGGTCCGTTCCGCAATGATGGTCCGTTTGTCGATGCCGAAGGGGTTGCCCGCACGCTGGGGCGTTTCATCTTCGCTTTCGATGGCCGCATCGTGACGCAAAAGATCAGTGTGGCCAGTCCCGCCGATCTTGGCTTTGCCTGCCAAATTGATCTGGAGCGCCCCTGATGACCCCGCCGCATGCCGTTCTGATCACCGGTGGCGCGCGCTGTCTGGGGGCCGCCATGGCATTGGCCTGCGCCGGTGCCGGTATGGATGTGGCGATCCATTACTGTACCGACGGGCCGGACGTCGCGGCGACGGTGGATGCCATCCGGGCCAGCGGTGTACGCGCCGCCGCCATCGCCGCCGATCTGGCCGATCCGGCACAGGTGTCGGGCGTGGTGGCCGATGCGGCAAAGGCATTGGGGCGGCCCCTGACCGCCCTGGTCAACAGCGCCTCAATCTTTGAATGGGATGACATCACGACCCTGACGGCGGAACGGATGCTGGCCCATTACCTGCCCAACACCGTGGCCCCGGCTCTGCTGGCACAGTCGCTGCTGGCACAGTTGCCCGGTGGGGTGACGGGCGCCATCGTCAATATCCTGGACCAGGATATGGCCAACCAGCATGGCGACCGGATGAGCTACACGCTCTCTCAATATGCGCTTGTAGGGCTGGGAGAGATGCTGGCACGGGTCGGCGCGCCGCGTCTGCGCGTGAATGCCATCGCTCCCGGTTTCTTGCCGGCTGTTTGCGGAGAGGTGCAGATAGGGCGGGAGTGGCGTCAGGCACGTAGCCAGCCGGGAGCCGACCCTGTTGCCAAGGCCTGCGTCCATCTGCTGGAAAGCCCGGTGATCACGGGGCAGACGATCCATCTCGATGTTGGCCTGCGCTTTGCCGGTTAAGGCCGGGATATCAGTTTCTATTGAAAGCTGCCGATCCCGACTTGCCTGCCCCCCCCGCCCTCTGCCTATACTCAACATATCCGAAACAATGTGGAGGGCTGCGGGCGTAGCACCATTTCCCAGCCCCGAAGGCCGGACAAGCGTTCGGCTGCGACGGGTGCATCTGGGCCGCCAACCCGTGGCGTCATCATGAGTACATTGGAAGAATTCATCCGTTCGCGGCGGATCACCGAAGTTGAATGTCTGGTGCCGGACATGGCCGGCATCGCCCGTGGCAAGATCGTGCCTGCCGAGAAGTTCCTGCGCATTCTGCGGGACCGGGGCCTACGCCTGCCCGAATCCATTTTCATCCAGACCGTTACGGGCGAATACCCGGAAGACGAGGATGTGACGAGCGTGGAGAACTGGGACGTCTATATGACGCCCGATCCGGCCACCGTCCGCGTCGTGCCCTGGTACAATGAACCCACCGCCCAGGTCATCTGCGACTGTTTCTATGCCGACGGATCGACCGTCGATATCTCCCCCCGCTCCGTGTTGAAGCGCATACTGGCCCTGTATGATGCGCGCGGGTGGAAGCCCATTGTGGCGCCAGAGCTGGAATTCTTCCTGGTTGCGGTCAACAAGGACCCGGATTACCCGCTGGTCCCCCCCGTCGGTCGTTCAGGCCGGCAGGAAAGCGGACGTCAGGCCTATGGCATCGACGCCGTCAACGAATTCGATCCGATCTTTGAGGATGTCTACGATTTCTGCGAGAAGCAGGAAATCGACGTGGACACGATGAGCCACGAGGCCGGTGCCGCCCAGATCGAAATCAACTTCAACCATGGCGACGCGCTGGAACTGGCCGATCAGGTTTTCCTGTTCAAGCGCACCGTGCGTGAGGCGGCGATCCGGCATCAGGTCTATGCGACCTTCATGGCCAAGCCCATGCAGAACGAGCCGGGCAGCGCCATGCATGTCCACCAGTCACTGGTTGATGCCAAGACGGGTGTGAACCTGTTCGCCAATGCGGACGGGTCCGACACGCCGCTGTTCATGAGCTTTATCGCCGGTTTGCAGAAGTACCTGCCCTATGCGATGCCGCTTCTGGCGCCGAATGTGAACTCCTACCGCCGTCTGGTGCAGGGGTCGGACGCGCCGATCAATGTGCATTGGGGACGCGACAACCGTACCACCGGCTTCCGCGTGCCGGTCAGCCCGCCTGAGGCGCGGCGTGTGGAAAACCGTGTGGCCGGCGCCGATGCCAATCCGTATCTGGCGCTCGCCGCGTCACTGGCCTGCGGCTATATCGGCATGGTGCAGGAGTTGGAACCGTCCGATCCGGTCAAGGGTTCGGCCCACCGGCTGGCCTTCTCCCTGCCCCGCCACCAGGGCGATGCCCTGAACAAGTTCAACAGCTGCAAGCCGTTGAAGGAAGTTCTGGGAGATCGGTTCGTATCCGCCGTCAGCTCTGTGAAGCAGGCCGAGTATGACGCTTATCAGCGCGTGATCAGCAGCTGGGAGCGTGAGAACCTGTTGCTGAACGTGTAAGCGTAAAAGCAAAAAACGCCGCATGTGGGAGCACCCCGCATGCGGCGTTTTGTTTGATCGCCTGCTGCCAGACGGCAGCCCGGCAACTGCTTACTTCTTCTTTTTCTTGTCGTCCTTCTTCTTGCGCGACGGCTTGGACAGGTTGCCCAGCAGCTGCTCGAAGAAGTTCAGATCGTGGCCGACAGTCGGGGTGACGCGGGCGATGGGTTCGACATAGGCCGCCTCGGCGGCGCCATCCAGTTCCTTGATTTCCTGCACCGTCCCACCTTCATCGAAGCGGACGCGGATGATGCGCTGGGCCGTGACCTCCGGGTCCAGGAAGGCGGTCTGTTCGGTGCGGCGACCGATATAGTACCAGGTGGAGCCGTCCACGACACCGGTGGAGGTCGGCGTGCCCAGCACGTACTGGACCTGTTCGCGCGTCGTCTGACCGGTTTGGATCTGGGCCAGACGGGTATCTTCCACCAGATTGCCGCGCTGGGCGATGATGGGGCTGCAGCCGGTGAGAGCAAGGCCCAGAAGGCCGAAGGTCAACAGGGCGGTAGCTTGGGTCTTGCGCATCAACGTGACGTCTCTCGAACCTTGGATGTGACCAACGGCGTGGTGCCGGACAATGCACGGGGCAAATGCCCCGCCACCAGCGGCGATTTGTCATTCTTACCTGGTGAGAACCCTTTCAGGCACGCACCATGGCTTGACGACGGGGCCGCCGCCCCCTATCTGGCCGGTGACATTGGCACCGGCCTTGGCGCAATGTCAATGTCCGCAGCCTGCCAGCCATGGGAGAAGGCACGTCTTGTTCAGCCGCCTGTTCCAACGCCCCCAGCGTGAACGCACCATTGCCGCCCTCTATGGCGCCATTGTGGCCCAATCGCGCCTGCCCGTATTTTTCAGCGAGCGCGGTGTGCCCGACACGCTGGAGGGACGGTTCGAATCCGTATGCTTGCATGCCTGGCTGGTCATGCGCCGGCTGGCCATGGGCGGCAAGGCGACGGCAGAGTTCAATCAGGGCCTGTTCGATTTCATGTTCGCCGACCTGGATTTCAATCTGCGCGAACTGGGCGCGGGCGACATGAAGGTGGGCGACAAGGTCAAGGATCTGGCCAGCCATTACTATGGTCGTGTCGGCGCCTATGATGACGGTATTGCGGCCAATGCCGATCCGTCGGTGCTGGAATCGGCGCTGGACCGCAATCTGTATGGCTCCACCCTGCCCGACCCGGCGCATGTGAAGGTGATGGCCGACTATACGCGCCGACAGCTGGCGCATCTGGAGACCTTCCCCATCGACAGGCTGCTGGCCGGCGAGGTGGAGTTTGCTGCCGTATGACGCAACGGGACTGGCTCCGCCTGTTCATGCCTGTAATCCGTGGTCGCATCAGCGGTCGGGTTAACGAGGATGTGACGGCGGATGAACTGGCCTATGCGTTGGGCGACCTGCTGAAGCGGGATCGGCGGCTTCCGGTCCAGGCCGGAAACAAAGTTGAATGCGATGACATATCAACCGCGCTTTTGAATAATTGGCGACTCTATGCGCTCTGTGGGCATGTGGCGTTCGCGGTTGATGTGAAACCGGGCGGTCGGGCGGACATTGATTATGTTCTGAATTTCTGGCGGACATGGGCGTTTTTCATGATCTTCGGCCAACTGCTTCTCGCTGGTCTTATCGCTGCTGCGGTCATGGGCCATTGGCTGGGTGCCCTGCAGATACTCGTAGGCTTCCCGGTGCTACTGTGGACAATGATGGTGCCACCCACCCTGATCCGCCAACGGTTGGCGATCTGGCGTCTGCTGCGCTGGTTCCGCTGAAGCGGTTGCCATCGCCAGTCTGCTGTCTCTATCTATATAGCAAATATTATTCTGGAGTTGCCTGCTATGACCGCCTCCCTGCCCGAACTGTCCCGCATCATTATCGCCGACAAGGTGACGACGGCTGGCGGGTTTGAGGTCGTGACGGCCAGCGAGGCTGAGTGCGCTGCGCTTGCCGAACGATTCGATCTGGTCTCGCTGTCCGGCCTTAAGGCCAAGATGCGCCTGCGCCGCGTGCGGTCGGAGTTTGTGAAGGTGACGGGCGAGATTGAGGCCGATGTGGTTCAGCGCTGCGTCGTGACCCTGGAGCCCGTTCCTGCGCACGTTAAGGAGGAATTCTCCGCCCTTTTTGCCCCCGAGCATCTGATCCCCAAGGAGGAAGAGGAGGATGAGAGCGATCATTTCCAGTATCTGGGCAGTGATGAGGACTTCCCCGAAGCGATGCCGGGTGGCCGGATCGATATTGGCGAGTTGGTAGCACAGAACCTGTCGCTGGCACTGGAGCCCTATCCACGCAAGGAAGGGGTCGAATTCACCCCGATTCTGGAGGATGTGGGTCCCGATACTCTGTCCTTGACCGAGGACACACCCCCGGAACCGCCCCGCCAGAACCCTTTTGCGGCCCTGTCCCGCTTAAAGAAGCCCTCTTGATCCGGTTTCGTACTTGCCCTCGCACACCATATCCAGTATTCAAGCGCCTCTGTCCGGGCGGCCCTAGCGGTCGCCTTAAAACATTGTGAGTTACGATCATGGCCGTTCCTAAGAAGAAGACCTCCAAGTCGAAGCGCAACATGCGCCGTTCGCACGATGGTTTGACCGCCGCCGCATACAACGAATGCGGCAATTGCGGTGAGCTGAAGCGCCCGCACCATGTCTGCGGCTCCTGCGGCCACTATGACAGCCGCGAAGTGACCGCGACCGCCCCGGCTGCTGCCTGATAGCCGGACCGGTCCAGGTTTTCGCGGGTTATAGGGACGTCGAACGGAAGTGACAACGCGCCTGCGCATCGCCTTGGACGCCATGGGTGGCGACCATGCTCCTGACATGGTCGTCGCCGGCGCCGACCTTGCTCGTGAGCGTTGCCCTAACGTCGATTTCCTCTTCGTCGGTGACGAAGCGCGCATCAACGTCCTGCTAGAGCGCCATCCGGCCTTGAAGTCCATTTCCACAGTCAAGCATACGCCTGACTTCGTGGCTATGGACGCCAAGCCGTCGGTGGCGCTTCGTGCTGGGCGCAATTCCAGCATGCGGTTGGCCATTGATGCCGTCGCTGCCGGTGATGCCGCGTGCGTGGTCTCCGCTGGGAATACCGGCGCGCTGATGGCTATTGCCAAATTCGTGCTGAAGACCCTGCCGGGCATCGACCGACCGGCTATCGCCTCTATCCTGCCCACACAGCGGGGGGAGTTGGTGATGCTGGATCTGGGGGCGAACCTGGAATGCGATGCCGACAATCTGGTGCAGTTCGCCGTGATGGGCACGGTGTTCAGCCGGACCGTTCTGGGCCTGCTGAACCCGACCATCGGCCTGCTGAATGTCGGGTCGGAAGAACAAAAAGGGCATGAGCAGATTCGTGAGGCCGCAGCAGCCCTGCGCGCCACGCCGCTCGCCCCTTACTTCCACGGCTTCATTGAAGGCAACGACTTGGCGTTGGGCACTGTCGATGTCGTGGTGACCGACGGCTTCACGGGCAATGTCGCCCTGAAGACGGCGGAAGGCACGGCAAAGCTTTATGCCGAATTCCTGAAGCGGACCTTCAAATCATCTCTCCTGGCGAAGCTGGGTTATGTCCTAGCGTCGGGTGCGTTCAACAAGCTGCGTCAGCGCATGGACCCGCGCCGCTATAATGGTGCGATGTTCCTGGGGCTGCGCGGCATCTGCGTGAAAAGCCATGGCGGCACAGACGCCGTTGGATTCTCCAACGCCATCGCCGTGGCCGCCAATATGGCCAATCACGGTTTCAACGAGAAGATCCGCGACCAATTGGCGGTGCTGCAGGCAGCATTGAATGCTGCGGCAGCTGCCGACCCGGCCAAGGACGTGGGCGCAACGGGCAGCGAAACGGCGGTGCAGTAATGGCCATCCGGTCTGTGATCCTGGGCTGTGGGTCTTACCTGCCCGCAAAGGTGATGACGAATGCCGAGATGGCGCAGGTCGTCGACACCTCTGACGAATGGATTACGGAACGGACGGGCATCAAGTCGCGCCATATCGCGGCGGAAGGCGAACTGACTTCCGACCTTGCCTATAACGCCGCACTTGCCGCCATGGCCCATGCCGGCGTGACGGCGGATGAGTTGGATCTGATTGTTCTGGCCACGGCCACGCCCGACAACACCTTCCCCGCCACCGCGGTGAAAGTGCAGGCGCGTCTGGGCATGACGCGCGGCGCGGCGTTCGATGTGCAGGCCGTATGCTCCGGCTTCATCTATGCACTGTCGGTGGCCGACAATTTCATCAAGGCCGGTCAGGCCAGGACGGTTCTGGTCATCGGTGCCGAAACCTTCTCCCGCATCCTGGATTGGAACGACCGCACCACCTGCGTGCTGTTCGGTGACGGGGCGGGTGCCGTGGTGCTGCGTTCCACCGACGGGGCCGGCACGGCAGAGGATCAGGGCATCCTGTCCACGCATCTGCATTCCGATGGCAACCACCATGACCTGCTTTATGTCGATGGTGGCCCGTCCAGCACGCAGACTGTGGGCCATGTCCGCATGCGCGGGCAGGAAGTGTTCAAGCATGCGGTCGTGAACCTGGCCGATGTCGTCAAGGAAGCGATGGCCGCCAATGGACTGACGGCGGATGCCATCGACTGGCTGGTCCCGCATCAGGCCAACCGCCGCATCATCGAGGGCACGGGCCGCAAGCTGAAACTGCCGGCAGAGCGTGTGGTGATTACGGTCGATCATCATGGCAATACATCCGCCGCCAGCATTCCGCTGGCCCTGGCGGAGGCAGTGGCCGATGGTCGCATCAAGCGCGGCGACCTCATGCTGCTGGAAGCCATGGGTGGCGGTTTCACCTGGGGTGGAGCATTGGTGCGCTTCTGATCCTCCCTGCCCCGCATTTCTGCGGTGTGGGATCAGCATTTCCCGCCAACCATCTGAATTGACGGATTTCTCCGGTCCAAGTACCGTCATTCCCTGATAACCGGGGAGGACGAACATGACCGAAACTGTCACCCGCGCGCAGTTGAGCGAGGCCGTCTATCAGGAAGTTGGGCTGTCCAGGAACGAATCCGCCGATCTGGTGGAAAGCGTCCTGAACGAGATTTCCGACGCATTGGCCAATGGCGACATGGTCAAGATTTCTTCCTTCGGCAGCTTTGCTGTCCGGTCCAAGGGGCAGCGCATTGGCCGCAACCCGAAGACGGGGGAGGAAGTGCCGATTCTGCCGCGTCGGGTCCTGGTCTTCCGCGCGTCCCACGTCCTGAAAAGCCGCATTAATGAGCGGTTCGAAGACGGCGCGAAAGGCTGATCCTGTCGATGATCGAGGAAACCAGCGAAGGTGCGCGATCCAAGTCCGTGGCGTCGAAATCCGCCTCGGCCTTCCGCACCATCAGCGAGGTTTCCGTCGATCTTGAAGTCCCGCAGCATGTCCTGCGGTTCTGGGAAACCAAGTTTCCCCAGATCAAGCCGCTGAAGCGTGGTGGTGGCCGGCGCTATTATCGTCCCGACGATGTGGAACTGCTGCGGCGTATCCAGTCGCTGCTGTATCAGGACGGCTACACGATCAAGGGCGTGCAGAAACTTCTGCGCGAGTCGCGGGGTCTTGCCGGACTTCCCCCGCCCGGAACCCGCATGCCAAGCCTTTTCGACGATGACGAGGCGGGTGACGACAATTCGGCCGAAGAGCTGGCCCTGCTTGCGACGCAAGGGGATGAGGAGGATGAGCCCCCTCCCCTGGAAAAGAAGGCCGCCCCCAAGCGGCAGACAAAACAGTCCTTATCGCCGGAAGTTCGTGAGATTCTGTCGGAAATCCTGATGGATCTAACAGCGTTGCGCCGCTTGTTGGACTGAACCCCGTCAATCCAATTGGTGATGCGGTTGCTTGGGCCCTATGCGTGGCCCAACCATGCCTGAATGCGCGCCATCCCCACACTTTTGCCAAAAGTTTCCTCGATTATACCAAGAGCCTTGGGTTCTGACTCTCTGGTGGGTTTGGCTTTTCCTGTTGCCG